>QCJW01000001.1 GCA_003215775.1 Prochlorococcus sp. AG-409-G20
ACTAATCAGTCAACTGTAGTCAAGAATCAGCCGACTCCCAATTTGAACTTTGGCCAACTTGCTAAATTTTTGATGCCAAAACCTAAACCTGAATATTTAAATAATTTAAACTCTAAAAAGTTGTAAATAGATGGCCTGGAATGACCTTGTTCCATGCAACTCCAATACCAGCCCCTTTATGCATATGGTTTAAAGGTATTTCCTTAAAGTATAAGAAGTCTCTATTAGTTTCATTTGCAAAATCAAGTAAATTAGTGTTACCCCCTGCATTATCACTTAATATCATAGAGTTACTAGAAAGTTTAGAAGATACGAGTTTATACTCTTTTGCTTCATGTGATAAAGAATGGTCGGAATCACTAATAAAGAGATCGATTTTGCAATCTATAGTACGTAATATCTCTAAAGAGTCTCCAATAATAATCTCACCTATATGCTTATAAGGACTATTTAGGAATAGGGCTCCAGCATAAGGGTTGTTATCAATACCTATATACTTACCAGGGAAACCTTCTTGCATATTCTTTTCTAAAGCTGCAGAAATTACACAACTTCCAATACCTAAATGGACTCCTGTTTCAACAACTAATTTAGGCTTCAAACCTCTAACTAATGAATACCAACCCATCCTTCGACCGTAACGAAGATCCAAGTCAAAATATTTTGTATCTAATTGACTTATGTAAGACCTGTAATAAGTTTTTAGGGCCGTATTATTAATAATCTCATTTATCCATGTATTAGCTTGTTCATAACTGCAACTAAGAATTATCTTTACCCAGGAAATAAGATGAGCAATATTAGCTTGGGTTAATTCATATGTATAATTCTCACGCTCTCTAGAATATATGCACCAATCAATAACTTTCTTAAGATATGGCTTTACATAGAGAATCCAGGCAAAATGTTCTAATCGTGTTTCCAATTCAAGTGGCTTATTTTCTAAACCTTGATCCGTGAAGGGGTAAGTTGTACTTAATTCTTCCTTGAAAAACTCGTCAATCAAGGTTTTTAATTTAGTTAAAGCCAATTCTCTACTTGGATCTTTCATTTATGCCAAGATGTAAAAACAATTATCTACCTAATTATACTACTGGATTATTTATCATGAAATTATCTTTTCAAAGAGACTGTATTCATTGCCAGTGGATTAGGCTCCCTAATCTTATTAAGATACCTCATGCAAGATCAATAATAAATATTAGCATTAAATTATTATCAAAAGTTGAAATTTTAACTGTGAGTAATTGTACTAATATTGATATCAAATAAGATTCTATTTGCTTTATTCAAGAAAATAGTGTGTAAACTCTTAATACACTTACAAACGAAAGTCTCCAGTAAAATGAATTGAACATTGAATGGAAACCCAAGTTGGCATGAGCTCCCACTTCAATCTTTATCAAAAAGATCTCTTAGAAGAAAGAATTTGTTATTTAGAGTATTTTTGTCTAACTGGCGGATGCTGGAAGCTATTAGTTGATTTACTTGGAACTTTGTCTGCTAGTTGAGCAAGATAATCGTCAAGCTCTTCTTTGGTAGCATCAAGTTTGTTTCCACATTCATTAAATATATTATTGGATAAAGATGCTGCTAAATCTTCCTTTGGAGTAGACATTATTTCATTCATAAGCGGAGAAAATAGTACACCTTTTGATAATTGGACCGCAGCAGTCTCACCAGACTTTTCAGGAGACAGGCCAATCTCAATAGACTTACAGAACTTCTCTGAGAACTGCTTAGTTAGATCTAAAATAGTAGGTGATAAATCTGCTGCCGAAGCAAGTGACACAAGCGGAGTGAGAAAAAACATTGCCAGCATCAAACAGAGAAGGACGAAGGAGCGCATAAGTCTTTTTATTTCCCTAATTCTGAACACTCTGCCTTGTTTCAGCAAGGATCCACAATTCCACCAGGGTAATACCAATGTCAGATCGCCGTATCTCTCTAACTTTTCTCTAACCACATACCTCCTGAAAACCCATACATAGAAAGATGTTGACTGTTCATCAAGCTAGGGATGGACGTCTTATCATACCCAGGTTTAGGATCATCTTCTCCACTTCCTGCTCAACTTCTTCACCCTAACTACTCAGCCAGGGGGGTATTTAGCCAACAAAATACAAAAATTCTGTCGGTTGCAAGTCAAGCCTAGAGGCGTATACAAGTCAATGTAAATCATTAAAAATTAAGCGTTGGTTCCCAGAGCGAAATAGTCTAGTAAGCTTAATGAAATGATCAAATATCAGTAAAGCATCAATACTAATGTGTGGATTTGTCATATCATCAAATCATATCAATGGTGACAATAATGGACTTAATTTAATCCGAAGGAGAGGTCCAGATAGATCTTCGTACGAGACGTTTGGCAATCTTCATATATACCACTTCTTACTACATTTAACAGGGTCAGAAAATTTTGATCAACCATATTTAGACGGGGATATTGCAATTGTATTCAACGGAGAAATCTACAACTATAAAGAGCTAAAAAAGAATTCAAACTCTGAGGTTGAATCTCTTCTTCATATATATAAAGAAGTTGGGGTTTCTTTTACCAAGCTTCTAGATGGTGAATTCTTCCTAGTACTTATAGATTTAAAAAAGGATATAATCTTAATTTCTTCTGATACCTTTAAAACCAAGCCTGGATATTTCTATGTTGGACTGGATTATATACATATAACTAGTTATGCATCATGCAATCCCAAGGATGCCCCTCTAATAGATATAGAAGCAAATAGCACTATAATATATTCTCTTTCTTTAAGAGTCTTTCTGACAAGATTTAAAGTCACTGAATTCGACTTAGATCAATACAAAACAGATTACGAGGAATATCATTTAGCACTAGAAGAAAGTATCTTAAAAAGAATACCGGAGAATGACATACCTTTAGTAATGTTAAGCTCTGGTATGGATAGTGGGTCAATAGCATGTTGTCTTGACAAGTTTCAACAGAAAGCATTCTATATATCATTTCCTAAAAATGAAAACCAACATATCCTTAATCAGAGATCTGAACAGTTAAGAAGTAAAGTAAATTATCTTGAACTAACAGAAGAAGATGTTTACGTCCTTCAAGAAGAACTATTGAAAAAATGTGAACCAGGAATTATGGAGTGGGAATTTAGAAATCTGAATGTTGGAAATGGAATTATTTTAGAAAAATTCTCATATACCGAGGACATCTTATGCATGAGTTCGAGTTTAGCATTATACAAATCTTTGGCATTTGCAAAAAAAAGAGTTTTGTTAACAGGATTAGGGGCTGACGAAATAATGGCGGTTTATAGAGAATACTTAGATGGTAGTCCCAAAAGTTTTCCAATTGACTTAAATTCCATTTTCCCTTGGAATAATTTTTACAAAGGATCTAACAAGAATTATTTATCAACCTATGAAAAGATAGGTGGTTCAATCGGGTATGAACTTCGCTATCCGTTCCTTGATAAGAAATTAGTTCAAGAATTTTTACATTTATCTCCCAAATTAAAAAACAATGATATTAAACCTGCTGTTTTTTCTTATTTAGTTAACAATAATTTTCCAGTCTTCTCTGAGAAAAGAGGTTTTAATGTTTAACAATATTCCAAATAGTTTCTTTTCGATCTAAAATGGCCTTCTAAAACCATTATAAACATTTCACAAAAATTGATTCCACCGTTGGTTTCTGTTCATATTAAGGATATCAATTTTCTTGTACAATTCTTGCCCTACTTCTTCACACCCAGCTCAACCAGTGTTTGTATTTGACCAACAAATCTCACTAATTGATTAAGAGAGCAAAAATTATCTATCTAGAAATATAACGAACACAACTTAGCTAATTAGCGGCATCATTTCGGCTTAAGGAGAACACGATAGTTGACTAACTTATCACTTATTTTTAGCAAGAAAAAATCTAAATTCAAAATGCTGATTACGCGAAACTAGCTCCCTAAGCAGTGCATGAATAAACACAATAAGTCCAGTCATTTCAAGCAATTCTTCGCCCCCAGCCAGAGCTTCGTACCAGAACCCACTTAAACTAATTGTTCCAGTTCTAACCATAATACTACTAACTATTTCCATACCAATAGCACCTGAGACATAAACAAGACCTCCTGCCATAAAAAGTCGAGACGTCTGATCGGGTAATCTGCTCAAAAAACCACTAAATCTCCACAACAATACTATCGCCAAGGTTCCATAAGGAATGACCCATATAGAACTAAGTGCAAAGTGGACATGATCGCGAAGAGAAGAGATAACAAATAGTTCATGTATCTGAAACACTTCATCAACCGCTAAAAATAAGAACAGTTTACTAAGAAAACTCCAGTCTGATTTATCTTTTCTTGATGCAGATAATTCAAGCTTGCTAAGCAAGAAGGATATGCTTAAAAGAAGAAATCCACTATAAAAAGCCGCTAAATTAAACTCCTCATCCATATTGATTGCTACAAAGAAGTCTTGATAGAAATTTTTTTTGACACCATAAAAGTGGACAGCGACCTGACTAACTAAATGTAGTACAAAGAATGTGACAGCAATTTTTAAGTTCAGGAGTGATACTGCTTTAGGCCTAACCGGTACAGCTGTGATTTCTTGTGGCAATTAATTGTCCTTGATTAAAGCAAGTTTAAGTTCTTTTAGAGCTAAGTCCCATAGGGATTTTTATTTGTCCAACAAATTTCATCAATTCGCAAGATAGGGAAGGCATAGATGGAAAGATGAGATCAAAATTATGGCACCTTTACTTATGATCAGAGCTTTGGACAAACAACAGCCAAAGGGAATTCAGCTGTTGGCATCTACGCCAAAGATCCTTTAGAAGAGCTCTAGGCAAGTGGCGACCGATCCGTTAGTAAAATTGATTCTATGACCACCGCAAATCTCGCCCCTAAATGAAGGAGTCGATCGATTTCAACAAGGCATGATTTAATGAGTAATCTGAAGAGCAATAAATAGAACTATTGCAAGAATCCATACAATGAATAGATTTAAAGAAATAAACTAAAAATGTTAGTCCAACTTAAAGGCTAAAACCAAACAAAGTGAAGCCTAAGGTTAGGCGCTGAAACGATATATTTCTCCTATATCTAGGCAGTTTATATATATAAAACAATAATTACAAGACATTGTCTTGTGCATGCCACAGGCTTAGTGAGGAGTTAACACATAAATCAACATTCAAAAGGAGTGAAATAGGCAAACATAGGTAGATAAAATTATCGATGATTTATAAAGTCTAGATATCATATAAAATACTCTTAATTGGCTTAAGTAGATCAGAATAATTTGAAGATGAGCCAATAGATTTCGTAGATATAGGTGATCTAACCTGGACATCACTAGCTGTATACACGGGTCTTTTCTTTAGGTAATAATGCAAGTAACTATCACTCCATTCAAGCCCTAGCCAATTGACAAGAAGTTTAATTTGTTCTTCTGGGCAGGTTGTAAATTTCTCATATTGCAATGTATAAATTGACGATGGGAATCTAGATGTATAGTGACGCATCGTTTCTTTGTAATCTTTATAAAACAATGCACAATCAGCTAAAGATGATGAAAACCTAAATGATTTAGAAAAGTTAGCCCTATATATAGATAAAATATTATCTAATGGGTTTCTAATGCAGTGTATGATTTTTGGTCCTCTGAATGCCTTGCAGATTAATCCACAATACATATAATTTAAAAGATTTTTATCTATCGTTGATTTTAGATTTCTGCTATTGAGTTGGCTTCTGATGTTATATAACTCACTTAGTTCAGCTTTAGCAAAGTTACCATTATTCTCCTGACATTCAAATAGTGATTCTTCCAGCAATGAAGTTTCACCTAGTTCTATCATCGTTGGATTTACTCCTAAAATAGAGCTGACCAATGTAGAACCGCTTCTAGGCATCCCAACTATAAAGATATTTAAATTCTCGTTTCTAAAATTTGTAGGGAATTTTAATTGAGCTTCGGAAAGAGAAAGGGTTTCTCTAGATTTTGCTAACAATAGATTTAAATCAGAAGGATAGATTGTAAGCTTTAAATCATTCGCCTGCCTTAAGTAATCACTACTTTTTGTATATAATTTTTTGTCATGATAAAAGTTAGAGAGAGTAAATAACAAATCTATTTTAGTTCTTGGACTTTGAATTTTGGATAAGTCTATAGACAAAAGCTTGTCAGCTAATATATTATCATTTGCGAGAATTCTCTGTCTTGATAATAGATAATAGGCTTGATAGATTTTATTATTTACCTTTAAGGAATGAATCAAAGCCTTCCTTGCTGAATCTAATTTTCCTATATGTTGATATATGGTACCCAGATGAAGGTAAGAAAATCCATGATATGGGTCTAACTTAACAGCATTGTAGATGATATCCTTAGCTTGATTCAAATTGCCTATATCAACGAGTAATCCTGACAAAGCAGAGTAAGAATCAACATAGTATGGACTTAACTGAATGGATTTAATCATACATTGTTGAGCTTTATTGTATTCATTCTTTAAATGAAAAATTCTTCCCAGGTTTAAATTTAAAATATCGTTATTTGGATTATTCTTAAGCATGTCAGTAATTAAACGATGTGCCTCCTCTAGTCTGTTCTGCTCAACTAAAATTAAGCATAAATTGCTACGAGCATTTAAGTTACTTTTATCTAATTCAATAGATCTCCTGGTATAAAACTCAGATTTATCAAGTTCTCCTGTAGATAGATAAATTGCTCCTAGATTCAGGTTTAAAGATGGATGACTTGGATTTATACCTATGCCTTTTTTACAATAATCAATCGCCAAGTCAAAGCGATCTAGTTCCTTATATATATTTGATAAAATTAAATAAGAATCTATAAGATTACTCTGTAGTTCTATTGAGCGCTCTATAGACTTAATTGCTTCGTCTAGTCTTCCTTTTAGCTTCAATACTTGTCCAAGATGAAAATAAGATAACGCAAAATCTGGACCTAAATCTAATGAACGCCTAATAGCTAATTCGGCCGAATCAAGTTTTCCTTCTTCCGCAAGTAATATTCCTAGGTTCAAATGGAGTTTTGAATCATTAGGATCTAGATCTATTGCTATGCCTAAACATAGAAAAGCTGATTCTAGAGAACCTAGTCTTTTTTTTAATAATCCTAAATTCAGATAAGCTCCTGTAATATATGGATTTAACTGTATTGATTTCTTAAGAGCATCTTCTGATAATTTAAAACTTTGTTTATCTAATAAAATAGCTGCTAAAAGGATATATGAATTTGGCAAATCATATTTTAGTTTTATTGCCTCTTTCGCCTGGTTCTCTGCATCTTGAAGATTTCCTTTTGCTCTCAGTTTCTTAGCAGACTCAATTATTTTTTGTAAATAGTCCTGTGAATAATCCATAACAAGACGTAGAAAAACTACCTAGCGTAAAAGAAAGATGCTTCCTCGGACATCTGCAAATCGTTTAATGACAACAAAAGCATATGAATAGCTTCATGATTTGAAAAAGTTGCTCTACTCTCATAACATTATGTTAATGTAGATTTTGCATGTTTGAGCATTACCTTAGGTTTTTCGAAATAATTTCAATGAATTCAAATAATCAAACTGCATTAATTGTCAAAATAATTAATCTAGCTGAGAATAGAGTATAAATGAAACTAGCAAGAGATTGTTCTCTAAATTTGCCATATCTTATTATACAGAAGGCAATCATGTTGATACCAAGCATTTTTAACTCGCAAAATAGTTTACTATGTTTATCTATTTACATATTAAAGTAACAAAATAGACTCTATAGCGAAGAAACTAATAAGCTGTTATTTGCAAATTCCGACCAACTCAAAATCACGTTTTCTCTAATTGTTAAAGATCCCAATGTACCTAGAAGTATATTTTATGAATTAGCAATGAATGCTCTCAAATCTTTACCTGAGTATCAAACAAAGGACGGGGAAGTATTAATTCCTTATGAAGATACAGCAGGTGAGAGCAACTGGCCAAGATTTGGCAATAGAGAGAGTGCCTATATAAAGCCAATACAAGAACAAAATACCCAAGAAAGAATTGATAATTATATTGAGAAAATAGCTGAATTATCTAATTTCAGATTAGAAAAAATATTCTTAATTATAAATATGAATCCCTTTAGAAGAATCCCATTAAGATTTTGTAAGAACAAAAATATTATTGTAGCTGATGGCTCTCTTGCTTATCACGAAAGGCAAATAAATAATAACACTATCTCACTCCCAGCCCTGCCAATAACAAAAGCAAGTCAAAGCTCACTATTAGCAAACAAAAGGAATATCAAAGCCTCTTTTCAAGGAGCTATGTCTCACAGTTGTCGAGAATCAATGAAGAGAATAAATAATAACAATGATATTATAATCAAAGCAAAAGATAGGTCAAATTATGTTGGCAGGGTAGATGCGCTAAAAGGAATTTACGATAAGGAGTATAGCAATTTACTAGACAACTCCATATTTGGTATTGTAGCCAAAGGTGATGCTCTTTTCTCCTATAGACTACTTGAGACAATCTCTAGAGGAGCAATACCATTAGTTGTTTCTGACGGATGGGTTCTACCATTTGATCGAACAATAGATTGGAATAAATGCTCACTACGTTTCCATCAAGAAGCAATAGATTCTATCCCTTATGTAGTAAATAATCTTGAAGAAGATGTTATACTTAGGATGCAAGAGAATTCTATCAAAAATTATAATAATTTCTTCAAAGACATAAGATCAATAATGCAAACTATGATTAATGAAGCCTTGATTCTTAAAAAGTTCATACAATAAAACTTTTCCAATTAGAAGCAAAGCATTTTCATTGGCTCTAGTCTTTTAAAAAATCCTAAGCAATCAATTCTGAGTTTTATTTATAGCGTGTCTTGATAACTCGTAAGATGCTAAAAATAGTGGTGGCAACCTAAAACATCAATTCTTCTGAGTGTATCTAGATCAAAACAGGTAAAGAAATTTAATTGGTAATATTCATGCATACGATAGCAAATAAAAAAGAGAGTCAATCACCATGTGATTAACTCTCTCAATTAATAGGTCCTAATTTAATCTATATAAACCTATTAATAATGAAACCTTTCAAGGCTGGAGACAGTGAGCATTCTACAAGTTCAATCCCCATTGACTCCTGACCGATCGGTAGATACGACAATGGATCACCTCCGTAATGAAACTTCCCAAAACTTAGCGTGATTTTTCCTTTGCGTCGCATGAATTAAGACATTTTTTATAATTAATCCTTAAAGGATCTTGACTGATCTAAAACTCAAAAACGTACCAAATTTACTAAGCTAAGTAAAATTCTTTAAAATTGGAGCTTAGGACGAGAGCTCTTATGAATAAATTTGGGCATTATACCCATTTTATTAGTTAGAGATATACAAATCTAACCATCAAATCTTGATAGTCTAAAAAAACAGCCAATTCACAACTAAAGATATGATCAAGGACTATATTAATAAAACCTGATTAGTTGATTTTGTACAAATCCAAAATTAAGCTGAACCCTACAATCATCACCAGATACCTATTTCAGATAACATCGTTTTTGGTTTTAATTAATATTCTTATTCAATTTGCAATATACGAATTAAGCTTAGATAAAGAATGGTTTTTATTATTTAATATGGACAAAGAAGTTAATTTTCCTACACTCTATACATGCATATTACTATTATTATGTGCGGGCTTAATTACATTAATCATCAAAAACAAAGATCACTCCGGGAATCAACTTGACAACAAATGGAAAGCATTAAGGTGGATCTTTTGCTTTCTCGCCCTTGACGAGGCCCTACAAATACATGAAATCTTTATCATAAGTAATCTTAAGGATTATGTACCGGCATTGCTTACAAACATATGGATAATTCCTTATGGATTATTTGCTATATATGCATTCTTTTATTTCATTAAACTAGTACTTAGACTTCCAAAAAAAATAAGGAATCTAGTCTTAGCATCTGGATTTATATATGTACTTGGAGCCTTAGGAATGGAGATAATCGGTAGTTATTTAGTCAGAGTAGAAACCATTAGGCTTCATGGAGTATCATATGGATTGATTTGTACAGTAGAAGAAACGCTCGAGATTTGTGGACTTATAATTTTTATTCATGCATTAATGCTATATATATTCAACTACCAAGAGCAAATATTCAAGATTAACTTTCGCATAGGCCCTTCCAAAAGCAAGGCCAACCAAATAGATTTCAATCCTTAAGCGATCAATTAAATTATCTAAAAGCTAATGAAGCCAATTCAAATGATTTCTATTAAATCACCTATCAAGGTTAACATTATCCTCATTGACCTCAATAAAACCGCACTATGCTCGACAAGCAACTATGATATTTTGAGACTTATTTAAAACATGGCTGACCTGAAAGGCACATCAGAAGCAATTGTAGTTTGCACGGATATGCCCTTACTATTTGATTTAATTAGAATTCTTGACTATAGTCAACTTCTTAACCTTCAGAGTAAGCAAGAAAACGATATAATTTAATGAATGAGCTAGTCTTTTCAAGACTAGCTCATTTAAAGAAATCCAAATCTTTACCTCAATCTCCCCCTATGTCTTTACAAATTGGTGACCAAATACCTGAATTTAAATTATTAGATCAATCTGGAAAATACAGAACAAATAAAGAATTTTCTGGCAAACCATTAGTTTTGTTTTTCTATCCTAAAGATGACACTCCTGGCTGCACAATAGAAGTATGCGGGTTTCGTGATAAATATGATCTTTTTCAAGCACTAGGAGCAAAAGTCTGCGGAATAAGTAATGGCAACGAAGAAAGTCATTTTGTGTTCTCAAATAAAAACAAGCTTCAGTACCCTTTGCTATGTGATGAGAATAATTCACTTAGAAAAGTATTTGGAGTTAAGAAATTCATGGGATTAATAGACGGGCGAGTCACTTACATAATTGATTCCCGCGGTATAATTCGTTATATTTATGAAGATCTACTTGATGGCTCTGCGCATATAAAAGAAGCTATTAAGGCTCTAAAAGAAATTCAAGCATAAATAATCTAGCAATAAAAGAAATATACTAAGTCTCATTCTCTAAGACCTTTCTACCCTCATGTATTTCATCAAGTTCCTTGTAAATATTCTTTAACTGCAAATTTATATGCTCGATATTATCGATTTCTTTAAGTGATCTCATTGCTACAAGAAGGCTCTCCTTAGCCCCTATTAAGCCTCGACATTGTTTGCTCCCAGGCTCATAAGTCATCAGGATAATTCTTCTAATGTTCTAATCTTACTGAACTTTTGGTGAAATTCAGTAAAGTAGTTATTTTTTTAGTTATTTAGACTGGAATGCTAGTCAATCTTAAAAATTTCCTCTTCTAACTACAAAGTCTCTTTTCAAGATTGACCTCAAAAAGAAAATCTTCCATAAAGTTATTTATTCTAGGGAAAGCATTCCCGTTGAAATGTGGTCAAAGAAAGGCCAGAAACTAGGCAATTTCCTGGAATTAGTACGCGTGTCATTCATCACGGAGAGACATACGCGAATGAGACAGGGACTGTAATGCCTCCTATTTTCCCAAGCTCAACCTTTGTACATGGGAACTTACATGGATTTGACTACACGCGCTCTGGCAATCCCAACTTTAGAATACTTGAAAAAATATTAGCTTCAGTAGAAGATAGTAAATTCTCTACAGTTTTCGCTTCTGGAGTTAGTGCCATTACTGCAATTGCGAGTTCATTAAAATGCGGAGACTTAGTGCTTTGTGAAGAGAATCTTTATGGATGCACAGTCAGATTATTTGAGAAAATTTTTAGCAATTTTGGCATAAAAACTAAATGGCTAGATTTCACTAAAGAATCTAACAAGGATTTAATAAAGGATCTTTCACCTTCAATGATATGGATTGAGAGTCCTACAAATCCACTTTTAAAAGTAATCGATATAAACTCAATCTGCAATGAAGCTAGAAAAATAAATGTTCCTGTAGTAGTTGACAACACATTCTGTACAGCACTATTACAAAAACCTCTAAGCCTGGGAGCCACAATTTCTTTAACTAGCACTACCAAATATATCAATGGCCATTCTGATGCTTTAGGTGGGGCAATCTGTACTAATGATTCGCAATGGCAAGAAAAAATGCAATTTGCTCAAAAAGCACTTGGTCTGCAACCTTCGCCATTTGACTGCTGGCTAATCACAAGAGGAATAAAAACTTTGCCTCTAAGGTTAACCAAACAAGTTGCAAATGCAGCTGAAATTGCAAATTTACTTGCGGATCATCCTTCTGTAAATTGGGTTAGATATCCATTCAGATCTGACCATCCTCAAAACCATATAGCAATCAATCAAATGCAGAGTGGAGGAGCGATTGTCACAGCAAGCTTAAAAGGTGATCAGGATGAAAGTTATTCATTTTGCAAAAAATTGAGATACTTTAGCCTTGCTGAGAGTCTAGGTGGCGTAGAAAGCCTTATATGTCATCCAGCCACAATGACACACGCCTCAGTTAGCGACTCTGTTAAAAACCATTTAGGAATCAATGAGTCTTTAGTGCGCTTCTCAATCGGTTGTGAAGATCTAGAAGATTTAAGTTCTGACTTAGAGAAAGCCCTGGATCACTTGAAGTGAATAAACGTAATCTTTTAACAACTCCATGTTGGGATTCTGAAGACCTTGGTCAAGCTCTTCCTGATAGTCCTCATGCTGTTTCAGTTGCTTTACCTAAATGGAAAGATGTAATTGCATATGAAGAAAAGAATCCTGAATGTATTAATTCCCTTCGTACCATTTATCCCAGATTTGGATTAAATCCCCTTGTCTCGGAGATTGCCGAAATAGCACTTAAAATATCAGAAATAGAAGCGGATTCTGCATGGCCTTATCCAAATCAAAGTACTGCTGAGAAAGCTAATGAATATTGTCTCCGAGTTAACAAAAATGCCTCAACAAGAATATTAGATATTGCAGGGCTTAAATGTCTTGTAACAGACAAACAAACAACAGCTTCTGCGAAAGCGTTCTGGCAACATACTGGACTTGGTGCATCATCCCGTGAAGCAGCCATAGCTTTAAACAGAGAGAAAACTCCTTCAAGAGAAGATGCGAGAAAAGCAAGATCAATTCTTAAAATTAGATTGGCAGAGATATATCAATGTCCCGAAGTGCTAATCGAACTTCTACCCTCCGGAATGGCTGCCTTAACAACTGCTATTGAAATAATAAATGAAATCCACCCCAAAAGACCAACGCTTCAATTGGGGTTCCCCTATGTAGATGTTCTGAAATTACCTCAGGTAATCTTCAACGGTGGACATCTTTTACTTTCAAAAGATCTGGAGAAACTCGCTATTGAACTAGATGAAAAACAGCCTTCTGCGGTAATTGTTGAACTCCCAAGTAATCCAATGCTTGAATGCATTGACCTCCCTGCGATATCACAATTAGCTCATAAACGAGGAATTGCTGTAATTGCTGATGACACGATTGGTTCAGCAGTCAATATTGATCCTCTTCCATATGCAGATTTAGTCTTCAGCTCTTTAACGAAAAGCTTCGCAGGAAGAGGAGATATCCTAGCTGGATCAATGATTATAAGTCCTAACTCTCAATGGAAACAACAACTTAGCAATGCAGTTAAAAATATTTCTCTTGCTCAATTATCTGATGCTGATGCTATAGAGCTTGCCGATGCAAGCAAAGATGCTCAATCAAGAATCAAGCAATTAAACAAAACATGTCTTGCTCTTAAGCGGCGTTTAGAACAACATCCGGCTATTGCCAGAGTGCTTCATCCTGAATCATGTCCTAACTTTCAAAAGATCATGAGAGAAGAAGGTGGATATGGATGTTTGCTATCTTTCGAGCTGATTGATGGATTAGAAAGAACTAAAAGATTTTATGATGACCTTAAAGTTTGCAAAGGTCCAAGTCTCGGAACTAGTTTTACGTTGGTATGCCCTTATGTGCTCTTAGCTCACTACAAAGAGCTGGATTGGGCGAAAGAATGCGGAGCACCTCCTCATATTCTAAGAGTATCTGTTGGGCTTGAAGATCCGGAAGAACTTTGGGAACGATTTAAAACAGCATTGATTTCCTCATCGAAATCATCTAAACGTTGACACAACTACTCACTATCTCGGAATCGCACTAAATTCTGATAAGTGATATGAAGACCAACCAAACATGGCTCAAATTTTCGAAGACAACAGCCTCGCTATTGGGAAAACTCCTTTAGTGAAGCTTCACTCAGTTACAAAAAACGCCAAGGCAACCGTTCTAGCAAAAATAGAAGGCAGAAATCCCGCCTATAGCGTTAAATGTCGAATAGGTGCAAACATGATTTGGGATGCCGAGAAGAGAGGAGTTCTAGATAAATCCAAAACTATTGTGGAGCCGACATCTGGCAATACAGGAATTGCCCTTGCTTTTACTGCAGCTGCTAAAGGCTACAAATTAATCCTGACAATGCCAGAGTCAATGTCTGTAGAACGCAGAAGGGTAATGGCTGTCCTAGGAGCAGAACTCATACTTACAGAAGCAGCCAAAGGGATGCCAGGAGCAATAGCAAAAGCAAAGGAAATCGCAGATAGCAATACAAAAAAATATTTCATGCCAGGACAATTCGAGAATCCCGCGAATCCTGAAATTCACTACAAAACAACTGGTCCAGAAATCTGGGATGACTGCGACGGCGCGATAGATGTTCTTGTTTCAGGTGTAGGGACTGGAGGAACAATTACTGGCGTATCTCGTTTCATCAAAGATGAGAAAAGAAAGCAAATTATCTCAGTAGCAGTCGAACCATCTCATAGCCCAGTGATAACTCAAACAATAAACAAAGAAGAAATAAAACCAGGACCGCACAAAATTCAAGGCATTGGAGCCGGATTTATCCCCAAAAACCTTGATCTTTCAATAGTAGACAGAGTCGAGCAAGTATCAAACGATGAATCAATAGCCATGGCTCTTCGTTTGGCCCAAGAAGAAGGCTTACTGGTTGGGATATCTTGCGGAGCTGCTGCAGCTGCAGCAATCAAGTTGGCAGAGAAAGATGAATTCGCAGGTAAAACAATCGTAGTAATTCTTCCTGATATGGCAGAAAGGTATCTTTCTTCTGTTTTATTTGAAAATGTGCCAACTGGGATTATTCAAGAGCCATAATCTTCACGGCCAATTACTGCCTCAGGCAATACTGCCTCTGGAGATATCCACATTGCATCACCATAAGAAAAAAATCTGTACTGGCGCCTAATTGCTTCGCGATAAAGCGCCAGTAGTCGTTCACGTCCAATTAAGGCGCTAACTAAAAGCAAAAGAGAACTTTTTGGCAAATGAAAATTAGTCAATAGAGCTTGAACTACTCCAAATTTATATCCAGGTTTAATCACAAGATTAACTTCCCCAAGGAAGGGTTTAAGTGTTCCACCACCTGCGATAAAAGCACCTTCTAGGGCTCTAACACTTGTAGTACCAACAGCAATAACTTTTCCACCTCGCAACTTACAAGCATCTATAGCTTTGATTACGTCTTGCTTAACTTCAACCCATTCCTTATGAAGTTCTAAATCATTTAAGTCTTCCTTTTCTAGAGGTCGGAAAGTACCAAGGCCAACATGCAATGTGACATAAGCGAAATTAATACCTTTCTGAGTTAGTGCTTCTAGTAATTCATCACTTAAATGAAGGCCAGCTGTTGGAGCCGCTACTGCACCTGGCTTTGCTGCATACCTAGTTTGATAGCGTTCTATATTATTAGCATCAAAATTCTGAATATATGGAGGCAATGGGACTTCTCCATAGCACTCCAAAAGCGATTCAATATTTTCCCTATTTGAATAAACACAAGGAAACTGAATAATTCTTCCACCAGTATGAGTATCTGTACCAAGAACTTGTAAGCATATTGACTTTTGCTCTAACCCTTCTAGCCACAAATTGTCTCCAGGTCGCATGCGTTTTGCTGGTCTAGCAAGACATAACCATTTCCCATCTTGTCTTGGTTCAAGTAACAATATTTCGCCCAGACCTCCTCCCTCTCTTCGAACACGTAATCTTGCCTTTAGGACCTTAGTATCATTCAAAATCAACAAGTCATCTGGAGATATTTCGTCTTGCCATTCCCAAATTTTGATATGTCTTGTATCAACTAAATGCCTATCTACTCGATTAACAATCATCAAGCGAGCATTGTGACGGGGCTCAGCTGGTGTTTGAGCAATAAAACTTGGCTCTAAATAATAATCATAAGAGCTTAAATATGCATCTCTAGGATCTAAGGCCACTTGGAAAGATAATACTTTTCAGAATAGATATTTAATAAGTAATTCAATATAATTGTCCATTACACTCCAAGTGAGGAAGGATTCTCTTCAATCAAATTAGCAAGGTCTTTTAAAAAAGCAGCTCCATCAGCTCCGTATATCACTCTATGATCTGCCGTCATATTCACTTGCATTTGTCGTTTTACAGAAATAGAGCCGTCCTTTCCTGCAACAACATTATTCTGTGATGCCGCCACAGCCAAAATCGCACCAGTCCCAGGAGGAAGTATTGCATCAAATCGATCCACCCCAAACATGCCCAGATTAGACAATGTAAATGTTCCAGTGCTGTATTCGTCGGGTTGCAACTGCTTACTTCTAGAACGCTTAACCAAATCAGCCCACTTATTAGATAACTCAAACAAATTTGACTTGTCAGCATTTTTTAATACTGGTGTAATCAAACCCCCATCTTCCATCGCTACAGCAACTGCAACATTTACATCGGGGGGATAAGAAATCCCTTCAGATGTAAACACAGCATTTACCTGGGGATGGCGAGCCAATGTAACTCCAACTGCTTTTGCAAGCAAGGCAGTCATTGTAACACCATTTGGCTTAACCTCCTTATAAAATATATCCAAATTATCAGTATTTATTTTATAGCCAACCCTGAAACATGGGAAAGACAAACTGGCTTCCATATTACGATTTACTGCCTGCTGTAATGTATTAAAAGGAATAGTCTGTCCTGGCTGACCAAAACTTTTACCTTTTAAATCAATTGATTTAGCTTTACTTTCTGAGGACATCTTTTTAGATGGCCCAGAAATAAAATTAGCAGTGGCTGGGGCGTTGCTTTCAGCAACCCAGGGCACTGAAATCGGCTCACCTTTAGCTCTCAGAACATCCTCAGCCTGGATTCTTCCGTGAGGCCCCGACCCAAGAACGGTTTTCAAATCAACCCCCATTTGAGAAGCCAATTTCTTAGCCCTTGGTGTAGCAACAATGCGACCTTCATTGACAACCAATCGCGGCTCAGAAACAGGCGTTTTTGGCGCGTCCGAGAGAACAGGAAGCGAAGATAGGGACTTGGAAAGACTGGGTTCCTCATTCTTCGCGACTTCTACATTTGAAGCAGAATCATTGGGCAAAGAGGAAACTTGCGCTGAAGGTTGGGAAGGAACTTTTGCTTGGACTGCTGCAATTTCATCCTCACTTTCAACAATCAAACCAATCGTTTCTCCTACTGGTGCGGTACTACCAGCGGGCATCAATATCGCAGCCAAATAACCTTCTTGGAAAGATTCAACATCCATATCCGCCTTGTCCGACTCAACAACAAGTACAGACTCACCTCGTCCAACTTTTGCTCCCGGTTCTTTAAGCCATTCAATAATCTTGCCCTCCGTCATGGTTGAGCTAAGAGCAGGCATAAAAATGTCATGTGTTGCCAAAGCGCCTTCTCCTATTGAGGTCTAAAAGTTGAACCCAACATTTACCCAACCCTGGAAGTAAGTTGGTGCAGGTATATAGAGATATTAGTTGCCTATCGATTGTTGACTCGGCATTGCTCCTTCCAGAAAATTTTCTCTATGCATGCCTGAGCCCAGAACATTTCTTACAGATCTCAACGAATCACCTCTGTTATAGAAGCCGAATTAAGAGAGCATGGTCAAAAAAGAGGGGATCATTTTCCATTCCTCATAGTAGATTTTAATAAATCGCAATCAATATTATTATTAACGGTCGCAACATTCTAAAAGCTAGTCGGAAAACTATAAAGAAAAAATATAAACAAATAATGGAGGAGTTAGATCCAAAGACTAGATTTGTACTTTTCTAATTTAGGCGAGAAGACAAAAAATGCTATTTAGCATTCTACTATCAAAAAATCTAGCTTTTTAACTCAGATTAATCCTGATTTATAGCTTCAACTATTCCATCTCTAACAAGAACAGAAAGCTGCATCTTCTCAACTAAGTTGTCACCAACTTTAAGATCACAAAAACTTTCAATTTGCCCTTGTTCAACAATTTGCTCCATTTCAAGATCCCTTACTTGAGCTTGTTGCTGAAGCAAATTTCTTTTTTGCTCTTCAAGCTCAGCTCTCTTGGCAGCAACTTGTTGCTGTACTTGCGCGACCTGATCTTGAACCCTTGGATCCAAAGGATTAGCGCTCTGACTTCGGACATCAGCGACCACTTGCTGTCCGTCTTGCTCCAATTGAGCCAACTGCTGATCTGTAGTTGATATTGCATTACTCAATTCTTTCTCCGCCTCATCCTTCCAGGATGGTGTCACAACCGCCCTAATGGCAATAGAGCGTTTAATTGTTATAGAAAAGTCTTCTGTCATGAATCTAATGATTGAACCCCAAGAATCTCAATAAAAGGCTAGAAGAAGATCAATAGAAAAAACGTTCATATCAATTAACGGCCATAAATCAAAGCAATTGAACGTTCATACTTTTTAGTGATTCTGTCTCTCCTTTGCTTAAGTGTTTGTGTAAGCAAGCCATTTTCAATAGTAAAAGGCTCCACCAATGCAACTCCTAAAACTCTTTCATCAGGCCTAGATCCCTTTCGTTTAGAAAGCAAATCATTGATTTCACTCTTCAAAAGCCTTCTAAATTGTTCATCATCAAAAATTTCACGAGAATTTTCTTTAAAAGGTAAGAATAAGTTTTGAATCCAAATCTTCATTGCCTCTTCTTGAGGAACCACCAATAAACCAAGCTGCTTCTCATCCTGACCAACCAACATTACCTGCTCAAACAGCGAGCTACCTAACAAGAATTCTTCTAAAGGACCTGGTTCAATATTTTCACCATTGCTCAAAACGATAGTATCCTTAGCCCTTCCAGTAAGGACAAGAGATCCATCAGGAAGAAGAATCCCTAAATCTCCCGTATTAAACCATCCGTCTTTATCAAGGACCTTAGAGGAAGCCAATGGGTTTCCCAAATATCCATTCATTACTTGAGGGCCTCTTACAAGCACAAGTCCTTGTTCACATTCATTCTTCAGTGTGAATGTTTCGGGTTCTACTATTCGAAATTCAGTTTCAGGCAAAGGCGGACCAGAACTACCACGAATATTCGACCATGGCCTTCTACAACTAACCACTGGGCTTGTTTCAGTTAATCCATATCCAACTAATAATTCAATTCCAAGAGCCTCGAAGAAAGAATCAACTTCTGGAGCAATTGCACCCCCTCCATTAATTGGAAACATTAATTTTCCTCCACTCAATTTTTCTCTTACCTTTGGCCAAAGCAATGAAGAAGCAATTGCATGAAATGGCCAGCGAAAAGCCATTTCAATCAAAGCTTTTAAACGCAAAGATAAAGAGAGCTCCTCTATCCAAATCCCTCGGAATGATCTTAATGAAGATTTAAATGCTGAACTATTTCTCAAAGCTAAGCGCAAAAGATTTTGGCGTCTTTGAGACATAGATCTAAGAGCATCATCGAAGCCAGACTTTATTGCTTCCCATAAACGAGGAACAGTTGCCATCACGATAGGCCTTACCTTCAGCAAGTCATGCTTAAGTTGTTTAATAGTGGTGTAATGCTGAGAACAAGCGCATGAAAAAAAGTAGTACTCTGCACTGCGCTCATAGGAATGCCAAATAGGGAGAACACTTAAGACTGCAGATCCTGGGTTTGGATTAGCTACACATGCTAAAGATCTCATTTGATGCAATAAGTTCGCATGACTAAGAGGCACTCCCTTAGGCTGACCGGTAGTGCCTGAGGTATAGAGAATCGTTGCAGTCACGTGATGAGCACTATCGAAGCCTCTCTGAGCCCTAGGAGCAGCAATTAACACCTCATTTCCTTTAGAAACAAATTCCTCCCATCCAAGGACTCCTTCAATTGGTTTATCTTCAAGCTGAACGACAACTTTTAACCGATTGATTTCCTCCTCACTAAGAGAGAGTCTCTTAAATAAATCTCCAGTTTGAACAACTAGTGCAGTAGCTTTGCAGTCATTAATGATATAACGAAGCTCATCAATAGGTGCCAGTGCTCCTCTTACAGCATCAGCCGCATCTATTCGCATTATCGCTTGATCAGCAATTAACCAACGAGGACTATTCTCAGCAAAGAGGGCAACAACATCACCAGCTTTGATCCCAAAACTCACAAATGCTGCTGATGCTTTAGAAATATTCTCTGAAAGATCTAAATAGTTATAAGTTTCAGGATGAAATGCATGTGGAGCATTGACAGCAAGAATATTTGGATAATTCTGTTCTAACCATGGCCAGATCTGATCTACTCGGCCTAATTCTGAAACATGCTTGCGCTTAACTAAAGCAGATTTCTCATTCTCATGAGGGATCCAAGATGCCTCTGCAGGCTTAAGAGATTCCTCTTTGAAATTTCTCCTAAATAAAGCCAACTCTGTCCTCCAAATCTTGAGAGAGTCACCTAACAATTATCTAATACATTTGAATAAATAAAACTAAAAATCACTCATTTATCCACACAAGTTGAAAATGCTGAGCCAACACTTTCAGAACAAGAGGTCGAACATCTTTTATAGAGAGTCCTGGCAGCCAATCAGTTAAACGGCCAACTTTTACCTCTTTTAAACCGCAAGGGATTATCGACTCAAAACTAAAAAGTTCGCAATCAACGTTCAATGCAAATCCATGTTGCGTTATCCATCTTCTACATCCCACTCCAATAGATGCAACTTTCTTCCCAGCGAGCCATACTCCTGTCAGTCCTGACAGACGCTCTCCAGACAAACCCAATAATCGCAATACGTCAATGAGAACCTGCTCAAGTTCTCGAAGATACCAATTCAAATCAGTTTGATAAAAACGTAAGTCAAGTACTGGGTAAACTACTAGCTGACCTGGCATATGACAGGTCACTTCCCCCCCTCTATCAATGCGGAATAAGTCACTAGGTGGATTCTTTGAGTCAAAAAGAAGGTTATCTTGAGTCGCCCCTCTACCAAGAGTGTAACAACTAGGATGCTCAAGAAGCCAAACTGCTTGTTCTGAAATCTCCTGTGCCAAAAGCCCTTTTTGCCAATTCTTTTGCCAGTCCCAAGCCCTTTTGAAAGGGACTAAATCCTTAGGCTCAAAAAGAAAAGCAGAAAAAGACTTTGCTGATGATCGAGTTTTAATTAAGTTGCCTTTATCTACTGGCACTGAGTGAATCCCTTGAAGCTGCTTATCCATGGTCGAAATCTCGAATTAACTAGTGCTTTGCGCGAATACACCGAATCAAAGCTAAATAGAGCTCTTCAGCATTTTGGAGAAATGGTCCAAGAAGCTGATGTACATCTATCAGTAGCTCGGAATCCAAGAGTTCCGCAACAAACTGCTGAGGTAACTGTTTTTGTAAATGGAACAATAATCCGCGCCCAAGAACGCAGTCATAATCTTTATGCAAGCATAGATTTAGTAGCTAATAAACTATGTAGACAACTTAGACGCTACAAAGAAAGAAATTCAGATCATCATCATAGCCATGGACATAGCGCCTCACCTACTCCACCAACTGACTCAGTCCTCAAAGATGCATCTGTTCAAGACTCACTTCTAGAGGGGAAAGAAGCACATCTTCCAAACCCAGGCATAAGACGCAAATACTTTTCAATGGCCCCAATGACAGTTGACGAAGCAAGACATCAACTTGATCTAATAGATCACGACTTTTATTTATTCCGAGATATAAATGGCGGAGAGTTACAAGTTATCTATAAACGCAATCATGGTGGCTATGGGGTAATTCAGGCTCGAGATTGAATACAGCAATTCAAAAACATGACAAATAATTCTTTGCCTGATGAAAATTTTTGGGATTTAGCTCCTTTTATTCATCAAGCTGCCCTTTCTGCTCATCTTGATTTAGAAAATCTCCACAACATTTGTGATGCATCCATACATTATGGATTTGGGGGACTCTGTACAAATCTTTCTCTTTTACGCGCAGCACGTGAACGATTAGGAAACAAAACAGCAACGAAGTTAATCGCTGTAATCGCATTCCCATTTGGAGCAATCCCTACAACTCTAAAACAAGCAGAAGCTGAATGGGCTATCACTAATGGTGCAGATGAATTGGAAATAGTGCCAAATTTTTTTGCTATTAATACTGATAAAACAAATTTATTTGCCGAAGAACTTTCATCACTATGCAGTCTAGGGATACCAGTACGAGCAATTTTAGATATAAGCAACTTGAATACAACAAAGCTCGATGTCGCTGTAGAAGCTTGTTTAGATGCAGGGGTTCATGGTGTACAAAGTGGCAATGGCTTTGGGCGTCCAGTATCTTTAACAGATATAAAGCAATTAACTAAACTTGTGCGAAATCGATGCGCAATTAAAGCTGTTGGGGGAATAAAAAACGTGAGGAATGCAATCGATCTCTTATCAACAGGGGCCACAAGTATTGGAACAACTCTCGGGCCAGAACTTATCAAAGAAATCTCTAAATATCAAAAGTGACAACAACAAATCACCTAGAGGGTCTTGTCTTAAAAGTTGGCCCTCTAGGTGAAAATGATCGCCTACTAACTTTGCTCAGCGAACAAGAGGGGATATCTCGGTTTGCAGTTCCAGGAGCAAGAAAACCCAAAAGCAGCCTTGCCGCAGCATCCCCGTTAATGCTTCTGCGGGTTTGTGTAGTTGGCAGATCAAATTTAAAAAAAATCAGGCAATTAAAAGTAATAAAAAGTTTCGGCAAAATTGGAGAGCAGCTTGAAACACTAGCCGCAGCTCAAGCCATTGCAGAGTTAATAATGCTTTTAGTCCCAGGGAATGACCCAATTCCTGGGATATTGAACACCTCTCTAATTCACCTGCAAGGACTTGAAGTCCTAGGGCAAGAAGAACCGCTTGATCCTCTAAAAATCCTGGCCAAAAGTTTGCAATCTTGTTTTCATATTCTTGCCTTAGGTGGCTACGGACTTCCAATTCAAGAATGCTGTCGAAGCGGATCTCAACTCATTCCACCAATTGGTCAATGGGAATGGAGATGCAGTTTTCTACCAGAAGAAGGTTTTGCCATAGGAGCTATACCTACTGCAACAATGCAATTAAACCCTTCTGAGCTAGCCTTACTTCAAAGGCTTATGCAACCAAGACTCCCTCTCAAAACAGACGATTCGCTAATAGGTCCAAAAGAAGTTTGGCTAAAGCTTCTCTCTTTATTAGAGCACTGGATTAATAATCACTTGTCCAGAAATGTTCGAGCATTAACAATGCTGAGAGAAAGCTTAATGCAATAAAAAATGATGGATTCTCTTAACCCAAACCATACGCCAAAAGAGAAAATAAATCAGAATGGTCTTCTATCAGTATTAAAAATAAATAGATTTCGAAGATTGTGGATAGGTCAAATCTTCTCACAACTTGCAGATAAATTTTACATTGTACTAATGGTCTATTTAATTGCTCAATACTGGGTAACTAACAGCACTGAAAGCAATGAAGCTATCGCTGAAGCGGCAGCAGTTATAAAAATGAATTTTGAAACTCGTGCACAGAAAATAACACTTCTCGCCACTGGTATCTATATAGCAAATGTAATCCCTGCAATCTTTATAGGCACATTCGCAGGAATAGTTGCCGATCGACTACCAAAACGCCTAGTAATGACTGCATCTAATGCTTTTAGGTCTTTTCTTTTATTACTAACCCCACTATGTTTATTAAATGGTCCAAAATTTATAGGTCTTGATTGGGGTTATTGGGCATTAGTAATCATGACTCTTCTTGAGTCAGTCTTAACTCAATTTTTTGCACCAGCAGAACAAGCAGCTATTCCTTTGTTAGTCCCTAGGAAATATCTTCTTTCTGCAAATTCCCTTTATCAAGCAACAAGCATGGGAGCCACAATTATTGGCTTTGCACTTGGGGAGCCAATTCTGCAACTCTTAAGAAATCTATTCCTCTCTGCTGGAATCAATGGAGGTGAATTTCTTCTTCTTCCATTTTGTTATGCTGTTGCAGCCATAAGTATTAATTCAATATCTATAAAAGAAAAAATTAATTCATCAGAAGAGCTAAAACTTTGGAAAGAAGCAAAAGAAGGCTTGAATATTCTCAGAAAAAAGTCCACTATTCGCAATGCAATAATTCAACTTGTCATGCTATATAGTCTCTTGGCAGCTTTGTATGTTTTATCAATAGGTCTAGCATCATCAATAGAGAACTTAGGTCCTACAAAGTTTGGAATCCTCCTTGCATTAAGTGGTTTTGGTATGGCAATTGGAGCCCTAGCTCTTGGACAAATTGGAGATCGGTTTAATAGAAAAAAATTAACTTCTACAGGGCTTAGCTTTATAACTTCTAGCTTGCTTCTGCTAGGAAAATTCCATGGTTCATTGTTATTAACCTTTTCACTATGCACCCTACTTGGCATAGGTGCTGCGCTCGTAGCTATCCCTGCTCAAACGAGACTGCATGAAGAGACTCCAGCATCTATGAGAGGGAAAGTCTTTGGTTTACAGAATAACTTAACCAATATCGCCATAAGTCTTCCACTAGTCTTGGCCGGTGGATTAGTCAGTCAATTTGGCCTAGTACCTGTCCTACAGCTACTGGCTATTTTTGCTCTAATAGCTATAGCACTAGAACGACCTTGGCATCACTGCTAACTTTTATAGGCATTGCAAAATAAATGGCGAGTGACACATATCGCCTGGCTTGGCAAGAAAACTCCTTTTTGTGGGAATGTTACTTATGGGCTAAGCACCACTGAGGCGCTTAGGGAAAGAGGGCATCACATAAGTTTTATTCATTTTGACAACCCAAGCACTCCCGAGAATAGCCACACATCACTTGTAGCGAATGACCCTGAGGTTAGTCTTCCTTATTTAGTCAAATCTCAGGTCTATACAATACCTTCACCTAGAGCACAAAGAGAACTCAAAGAATCGCTAGCAAGACTCAAGCCAGACATAGTCCATGCAAGCTTAACCTTATCCCCATTAGATTTTCGTTTACCAGAGTTATGTAATCAACTCAATGTTCCACTAGTTGCAACATTTCACCCACCTTTTGATGCTGGGATTAGAAACTTAGCAGCAGGAACTCAACAACTCACATATCAACTTTATGCTCCAGCCTTAAATAGATATGACAAGGTTATAGTTTTTTCGGATGTTCAAGCAGAGGTACTTTCAAAACTAGGAGTACGAGAAGAGCGCTTAGCTGTTATACCAAATGGAGTTAACACAAAATGTTGGGAACCCCTCAACAAATCTTCTAAAAGTTCAAAATATCAGGAGGTTCGCAATCGACTGAACAGCGAGCGAGTTTTTCTTTATATGGGTCGAATATCAACTGAAAAAAATATTGAGGCACTAATACGAGCATGGCGCCTCATTGAGCCACAAGGATGTCGACTTGTAATAGTCGGAGATGGTCCTCTGCGTTCAACTTTAGAAAATAATTCTTTTCATTCAAATGACGATGAAATATTCTGGTGGGGATATGAATCTGATCTGCAAACTAAAGTTGCCTTACTGCAATATGCGGAAGTATTTATTTTACCTAGCCTTGTAGAAGGATTATCTCTTGCTCTTTTAGAAGCAATGTCTACAGGCACTGCATGTGTAGCAACAGATGCAGGAGCAGATGGAGAAGTTTTACAAGGTGGGGCTGGAATTGTTCTAAGTACCCAAGGAGTAACAACTCAACTACTTACAATTCTGCCAGTGCTAATTGATCAGCCTGTTTTAACAAATGAACTTGGTAAACGGGCTCGCCTAAGAGTTTTAGAAAGATACACACTCACCCAAAATATAAATCAACTTGAGATTCTTTATAAAGAAATACTTTTTAGAACAAGTAATTCTAATATGAAGACAATTCACGACTCCGTTCAGCAGCAACAGCAACTGCTTCAATCAAAGCTGAGCGCAATCCAACCTTCTCAAGGTGACGCAATGCAGCAATAGTAGTTCCACCCGGAGAAGCAACCAAATCCTTCAGCTCTGCAGGATGGAGTCCTTTTTCCTTTAACAAAAGAGCAGAGCCAAAAAGCATGCGATGAGACAAATAATTAGATAGATCTCTAGGAAGACCTGCCGCCACAGCTCCGTCAGCCAATGCTTCAGCAATTAATGCTATATATGCAGGACCAGATGAAGTCAATGCCAAGAATGCATCTAATTGTCCTTCTGGGAGCTCCAAAGACTCACTAATAGGATTGAAAAGCTGCATCACAAAGTTTTTTTGCTTATCTGATAAGCCTTCTTGAAAAGCTAATCCTGTCAAACCTGCGCGGACTATTGACGGCATATTAGGTACTGCTCGTACACACATATGCTGAGGAAAAACCTTCATTAAACGTCCTAGGGTTGTTCCTGCTAGCAAAGAAATCAACAATGGCTTAGTTGATCCATTCTTTTTTTGCAAGCTCCTTGCTTTTATCTCAACCGCCTCTAATTGATGAGGTTTGACAGCAAGCAACTGAACATCTGAATTCCAAACTTGATCTGCCTTATCATCATCTCTACTTACAACTTGAATACCTTTGGGTAAATGTTTCAATCGAGACTTAACACTACTATCACTTCCTACAACTGCAAAAATCCGTTCAGGAAGAACATCTTCTGATTCTATTAATGGCAATAAAAGCGCCTGAGCCATTCGGCCAAGGCCAATTACACCGACAGAAAAGCTCACGAAAGAAAATCAAAGCCCAGAAGCTATAGATTCACCCCAGGCTGGCTCAGGCGCTGGAGAAGGTTCCTGAGAGGTTGGTTCGGACTCTTTAGTGGATACAACAGTCGATGGAGAAGCTTCTTCCTGGAATGAATTAGTTACTCTTACGCAACTAGGTGCAAAAAGAAAAATGCTCTCGCCAACTCTTTCTTGATGCCCATCAATAGCGAATGTTCCTCCTGCCACAAAGTCAACAGCACGTTGTGCCTGATCAGGCTCCATCATAGTGAGATTCAAAATCACAGTTTTTCTTTCGCGTAATGCCTGAATTGCTCTGGGCATTTCATCAAAACTTCTAGGCTCCATCAAATTAACTTCTGAATCCCCAGTCGATATACCTGGCATGCCAATAACATTGGATCCAGGTGCATTATCACCAAAATCAAAGGATGAAGACTGAGAGAAAGGTGCGAGCTCTCCCCCTAGAGACCTAGAACTTCTCGGGTCAGATTCATAATGATCGCCAGTTTCATAATCAAGTTCGTCATAATCGCTGTCAAGATAGTCGTCACCAGCAACTACAGAACGAAGACGGGAAATAAGCGACACCTTTGAATCCTCTTAGGATGATTGGGAATAGGTCGAGTCATTTGCGACCAATAGAGCAAAATCTTCAAGCAAAAAATTCGCTCTAATACCTAAATAGCGTTCCTAGCAGGCTGGGGCAAGGGTTTAACTAGTCTTTATTGATATCTGTGTTCAGATTCACAACATCTGGGCGTGCTCCAAACAATAGGGAACCAAGACGAATCCAAGTAGCACCACTATCAAGGGCTTCTTTCCAATCGCTACTCATACCCATTGAGCATTCTTTGATCCCTAGTTGATCTGCCAGAAATCTACATTCTTTGAAGAGCTCTCTTCGTTCAGTCAGCCCGAGAAAGATTGGAGCCATTGTCATAAGACCTATTATTTGTAAATTCTTCCTTTCCAAACTTGTCAACTTAGGCCAAGCCCTAGAAAGCTCTTCTGGCGAAAAGCCACCTTTAGTTGGATCTTCTCTAAATTTAACCTGAATCATTACTTGAGGTGATCGATTTTCCTCCAAAGCAATACGTGAAATTCTTTCAGCTAATTCAATAGAATCAACTGAATGAATAACATCAAATGCACGGATGACAGCTCTGACCTTATTGGACTGTAGACGACCAATAAAATGCCAGCGAATCTTTCCACATTCACATAGTTCTTTAATTTTTGGAAGGGCCTCTTGCAAACGACTTTCTCCAAAGTCAAATTGTCCCAAGTCAAAAACTTTCCTAATAGAAGATGCCGGATGTCCCTTACTTACTGCCAGTAACTTGACACCTTTGGGTAATGAATTAATTAATTCACGCCATCGTTTTGAAAGCGTCATGAGAAGTCAAATAAAAGTCTGCTGAAATAAATCTTGCCATCTTTCCTTATCAGAAGATCCTTCTCTAATACATTTACTTAAGTGAGTTTCCGCATAATGTCTAGCATCTAAATATGGAATAACCTCAAATTCAGCTCCCCTTGGCTGGAGAGTGACCAAAAAGAACATCCTCTGGGCATACAACGTTGCATATACATCTCTACCTTGACCAGCAGGGGCAACTAAATACAACATTCCAAATGTCGGGTGATTTAAATAACGTTCTGAATCCACCTTTAACTAACAGGCATCTACTAAGCACCGTACTTCCAACGCAACCCAATAACCAAAACCAAAAGTGATAAAGAAAAAACATTCAACCAAAGTGTTCGTGAATTAACAATTGACTTTGGCTTGAATTGTTTTGCAGGAAGAAATCTTGCTCCTCTTGAAACAAATGCGTCTGCCCCTTGCTCTGCTCGAAGCAGGATATTCGCCAAAAGACGTTCTCCAACTGAAAAGACCAATCCAAAAAAAGTTTTCAATCCAAGTTTGCGTAAATTCACCGCTCTAATTGCGACAGACCTAAGTAAATTCTGTATCTCTTCTTGCACCAAAGGAATAAACCTCAAAGACAAAAGTAATTGGAAGCTCATTCTGTCTATGGGAATTCCTAAAAATTGCAACGGAGACATAGTCCACCTCAGGGCCCAAACCAAGTCTTCTGGAGAAGTAGTAATTAGCATCAAGTTGACGCTTTGAATTAATGTGAAAATTAAAGTACTAGACTTGATTCCTAATTCTGCTGAACGGCGATCAATTGAGAGAGGTCCTAGTTGAAAAACTTGCCATGACTTGAAGGCAAAAGTGATATTTGGCAATTCATTAGGCGGTCTCACTGCCAATGTTGAAGTTGGTTCTGATGCAGGCAATGTCATTGCTAAAGAACCTACTAGTAAAGACATCAGTAACAACAACAAAGTGGATCTCCACCAAACCCTTGTAGGAAGACAGCTAAAAAAAGTTATCCCAAAAAGGAATAAAACCAATACGAATCGCCAAAATGTTCCAGCCAAAAGAGGTGTAAGAAGAAACATCAAAACCCATCCGATTTTCAATCTCGGATCAACATGACGAAGCCAACTAGAAGAGCCATCAACGTACTGTCCTATAGGAACCTGACGAAACCAATCCATTTACTAAGAAATTTCTTTCACCTGACTTCGAGCACAGTCTCTATCAACGTCTCGTTGAGTTTTACCTCTCCAAAAGATTTTCAACGGAGTACCCTCAAAACCCAGTCCCTCTCTTAATTGCCTTTCTATGTATCTCCTATAAGTATCTCCAAATAACTTAGGTTCGTTTACAAACAAGGTGAAACTAGGAGGCGAACTGGCCACTTGAGTTCCGTAATAAAGACGTCCTTGGCGCCCTCCTCGTGTCGTAGGAGGATTTCTCCAGCTCAATGCCTCTTTCAAAACCTCATTAACAACTGAAGTAGTAACTCTGCGTCTATGTTGTTCAACTGCAATTGCTGCCAAAGCAAAAATCCCTTCCACCCTTTGACCAGTTAAAGCCGAGGTAAATATCATTGTTGCCCAAGGAAGAAAATAAAGCTTCGATCTCAATTCTTTTTCCTTCATGGGTAAGGTGTGGCTATCTTTCTCAACTGCATCCCATTTATTTACAACTAAAACACAAGCCCGACCTTCTTCTTCAATTCTTCCTGCAAGTCTTTGGTCTTGCTCAGTAACTCCATCAAGAGCATCAATCACAAGAACACATACATCACTTCTTTGAATCGCTTTAAAAGTCCTATTTATTCCAAAAAATTCAGGGCCATAACTAACACTTCTTCGTCGACGAATACCAGCGGTATCTATCAATTTCCATTGTTTACCACAACGCTCCAGCTTTGTATCAATAGTATCTCTTGTAGTCCCACGAATTGGACTAACAATTGCCCTAGCCTCTCCACAAACAGAATTCAATAAGCTTGATTTTCCCACATTAGGCCTACCAACAATAGCCATTTGAATAGGATCTTCTTCTTCTATGAAACTATCTTTTGGAGGAAATAATGAAACAACTTTATCTAACAAATCGCCAGTTCCAGCTCCATGAATAGCAGAAATAGGGAAAGGCTCCCCTAGACCCAACGACCAAAATTCTGCAGCCATAGCTAGCCCTTGTTCTGGGGACTCGCATTTATTTACAGCGACTAAAGTTTGGCAGCTTTGAGTTCTAAGCCATTCAGCGATTGCCTCATCAGCAGCGGTAATTCCCTGCTGACCATCAACAAGGACCAAAGCCAATGAAGCTTCTTCAAGAGCTAAATTTGCCTGTTCTCTAATCTGTGGAAGGAATTCACTATCATCATCAAAAACTAGACCTCCTGTATCAACTATTTTAAAATCCCTATCACGCCAGAAACCATCTTGATAAGTACGATCTCTAGTTACTCCAGGTTGATCATGAACTATTGATTCACGACTCCTGCACAGTCGATTGACCAGAGTCGACTTACCTACATTAGGACGTCCAATGATCGCAACGACTGGCAAACCCAATTGGCAATAACCCCTATAGCTCTAAAGTCCATAGAATCATAGACTGTATTCGTTGTTTATTCATCAAAATGAATAAACAAAAAAGGTGAATCTCTCTAAACAAAACATCGGATAGTATTATAGCAACATCTTACAAAAATTTCTCTCCAAGGCACAACGAACCATTAATTCAGAACAACAAAAGTTATGAACTTTATTTAATCATTTTAAAACTAAAAAGTTAATGATTAAAACAAAAAAACTAATATGCTTTTATGATAAGTACTAAGTCTAGATTAATCCTTAAAGGCAAAACAAAAGAGCATAGGATAAATTGCCTGGCTATACAATCACCCCTAGCTGGAGTTAGCGACCACGTATTCAGGAAGCTCATCAGAAAATGGGCGCCAAAGGCATTGTTATTTACAGAAATGGTTAATGCCACCAGTCTGAATTTAGGCCATGGAACTAAAAAAATTGCAAAATTATCAAAAGAATTAGGACCGATTGGGGTTCAACTTTTCGACTATCGCCCTGATGCAATGGCTGAAGCAGCCAAACAAGCCGAGGCAGCAGGAGCATTTCTAATCGACATTAATATGGGCTGTCCTGTTAAGAAAATATCTAAGAAAGGAGGAGGAAGTGGACTCCTCAAAGACGCTTCCTTAGCTGCCAAAATTGTCACCACCGTAGCCAATGCAGTTGATATCCCCGTAACAGTAAAAACTCGTCTTGGATGGGATGAAGCATCTTCAGATCCCATTAGCTTTGGATTACGTCTTCAAGATGCAGGAGCGCAACTTCTTACATTGCATGGTCGCACTCGAGAGCAAGGCTTCAATGGGAAGGCAGACTGGGAATCAATAGCAAAAGTAAAAGCAAAATTAAGCATCCCAGTTATTGCAAATGGCGATATCAGAAATCCTGACAATGCGTTGCAGTGTTTACAGCAAACAAATGCAGATGGCATCATGATTGGCCGTGGAAGCATGGGAGCCCCTTGGCTAATCGGTCAAATAGATTTAGCTATAAGGGGTGAGCCTATATTTAAAACTCCAAGCGCAAAGGAAAAAATAATCATTACTTTAGAACATCTAAATGGACTAATAGAAAGTAATGGTGATCATGGCCTATTAATTGCAAGAAAACATATCAACTGGACCATAAGTGGCTTCCCTGGGTCATCTGACTTACGAAAGTCACTCGTTAGGATTGAGAGCCCTTTTAAAGCCATAAAGCTTCTTGAAGAAAGCATTAAATCAGTTAGTTCTTAATCTCTTGATATATTGAATTCCAAAGATCTTTATAGAGTAAACTTAGGCCAATCTCTACGTACTAATAATAATGAGAAATAAGGTTTTTCTTCAATTCCTACTAAATTTGCATTCTTAATTTCTTGATCGTGCCAACCTACTCGCTGAGCAAAAAGCGCTTTTTCTAATAAATTTTTTCTTTCCAATAATGGCTTAACCCATGTCCATCGATGTCCAAGCTTTAATAGAACAAGAACATGATTCTTAAGGCAGCAACTTTCTATTATTTTTTCTAATTCAGCAGGTTTATCAGGAGTAGAAATAATCAGAAGCTGATCATGCTTAAAAGCCAAAGGCCAGCACCCTTCTGCTGCTGCGGCTGCAAATGAGGTAACCCCAGGAATTAGCCGAACAGAACAATCTGGGTGCCGAGAATGTAATACACGCAAAAGATATGAAGCTGTGGAGAAAATAGAGACGTCACCTTGACATAAGAAAACAACTTGCTCTCCCTTTGAAACTTCTAAAGCCAGTAAATCAGCTGCTTTCATCCAGGCTTTCTTAAGAGGTTCTAATTCTGTAATCATTGGCAAGAAGAGTGGCATTATTTTTTTTCTCTTAGTAATCAATTTTGCCGCAATAGTTTCAGCCATTCCTCGACCATTGCCTTTTGACATAGGGAAAGCCACAACAGATGCTTTTTTAATCGCATCTACTGCAGCCAAAGTCATAAGTGAAGAATCACCTGGTCCCACCCCAACCAAAATCAGCTGAGACTTCTTTGGGAAAGACTTATACGGTATGAATCGAGAAAGCCTGCTAGGGATGAGTTGAACTGCAATACTAAATATATATTTAGACAACCTCAATATGCTTCTAACAATTGATCTCATGATTTCATATTGGAAAACAAAATTACCTTGCATAAATTTAACTATGCATTCTAGGCTCTGGGTGCAAATCACTAAGAATTGAAGCCTCTATTTGGGACAATTGACTTAGCCTATCTTTCATTATGTTTATCTCAAATCTTCTTTGGGCCAAATGCCAATACAAGCAAGAATGACGAGCTTCGCTTGTCAAGAGATCTTTATATAATTTGCGAAGTTCCTCTTCAGGACTATGCAAGGAAAGCAAGCTCATTCTTTCATGACTTCTAGCTTCAATAATCCCTGCAACCAGGAAACTATCTAACATTCTTTCTGGTTCTTCGTTCCGTATTTGTTTTGCCAATACACTCGCATATGGAGGAGATGGCAAAGGTCTCAGAGAGTGTCCCTTTGAATACAACAAGTCAAGAACTCTTTCAAAATGTTCCAGTTCTTCTCTTGCTAAAGGACTTAGAACCTCTGGCAGTCCAGGTTCAGACATATAACGAAAAATCAATTGAATTGCATATCCTGCAGCCTTCCTTTCACAATGAGCATGGTCAAGCAAAACTTCTAAAGGGTTTGCTATTGCTTGCTGCAACCATTGATCGCTAGTGGATGAAAGTAAAAATTGAATTCCTTTAATTAATTGCATTCGACTTTAATTTAACCAACCATAATTATTTAGGAGTTCTCAAATAATTTACAAGACCTTGCATAGCCAATTCATAACTATAAGGTCCAAAACCGGCGACTACACCAATTGCTCTGTCAGCCAAGAATGAATCATATCTAAAAGATTCTCTTGATTGGGTGTTGCTCAAATGCAGTTCAACATAAGGAATGTTGGTACCCAGCAAAGCATCTCTTAAAGCTATCGAAGTATGTGTATATGCCCCTGCATTAATAAGGATTCCATCTATATTTCCCATTCCCTGATGAATCCGTTCAACCAATGCACCTTCAAAATTACTCTGAAAAAACTCAAGTTCTATTGCCTGAGAGCTTGCCTTGTCTTTAAGGCTACTTTCAATAGTTTCCAAGGCTGTTTTCCCATAAATACCAATTTCTCGTTTCCCTAATAGGTTGAGATTAGGACCATTAATAAGTAGCAATCGCATTTCCAAAACATCTTGCATACCTATAGAGATAGTATCGATTTCAACAAGAAGCGCCTACTAAATACAAGAAAACTGGAACCATTAACTGTTAATGTCGCAAGTGAGGTGCGGGTCGGTGCCCGAGTGGTTAATGGGGGCGGACTGTAAATCCGCTGGCTCTGCCTACGTTGGTTCAAATCCAACCCGGCCCACCTTCCTCAAGCCCTTGTAGCTCAGCGGTAGAGCACTCCCTTGGTAAGGGAGAGGTCTCGGGTTCAAGTCCCGACGAGGGCATGAGCTAGACCTATTGCAAGGGGAAGGACTCAACAAGTGAGGATCCTTACAGACCGAACGTGGGCTCCCACGCATAGTCCACACTCTCTCTCAAAAGGCCAATCTGACTTGACGCATCTATCAAATATGAAGCTCATCACACTGCAACCCTTCTAAAAAGCAAAGATGAGGGCAAGGATTATTTAGAAACCAACAGTCTTCAAACAAAAAAAATAATGGCTTGCGATTAAAACAATAGACTCAATTTTGCAAGCTCAAACAATTCTAGTTCGTTTTAATATTGATATACAGTGATAGTAGTTTAATGATGTTTATTCCCATAATTCAAACTTCTAAATTGCTCATGCACTTCATCCATCTGTTGACTACTTAGAAGTGGAGGTTCTCCTAGCAAACAAGCTTTTAAATACATTTTAGATAAAGTCTCTACTTCAGTTGCAACTTGAAGGGCATTATTTAGAGTCTTACCAATAGCAATTTGTCCATGATGTGACAATAAACATGAAAAACGTTCATCAAGAGCTTCTAAAGCTGATTCAGAGAATTCTTGTGTCCCAAAGGTTGCATAATTAGAACATCTAATATCATTTCCACCTGCTATTGCTGTCATATAGTGAAAGCTTGGTATACATCTTTCATGACATGATAAAGCTGTAGCATTGACTGAATGTGAATGGATAATAGCTCCAATTTCAGCTCTACTTTTCATAATGTCTAAGTGAAGGCGCCATTCAGAAGAAGGTTTAAGCTGGCCATCAAAAGAAGGGTTACCCAATAGATCAAGTGAAACTAAGTCACTAGCCTTCATTTCTTCATAGGGTACAGAACTGGGAGTAATTAGTATTCCCCCGTTTATACGAACAGATAAATTTCCAGATGTACCTTGGTTTAACCCAATAGAATTAATTCTTCTGGCAATCAAAACTAATTCGTCCCTAAGCTTCTTTTCCTTGAGATGATGAGTCATTTCCTATAAAGCTCCATTAGGCCTGACTCACTTGCTGAGGAAATTCCTCTTTCTGTAATTAAGCCTGAAATAAATTTAGCTGGTGTAACATCAAAAGCAGGATTAAACCCTTTGGTATTAAGAGGGCATAAATTGACCGAAGCAATATCTCCATCATTTAACTTCCCATTAATTTGCAGAATTTCTGACTCTGAACGAATTTCAATAGGGATTTCTTTTATGCCATCAGCAATAGACCAATCAATAGTTGAACTGGGCAATGCAACATAAAATGGAATTTTGTTTTCATATGCAGCAATTGCTTTGAGATAGGTTCCAATCTTATTGCAAACGTCACCTTGCCTTGTAGTGCGATCGGATCCAACAATTACAACATCTACTAAGCCATGCTGCATTAGATGGCCTCCAGCATTATCAACAACAACTGTATGGGGAACACCTTCACATCCAAGTTCATAAGAAGTAAGACTTGCGCCTTGATTACGCGGTCTAGTTTCATCCACCCAAACGTGTACTTTCATCCCAGAACGATGGGCTTTATAAATAGGGGCTAATGCAGTTCCCCAATCAACCGTTGCAAGCCATCCAGCATTGCAATGAGTTAAAATATTCAATTGCCTACCTGATTCTTTTATTGAACTCTTGTGAAATATTTCCTTAAGTATTAAGTAACCATAATCCCCAATTGCCTTACACATCAAAACATCTTCTTCTGCAATTTGCTGAGCTTCTTTTTTAGCAGCCTCTGCTCTAATCTCCAGAGGTAATTTAGCAACACAATTTCTAACCCTTGCTAATGCCCAGGCTAAATTAACTGCAGTCGGTCTTGAAGAAAGTAATATTTTGTATGCATTTTCTAATGACACATTAGACGGGTCCTTTTGCAAAGCAAGCATCAAGCCATAAGCACCAGTAACACCAATCAAAGGAGCCCCACGCACAGCCATTGATTGAATAGCATTGCAAGCTTCTTCAAAGCTATAAATAATACTAGAACAAAAAACATGAGGCAACCTTCGCTGATCTATTACCCCTATAGAACAACCATCTTCTCGAAGCCAGATTGTACGCCATTCTTTTCCTTCAATCTTCATAGATCTAGATTAGATAAATAAACATTGGTACTTAATAATTCAGCTTGTGAATTGTTCAATAAGAGACTTGTGAGTAGACAGGAAAGTCTAACAATGACTTTCCATTTAGCTCAGACAACTCGATCACAACTGAAAGCCCTAAAATCTTCTTACCTACAGAATTTACTATACTGGAAACACATTGAACTGTCCCACCTGTAGCCAATAGATCATCAACTATTACATATTTATCATAGGCATTCAAGGCATTCCTTTGTATAGATAAAGAATTACTTCCATACTCAAGATTATAGGATTTGCTAAGTACATCTCCAGGAAGCTTACCCGGCTTCCTGGCTACTATCATTGGTTTTTCTAAAACCAATGCAAGACTAGATCCAAATAAAAAGCCTCTTGCATCAATTGAAATAATGGCATCCGCCTTTTCAAAAACAGGGGCAGATGCCATGCTTGCTATCAATTCAGAATATACAGCCGGTTCTTGAAGAACAGGCAGCAAATCTCTAAAAAGGATTCCTTGAGTAGGAAAGTCCTTATGGTTTTGAATCAACTTATGAAGGCGAGTAGTTAACATTAATACCTTACTAATTTTAGATATCACACATCGTACTTCAAGTCATTCAAGATTACCTAATAAGCCAACTTCCAAAGAAACACTAGAGCACAAGTATTAGGGTGATACCAGTCAGAATATCCTGACAGCCTTAACAGCATTATTAATGCTGAGCGGACTAGTCTAAAAGATTTAGCAACATTATTAATTCGAAAGACTAATAATCTGGCATCCCTAATATAATTTTCAAGGAATCATCAACCAAAGCTTATACGCTAATCAAGCTTGAGCTTCGGAGTACTTACTTAAAAGCAAGAAGTCCTGAGGTCAAAGCAAGAAAGAAACATCTAAACCCTAAACGAAGGTAAAAGATGAAATTCCTTTTTTCTAATAAGATATTTGTAATTTATTTAAATAATCTTACAGGACTCAATTTATAATAATCACTCAAATTCTACACTTCCTGAAGTAAATGCTATTGATAATTCCTCTAAGTCTTGATAATTATCTTTTACCAATGCCAATGGAGATCTCGCATCATTAACCACGTAGCAAGGAAAAGTTGGAACTAATCCATGAGAGACAAAAGATCTTTTTGAATAATAATCTGACAAAGCAACAGGGGGAGAATTCTTTAGTATGAGTTGAGAATTTATCAGTTTCTCTATTGAATCTGAGATATCTAATCTATGAACAAGGAAAGGACTAATCTCAAGAATTCTTTTGAGATGGTGGGAGCCAATCAAGTCATGTCCAACCTGAATAATAAGATCAGGATTCTCTCTAGGGCTAACTAGACACTCCAGAGAAAACTTACTTAAGTTAATAGTTGAATTCCCACATAAAAGTATTGCCTGAGAGCTAAAAAAGATTTGGTCTAGAGTTGCAGCTGGAGAAGCCATACTCATTGTCGGGCTTGGCTTGATAGAGTTAATAAATGATGCTATATTATTAGCCCTGTTAAAGTCTCGAGAGTAAAGAATTACTGAAACTCCACATTCCACCAAAGCAATACTAATTTTTGAACCAATATTTCCCAAGCCAACTACGCCTATTTGCATGCCAGCTAAATCAGTATAATGAGTGAATAATGTATCAAGTAAAGAATCAACTGTTAAATCATTTGCTTTAAATGGAAAAATTTTATTTGGAAAAGTATTTTGAATAATAGCAGAGTAAATATTACCTAATAAGAATTCATCATTATGTACTTGAAAGGGGATTTTCTTCTCAGCATCTACAAAGATTTCCTGAACATAAGAAGAAATATGCTGAACTAAAAGTACAGCCTGGTCTTGAGAAGATACTACAAATGATGGTGAAATAATATTATTAAATGACCTAAGACTTGTTAAGATAGGTGTCCTCGATGAAATCCCTGAAGAATTTACTATTGTAGGTACTATCTTAAATCCCTGAGACGATAGCCTTTCAAATTGTTCATTAATATCTCTGATCTTCATATGAAATGCTCTTTCTTAACTGGTGTTCCAGCAGAAACTTTTTTCTTTAAAATTGGATTTATAATTTCTTCAAACTCCAAAGGATGCATGCCAATAGGCGGAGGACTTAATTCTAAATCTGACAACTTTATATGATGTCCTTGACTAAAGTCACAAGGGAAAACAAGAGTCTTCTTTTGAGCTCGATATGTAATCATCTCTGTAGGTAACAAAGATTTAGAAGAAGAGCCCATCATCATGGAAGCTCTATTTATATCATTAGTAAATTGGGAAAGCATCTTTGGAGTGAGTGAAAACTTATTATCTGGTCCAGGTAGGCGACGATCAGTTGTAAAATGCTTTTCAATCCATTTTACACCTAGACTCAAAGACAAAAGACTAGCCAAAGTGTCAGAAGTATGGTCAGAAAAGCCAAGCTGCAATGAAGGATTCGATTGAATATTTGCAAAGCTTTTTAAAGTGAAGAGATTTACATCAGAATCATGAAGAGGATACACAGAAGAACACTGCATTAAAACCAATTGAGAGGAAGAATTAGAATAAGAATTTACAGCCCTAATTACTTCATTGATACTTGACATGCCAGTTGAAATCAGAACCGTCCCAAATGAAAACTTAGCGACTTGTTCATGAAGAACATAGTTATTTAGATCCATACTTGCTAGCTTTACGATATCAATATTTCTATCTTTAACATATTCGAGAGATTCATTATCAAAAACAGTAAAGAAAATTCCTATATCTATAGATCGTGCAAATTCTATTAAAGCATCACAATCTCCAATAGATAATTGAGAGCGATTAAACTCCTCAGGCAAGGTTAACTCCTCTCCAAGTGACCCTTCTGCATATCTATGCTCTCGGGATAAAGAACTATATCTTGATTCAGTAGTATATAGTTGCAACTTCACATAATCTGCCTGTGCATCCTTTGCAGCCTTAATCATATCCTTTGCTAAGCGAATATTACCACTATGGTTCAATCCAATCTCAGCGATTACTTTAACTGCTATAGAAGTTTCTTCACTAGTATTACTATTGACTAGTTTCGAATCATCCAATGGTGTTAATTCTTTCTCGAAATCAGGCTTTAGCAGAATAGAGCTCGAAGATGTAGCAAAATCATCTGCTACATCTTGTGCTTTAGAAAAGAAAATCTGCATATCCCCGTAGTGAAAATCGCCTCCACATCCAAACGTAATTAGATTCCTAAAAGGCTCCAAGTATGCTCGTGCATCTGCGAGTTCAGAAGTAGATTCCAAGTCAGATATTGGATATACAAATGGTTCATAGTGAAATGTAGAATCACATATCGGACTATAGATCAGTGGATTTGATTGTAACTTTGAGAAATCTTTTAGGACTCTATTAAAGATACTTTCGAGATAGTGTTTCGGATGAAATCCACCAGCTATAACTGTTTCAACTGAAAGCAATGACTTGCCTTCAGGAGATACATCAGATGACAATTTAGAAGCTTCAGTTATTCGATTAAAGATTATATTTGGCTGTGGTATATACATCCAAGAGTAAGGGTCTGGAAGAATGGATGAGTTTTCAAAAAGCAGGTAGGTAGTTAAAATGCCTCGGAATTGCAATTTACTTTTGATTCCGAATAAAGATAGTAACAAAGGTATAGGGATAGTTGAGACAAGAAAGTCTTCGTCTGACAATTGAACATTTCTACCATTATCTAACTTAAAAGATGTTATCGAACTATGATCATTTGAAGACTCTAAAGAAACCACTTTACTATTTAAATTATACTTTGAATTCTCTTGGGCTTCCTGAGCAAATCGTTCAAGGACTGACCCAGTACCATAACGTGCAACTGCAGAGAATTGATCGACATAAAAAGGAGAGTTCTTTTCTCGTATAGATATCCTTTGAGGTGCCCAATTTGGCAGCATATTGCGCGTAGGAATGCCCCATAGTTTCTCGGGGTAACCTTTAAAAAAAAGGGACGCAAGTGTATTCCCTAAACGAAGACTGACATACTCCTCAAAAGAAGTGGCCTTGGAGCAGTTAGCCAGATCAACATTTGAAAGCTCATGGAGTATCTGATCCCCATCTGGCAGAGAGGGAATGCTTTCCATAGAAACTGGGTAAGGATGAAGAGACTTGTCGTCCATTAAATTTGCAGAATAATATTCACCTTCTTTCAAAAGATCACCTGCTTCTGAAAGCCAAAGTTCTTGAATAAGTGGATCTGGTGTATGAAATATATGAGGGCCCGTATCTAATATGCAGTTATTCCAACACCAACTTTTTCCCATACCCCCTATAGTTGAATCTGATTCGTAAACATTTGATTTTATATTCTTTTTCGATAAAAAATATGAAAGCGCTATACCTGAAGGACCTGCTCCTATTATATGAACCTCCATACTAATCTTCGTAGCCAGATATAAGTTTAATTGTAGAACCTGAAAGGCTTATTGGCAAATTAAGAATCAACCACTCAATTGTAGAAACTATTTCATTTATTGGCACAAGTGAAAATGCCGATGAATTAAACAGAAAAGAGTCTGTAAATTCTTCTGGTAATGATTTTGATTGTACAGCTGAAAGTCGAATTAAATATGCTCTCGAATCAGAATTTTCATTAGTATTTTCATCTGCATATGCCCTAAATAATTGCTCTAATGGTGCCTTTGATAGAGAATAAGCCAAGGGCTTTACTCCAGATTTATAATATGACTTCCTTGGGAGTGAGGAAGCATATATACTATCAAATCCAAAGAAACAGCAATTGAATGCTTTATCTTCTTCAATAACAATCCTCATTAACTCGTATATTATACCTGTAGAGATTAGACAACCTTTCATTAACGTGTTCAGGGGCTGAGAGAATCTTGTATTTTTATATTTAGACAGATTTTTATTAGATACAGGATAGTCAATTGCTGGTGTATATATAATTGAAATTCTCTTCCCTAAATTTTTATTAATCAGCTCAGCAAAAGAGTCAAAAAATTCATTGGATGTTACGTCGACAATTCTATGAGAAAGATTTTTATCAGTAGTATTTGAAGGTTGTGTGTCATACGTAAATACATGATCAGAAATCCTGGTCAATAGTGGTTTAAGAGAAGTACCTATCAAGCCTTCTGAGCCTATTAAAATGGTAATCATCTAAACAAAGTGCATAATTGCATGCTAGATAAAAACATGCTATTCCTTTGACAATCCTATCATCATCATAAAATCAGTTCTTCTTGCAATCAAGAGTGTTTGTATTATTTACGAGTTAGAGGCTAATATAGCTGGACTATTGACAAACCCAAACTTTAACTATATCTACCCATAATATATCAATACCAATTACTTTCGGCAGCAAACTAGTCGCCTTCCTCATTTGTAAATATTAAATAAAGTCATTAAAAATCAAAGACCCATACAAAGAAAAGCCTCTTAAAGAGTAACTTATAAAGCAGACAATACAATACATAATAAATTCACACATTGTTTACACTTATTGCAGTAAAGAATTAAAAAAATCTAACTTAGAATAGGTTTGGTGAAAATACAAGGCAAACATAGATAAAGGGCAAAAGCTACCGTGTTAGAGTGGGATTATATGGACAAGAGTAATGAAAGCATTTAAGAATTTAGAAGGTGTTGTATCGCCTGATGATTGCAACAAAATCGTTTCGGATGGAATTGAAATACTTGGATTATCTAGTGAGAATGGATTAGAAGAAGCCGTTCAAACAAAATTAGTAAACCAAGGAAGTAAAAACTATAAGTTACTATCCATGTTGCTTGAGGAACTGGGAAGCGATCAAATAAAATGGTCTCCCTATACTGCTACCAGATTGTCACGTGCAATCGAAAAATATAATTCAAATCGTCCAAAAGATTTATTGAATGAGCTTTTAGGCAGATATTATTATGACAGCTGTATTAATGGCAAGAATATAGTGCTTGAATATCCACCTTTATTGCAGATTGAGCTGACATCAAGATGCAACTATAGATGCATATTCTGCTATCAGAGTGACACTTCCTTTAGTTCTAATTCTTCTAATTACATGGGGTTCATGGACCTAGATCTATTTAAAACTATCATTGATGAAATAGAAGGTTACGTACCATATATTACATTTGCATCACGAGGTGAACCAACATTACATCCAAACTTCTCAGAGATGTTAAATTATGCCAATGGTAAATTTCTTGATATAAAGATTAATACTAATGCCTCATTACTTAATCAACAAAAGATAAAAGCGATACTTGATAATTGCGATACAATTGTTTTCTCAATAGATACTCCTAACGAATCTGAATATCCAAACATAAGGGTTAATGGTGATTTAAAAAGAGTAATAAATAATATAAAATTATTCAACAAAATTCGAAAAGATCATCCAAGAAATAATGATATTAAGACAAGGGCGGCTGGGGTATATTTTGACCGAAACGCTCAGTCTTTTGAAGAGTATAGAAAAGTATTTGGACCATTATTTGACGAAACTGGGTTTGTAAAATATCACCCTTATCAAAAAATCTACGAATTTAAACCTAATGGCATCAAAACTAGATGTCCTCAACCTTTCTACAGGTTCTTTATTTGGTGGGATGGCTCCTTTAATCCCTGTGATATGGACTATAAATGCCTGTTATGTAGTAATGCAAAAAAAGTATCAAAAGATTATTCTGTTAAAGATGCCTGGTGCTCTAAAGCGATGGAGTTAATTCGTGATAAACATATGCAGGGTGATCGATCAGCTTTAGATCCATGCAAGAAATGTCCCATTACAATTGAGTCATAGAGACAGGTAATATTTGACATTAGAGAAATACAAACAGCAAGAAACAACTAACCATCTACCTAGGAATTGTTTGCCATCTTAATAATAAGAATGACTTTGCGAGTGAGAAAGCGCTATATAAAGTTGCTATGAAGCTATTAACACTGCAGACTGTGGCCCAAGGCAATGACTATCAATTTCAACATCACCTAATTGAAAAACAACTTCTCCTCTCAAATCAATAGCTTTTAAAGGGTATCTTCGACTTCTATTAATGAAAACATAAGCAGAGCTTGCATCGCTACTCCGAGATGAATTTGAAATTCCGGCCCATCCAAACAAACCATTATTACCATCTACTTGCCATTGGAAACGTTGTTTAATGTGCTGAAGTAGTTCCTTCTTTAAGGAAGACAAAGAGTTAATAAGTAAACTTATTTCGTGATTTGATTCAATTCCCCAAGGGAAAGATTCTCGACAATTTGGATCCTTGCTGCCAGAAAGTCCTACCTCTGTCCCATAATAGATGCAGGAAGCCCCAGGCTGAAGGAATAAAAGAAATAAGGCTATTTTCAATGCTGGAATATCTCCTCCTAAAGTGGATAATGCCCTTGGGACATCATGACTATCTAACAAGTTAAGTTGGGAGTAATTAATATCTGATTCATACCATCCAAAAGTTGTCTCCAGAGTAGTTATAAAGCACTGAGTAGTAATACTCTTCAATGGATACATTTGATTCTTATAGTTACTTTTAAGATTGTTACCTGCGACCCAACTAAGAATACTCCAACCAATTCTATAATTCATAACACCATCAAAACACTTGCTCTCTAACCAGGGTCTTGCATCACCCCAGATCTCTCCAAATATCCATACATCCGAGTTGATTCCCTTGACCTTATTCCGAAATTCAAGCCAAAACTCAATTGGCACTTCATCGGCCACATCAAGCCTCCACCCATCAATTCCCATCTCAACCCAATGCATTGCAACTGAAATTAAATAATTCCGAACATGTTCGGAATTATGGTTAAATTTTGGCAATGCTGGATTGTTCCACCAACAATGATAACCACATTTTTCTCCGTTCTTAACGTACGGTTTTAATGGCCAGTTATTCACCTTAAACCACTCAATATAGGGAGAGGAAGTTCCATTCTCCAAAAGATTCTGAAAAGGCCAAAAACCTCGTCCACAATGATTAAACACCCCATCAAGAACAATACGCATATTTCGTTTATGAACAGCAGATATTAATTCTTTGAATGCTTTATTCCCTCCTAATATTGGATCGACATTGAAGTAATCATTAGTGTGATAACGATGATTAGCTGTAGATAGAAATATTGGCGTCAGATAAAGACATGTAATACCAAGACCCATTAGATAATCAAGTTTCTCAATAATTCCGTACAGGTCACCTCCCTGAAAACCATTCAAAGTAGGATTACTGCCCCATTTCTGGAAAAGCAAACCTTCCTGATCTTCTACATGTCCACTTCTGCAGAAGCGATCAGGGAAAATTTCATAGACAACTGCTTCAGAAACCCATGAAGGTGTCTTTAAGAATGAATCCTTTTGAAGCATCCTCTTCCCAATTGTGCTACCTACCGCTAGCAATAGGTAAAGACATTAGCCATGGATAATCAGCCACTTCTATTAGCTCTCGACCAAGGAACTAGCAGTTCAAGAGCTGCATTATTTGATGCCTCCGGTCAAATCCTATCAAGCGCTAGTGCTCCTCTAGAAATTGAATATCCTGCAGACGGTTGGGTCGAACAAAATGCCCAAGGCATTTGGGAAAGTCAACTGCAAGCGATGCATAAATTACAAGCCCAAATCAGCACAGAGCAATACAAATCGGTCATCACTTGTGGGATCACCAATCAACGCGAAACAACTATTTTATGGAGAAGAAGCAATAGCAAGCCTTGTGGTCCTGCAATTGTTTGGCAGGATGGCAGAACAGCTGAAATTTGCTCTCAGTGGAAAGAAAAAGGTTTAGAAAAAGAATGGAGACGTCGGACAGGTCTCTTACTAGACCCATATTTTAGTGCTAGCAAAATATCTTGGCTGCTAAATAATGAAGAAGAAGCATATAGAGCAAATATTGAAAACGACCTATGTTTTGGGACAGTCGAAAGTTGGCTTCTTTGGAATTTAACAGGAGGATTGAAGCATTGTTCTGACATGAGTAATGCAAGTCGAACACTTTTAATGGATCTTGAGAAGCAGAAATGGATCAATAAATTTTGCACTGAAGTAGGACTTTCAGAGAATGCACTTCCGGAACTAGTTCCATGTCGTGGAAATTTTGGAAAAATTCAAAAAGGTTATCCATTTAGTGGTGTTCCTATTAATGCTCTATTAGGAGACCAACAAGCTGCAACTCTTGGACAGTTATGCCTACAAAAAGGTCAAGCAAAATGTACCTATGGCACTGGTGCTTTTTTAGTTGTCAACACTGACAAAGAAATATGTTATTCAAATTCTGGGTTGTTGAGCACAATTGGATGGACCGATGAAAAGGGCTCTCCTACTTATTGCTTAGAGGGAAGTCTTTTTAATGCAGGAACTGTCATCCAATGGTTAAGAGATGGACTAGGAATTATCAAAACAGCAGAGGAAATAAATGTACTTGCTGAGAAGGTCGAAAATTCAGCAGGAGTCATGTTGGTGCCAGGGTTTACAGGGTGGGGAACTCCACATTGGGATCCAAGCGCAAGAGGAATGTTGATTGGTCTAACCAGAGACAGTAAAGCTGGACATATAGCCAAAGCAGCACTAGAAGGAATCGCTCTTTCCGTATCAACTCTGGTCGACTTAGCAGAAGAAGCATTAAAAGAACCTTTAGGCGAATTAGCAGTTGATGGAGGCGCAGCAGCCTCCAATCCGTTACTCCAAGCTCAAGCAAATAGCACTGGCTTGAAAGTTTGTCGTCCTAATAATTTAGAAAGTACTGCAAAAGGAATTGCTCTGCTTGCTGGCATACAAGCAGGTTTAATTAAAGACTTAAATACATTAATATCAAAGAAAGAAGAAAATTCTCAGATTTTCCTACCAAACATCAATAATTCAGAGCGTTTGGAATGGAAATCTAAATGGGATAATGCAGTCTCAAGAAGCCTAAAATGGCATGAGTAAAAATATTGTTGACCTAGTAGTAATTGGTGCTGGTGCTAGTGGCGCGAGCATTGCCTATGAAGCTTCTATTAGAGGCTTAAAAGTCGCTTTAATTGACTCAGGTGATATTTCAGGAGGTACAAGCTGTAGAAGCACTAAGTTGCTACATGGAGGCGTTCGTTATCTTGAATTAGCTTTCAAACAACTTAATATTGATCAACTTAAGCTTGTCAGAGAAGCTTTACTAGAAAGAGGCTATTGGTTAAGCAAAGCTCCCTTTCTCGCAAAACCTCTAGAACTAACTTTACCTTCAAGAAATTATTTTGACAAGGTATATTATAGAGTCGGGTTAGGATTATATGATGCTCTTTCTGGCAAACAGAGAATTTGCCCTAGTCGATTAATTTCAGATAAAGAGCTACAGAAAAATATTCCTCTATTAGACAACAGCTTAAATGGCGGTGTTAGTTATAGTGATGGACAGTTCAACGATGCAAGATTAAATTTATTAATCGCACTTACAGCCGAAAAAGCAGGGGCAACGATTCGAACCTATACAGAAGTTGTTTCAATAGAATTAAACAGAGCGACTAACAAAATAACTGGTGTAATTAGTAAAGATATTTCTGGGAAAGAAGAGTTTTGGGAAACCAATCTTGTTGTAAATGCTACGGGCATCAAAGCCGATTCATTACGGAGAATGGTTGATAACAGTTTAGAGAAGAAAATTATGATTAGCAGAGGAACACATATAGTTCTAGAGCAGAATCTTTGTCCAAAAAAAATGGGCGTTTTAATACCATCAACAGAAGATGGAAGAGTCCTCTTTGTATTGCCCTTTTTCAATAGAACACTGATTGGCACAACGGATCAGGAATGTAAGACAAGTGACTCATTCAAACCGTCAGATTCAGAAAAGAAGTATTTAATAAAATATCTAAAAATGTGGTTCCCTAGCCTTGGAGATCCTAAAATTAAAAGTTCTTGGGCAGGCGCAAGGCCACTGATAAAATCAGATTCAAACTCTATTAATAGTAGCAGGTTAGTCAGAGAACATATTATTGAAACCTTGCCATGTGGCCTAATTAGCGCACTTGGAGGCAAATGGACCACATGCCGAACAATTGCCAAAGACACTCTTAGAGCAGTAGAAATATACTTAAACAAGTCAATTCCCAATGCAAAAGACTGCCCTCTAATAGGCTCTAATAAAAACTACAGAGAAACCAGAAATGATCTTCTTAAGCAAAGAAAAGAACTGAAAGAATATCTACCAGATACAAAAATGATTAATCAACAGATAGAGCATTTGCAACAGAAATATGGAGTAGAAGCAATTAATATAATTAAATCTACCCCGCAAGAGAAAAGAACACCCCTGAGTGAGGTAATCCCAATATGTCAGACCGAAATTGAACATGATATCAAGAATGAATATGCACGCACCCCTACAGATATACTTGCAAGAAGATCAAGGCTAGCAATGGTAGACATTGATGAAGCTCAACGAATTTTACCAATTGTTCAACAAGAGTTAGTCAAGTCTTCACAACAAATCGAAGAACTAAATCTTGAGAACTAGTCACCTAAATTAAAAAACAAAAACCTATTGATTATCTTTAATAGACTCTTCAACCTCACCAATCAACCACCAACCAAATCCATAGGATGGCAAATAAACAAACCAATTTTTATTTGCTAATGGATACTCACATCCCCAAAGAGCTTCTCTAGTTCTTAAACCTTTCCATCTGTCTAAATTTAAATAAAAAGATGCACCAGCCCCAGAAAGATTAGCAGCGACAAGAACAGTCATACTTTTAGTAGATCTAACAAAAGTAATCACCCCAGTATGACTTGATTCAAGCAACTCAAACTCTCCAACCCTTAATGCTGGCAAATGACGCCTACAAGTAAGCATGCGTCGATGCCAATTAAGGAGTGAACCCGGCAACTGTTTCTGAACTTCTACATTCACCACTCGATAGTCATATCCAGGCGAAGTTATCGCGGGCAAAACCAAGAGAGGCTCTGGTGCTGTTGAGAAACCTCCATTACGCTGCGCAGACCAAGCCATTGGAGTTCGATTTGGATCTCGATCCCTTAATCCTGGCCAATCACCCATACCCAGTTCATCGCCGTAATAAATACAAGGCATACCAGGAAGGCTATAAATCAAAGCATTTAATACTCTGTTTGCGCGAGGGTCTCCGTTTAGCAAAGGTGCCAAACGTCTATTTATTCCCCAATTCAGCCAATGTCCGTGTCCTTGATGAAGTCCAGCACGAATTGCCTGAATAATCTCTTGCGGAACCAAATGACCATCACCTAACCACAACTCATCATGATTACGAAGTGGCATAGCCCATCGGCTACCTGGTATAAGGCTTTGAGACTCTTCTAGACATTTTCTGAGATTTGAAGTGGTTCCAGTTGCAATAGAAGCAAAAAGATTTGCCGTTAAAGCAAAATTAAACGCCCCATGCAATTCTCGATCTTCAAGATATGGAGCAGATTCAGCTACAGGCTGAATTGCTTCGGCCAGCAAAAGAACATCTCTTCCCGCTGAATCAACTCTCTTTCGAACCTTACGCAAAAATGCATGGGTTTCTGGCAAACCTTCACATCTACTTCCCTCAGCTTCAAAAAGAAAAGGAACTGCATCAAGCCTGAAACCATCAATTCCTTTGTTCAGCCAAAACTCAACAACTTCAAGCATTTGATCCTGAACCCAGGGATTCTCATAATTCAAATCAGGTTGATTTCGAAGAAATCGATGAAAGTAATACTGCCCAGCCACCTCATCCCATTCCCAATTCGACGACTCAAAATTGCGGAACAAGACAGGAGCTTTTCCATATTTTTTATCATCATCACTCCATACATAGACGTTTCTTTCCAAGCTTCCTCTTGGAGCCCATCTAGCTCGTTGAAACCATGGATGCAAAAAACTAGTGTGATTTAAAACAAGATCAAGAATTACCTTTAGTCCAAGATCATGTGCTGCAGTGAGAAACCTATGAAAACTTGCTAAGTCTCCAAGTTCAGGATGAATATTCTTAAAATCAGTAATGTCATATCCGCCATCCATTAAGGGGGAAGGATAGATAGGTGTTAGCCAAACTGCCTCAACTCCTAACCACCTCAAATAGCTCAACCTGCTTAATAGGCCATTGAGATCTCCAATCCCATCGCCATCACCATCTGAATAGCTTCTAGGGATTAGCTGGTAAATAACAGCCCCTTTCCACCAAGAAACTTTTTCAGCCATCTGGATTCACCACTTAAACCACTACAACATTGCTAAACAACCCTTGCAAAATCGTAAGCCAATTACATCCAAAAATCTTCTTGTCAGAGAGCTTCGTGAAGAAGTTTTGACTGGCCTAACACGAGCAAAAAGCTGGAGAAGACTTCAATTAGATAGATTTGAGCAACTGCTTAATAATCATGAATCCGAAATACTTCAAGCCTTAAAAGAAGACCTAGGTAAACCTCCTACAGAAGCTTTCTTTGAAGTAGTAGCACTTAAACAAGAACTCTCACTAGCAAAAAAGAATTTAAGTATCTGGATGAAACCTAGAAAAGTAAAAGTACCTATTACTTTTAAGCCTGGAGAAGCAATGGTTGAATTTGAGCCAGTGGGCTGTGTACTAATTATTGGTCCATGGAATTATCCATTTTCTTTAACCCTCCAACCGTTAATCAGTGCATTAGCAGCAGGCAATACTGCTGTTCTAAAGCCTTCTGAACATTCTCCAAGAACCTCAAATTTAATTGCAGAGCTTATTGAAAAGTACTTTCCAGAAAATACTGTCAGAGTTTGTCAAGGTGACAGCACAGTCGCAGCATCTCTAACCGAAGAGCCATTTGATCATATTTTCTTTACAGGAGGAGAAACTATTGGCAAAAAAGTCATGACTGCAGCAGCTAGCAATCTAACTCCAGTGACTCTTGAATTAGGAGGACAATGCCCAGCATTAATAATCAAAGGTGCAGACCTAGAAGTTACAGCAAGAAGAATCATCTGGGGGAAGGGCCTCAATGCAGGTCAAACATGTCTAGCCCCCAATCACCTTATAGTTGAAGAATGTTTAAAAGAACCACTTATTAAATGTATGAAGAAAGTTTTAAAAGAGTTTTATGGAGATAATCCTGTAGATTCTACAAATCTAGGGAATATAATAAACTCAAATCATTTTAATAGATTAAACCAACTTCTAGAGAAGGCTAAAGAGAAAGGTCAAATTATTTTAGGTGGGGGCATTGATATAAATAAAAAACGTATGTCGCCTACCATTATTAATATCAACGACAACAAAGATCCATTAATGGAAAATGAATTATTTGGGCCTTTAATGCCTATGCTAACAGTAAAGAATTTTAATGATGCTCTATCCAGTATAAATAAAAAATCAACTCCATTAGCTATTTATATGTTTGGCGGCACACCCAGTAATCAAAGGAAACTTCTGCATGCGACAGCTTCTGGAGGTGTCTGTTTTAACGATGTAATTTTACATGCAGGCATTCCAGAAATGCCATTTGGAGGGAAAGGCTCTAGTGGAATTGGTAGATATCATGGGAAAGAAGGCTTTGAGACCTTTTCAAACAAAAGGTCCATATTCAGAAAGCCTTTTTGGTTAGACCTTAAATTTCGCTACCCCCCATACAAAATAAATATTGACTTACTAAAACAGCTATTAAAATAGAATAATCTCCTTAGAAAGGCAACAAAAATTGCCAAAAAAAGTTCAAGGGCTGGCGAATACTCAAAAGAGGATTATTCTTCCAAAAGATTTTGCAAATAAATGCAAAAACCCTTTTTTGCAGCAATAGGAGTTCTAGCACTAAGCACATCGCCCTCCTTAGCACAAAACATAACCGTCAAAGCAGGTGAGACTCTCTCTGAGATTGCCACAAGGCATAAAATATCTGTCAAAGAAATCATCCTCCTCAATAATCTGGGAAATTCAGACTTGCTCTACCCCGGCCAGACCCTGAAGCTGCCTCAAAGAGCTAACGATCAACTTATCAATAGAAAAACTCATCATACAGTTCTCCAAGGAGAAACAATTAATTCGATTGCGAAAAAGTATAGAACAAGATCAGAAGATTTAATTATATTAAATAGGCTACAAAACCCAAACAGACTTTACCCAGGCCAAAAGTTAAAATTACCCAGGCAGAACTACAACTATAACATCGCTACAGCAAAAAAGCCATCAACTCATATCATTAGAGAAGGCGAAACTTTATCCTATATTGCCGACAAATACAGCATCAAACTAAGTCAATTAATAAGTATAAATACCATATCTAATCCTAATAATTTATCTATAGGATCAAAAGTATTTCTGCATTCACAAACAACACCAGAGAGCAAAGGAATACGATACAACAAAGCAAATCCGATATCAATTAAGAAAAAAACTAGCAGAATTCAGCTTAAGAAATCAAAATCAGATTGGAGAGACTATGGGCCACTGCAAATAGATTGGTCAAACTGGCAACCTATAGGAAACAGTTTTGTTGCCCCTTCAATGAACAAAGATGGAAAAGCTCTTTACCTAGCAATTAATTGCACTGAGAAGAAATTAAATGCAACTGGTGCAAATGGAACATGGAAAGATTGGGTCAAACCAATCGATAAATTTGAGCACCTAATTATAAATGATTTTTGTGATTAATTTCTTCCCACAAATTCAAGAGGCCAAGGTTTATTAATAAACCTTCTCCCACTATCTTTGATGTATAGCCTTTGAAAAGCATCATTACTTTCACTCAGCAGACCATCTTGTACTAATCTTCTAGAAAGCCAACCCCAACTCTCTTCATCTTCAATTACTTTTTTCTCTAACTTATCAACAAGTGAAACAATATTAGATCCTTCTAATTTTTCAATCTCTGTCAATAAAATCTTGGCCTTAAGCGACCAATCTCTTTCTTTGAGTTGGTTCTTACATCGATCACATCGTCCACATTTAGATGAAAGTTCACCAAGGTTGAGCAAAAGTGATTGTTCTCTACATAAAGCACCTTCAGCAATTTCTTCCATCTTGCGCAATTGATCATGTGCAAATTCAACCCTAATTTTATCTTGATCGGATTTACTTGTTGAATTAAAAGTAATCTCACTCAGATTGGACTTCATTGCCCAAGAAATTCTTTTGCGGTCCCCAGGAGAAAATAAAACTATGCACTTAGCTGGCAAACCATCTCTACCGGCCCTCCCAGATTCTTGAATATATCTCTCTGGGTTAGTTGGCAAATTCAGATGAAGAACAAGTCCGACATCACCTCGATCTACTCCCATCCCAAATGCAACAGTTGCAACTAAAACTGGTTTTGGAAGCTCCAGAAACTGTTCCAAAGCCTCTTGTCTAATAGTTATATCCAGGCCAGCGTGATACGGAATTGCGGGAATCCCTTCTGCTCTCAAAGATGCTGTCCATTGTTCCACAGATCTTCGAGTGCTTGCATAAATCAAAGATGCACCTCTTGCATCCTTCAACATCTCCAAAACCTCAATAATTGGTGTTTTTGACCTTCGAATCATCGAGTAAAAAAGATTCTTTCTCCTTCCAGAACAAACTTGAACAAATGGGTTCCGAAGTTGAAGTAAGCGGATAATGTCAGCCCTTACTCTAGGTCCAGCTGTTGCAGTTAAAGCAACAAAGGGTATACCTGGGAATAAGGTACGAAGCTCATCAAGCTTTCGATAATCAGGTCTAAAATCATGTCCCCATGCACTTATGCAATGGGCCTCATCAATTGCAAAAGCAACTATTTCCTTTTTTCTTGCCTTGGCTTTCAAAGCCTCCCGAATAGAAAATCCTTGAAGTCTTTCTGGTGCTAAATAAAGCAATCTAAGTGAAGTATCTTCTAATGAGGTAAAAGCTTCTTTAAGTCGATGAGGTGTCAAGCCTGAATGCAAACAAGCAGCTTGTATATTTCTTCTTTTTAATTGCATGACCTGATCCTCCATAAGAGCCACTAAAGGACTTACAACAACAACAAGTCCTTCTCTTATTAATGCTGGAAGTTGAAAGCAAAGTGACTTTCCCCCTCCTGTAGGTAAAACTGCTAAAGAGTCGCGCCCATCTAGAATTGCTTCCAATATTGGTCGTTGACCATCTCTAAAGCTCCTCCATCCATAATGTTTATATAAAGCTGCAGTAAGTGAATCCAATTAAAACTTTCCTTAGCCATATAAAAATAACCAAACCATTAAATTGATACCAGCCTATCCTTAAGAAATCTTAGGAGGTTCGAGTTGATCTGCTCCTTCCTCAACCAACTGAAGACGAATTTTTTTTCCGCCAGCTATTTCACCAAGAGAAACTTTAATATTTGCCCCACAAAGAGTTTGCAAGGCTAAAAGTATTTCTCTCAAGTAAGGCGTACTCGAGCCACTCTCCAACCAAAGTTTCTCATGTAAACCACCTAATCTATTCCAAGCGTTATGTAATTTCATTACTGACGACTCAAGAGCTTGAGCCTGTCCTATTGCATCAGAAAGTATTCCCATTAATTCAAGACGCTGCGCCTCTTGCATTGCCTTGTCAAGATTCAGATTTCCTACTTGCAAAGCTTTTATAGCAAGAGATGCGTCCAAAGATTTTCCTATCCATCGAGCAGTACTAGTTACATCCTTAATACAATCAATTTCAGGTTCTTTTTGCAAAGCCTTTCTAAATTCATCCTGCTGAATATCTGGTAATTTTGCTAATTCTCTTACCAAAGGAGCAACAATTCTTGGAGGAATTAAATTCTCCTGAGTTTTTTGTCTTATCTCAACAGGAAGAAGCGGACTTGTCGCAGATGTGAACTCATCAGACAATCTCCGCACTTGTCTTCTAGTAATCTCATTACCTTCATTAGCAGCCTCTGAGATCATCAGCTTCACCTCTGGAGCAGCCTGCGCTGTCTCGATGAAAGCTCTTTTAGAAAACAAGTTGACACTTTGTTCTTTTAACAAACCCTCTCCGACCAAGTCATCGGCAGAATCAGCTAATTGAATTAACCCATAAGCTCTTGTCTTACTAATTTCTCGCTCTCTTAACCACTGTAAAAATCCAGCGCCTCTTCCTTCTCCTCTGTACTTTTCCCGATCTCGAATTACTTTCAAAATTCTTCCTCTCCAAATCTCTGTCTGCAAATCAAAACGATCACACAAGGCCCAAGCATTCTCTAATTTCGCAAGAAATTCGCTCGAACTAAGCTCACTTTGCTCTGGATTAGGCAAATCAAACTGCAAAGCAAAAGATTCAGGGATGGGTTCAGATCTCACAAAAATGAATTTGATTAATGAGGATGCTGCCATAACATCACACTTGACACGACATTGTGTGACGCGAAGGCAAACTCTTACCTAGTCGGCGATAATGTTCTATATGTATGTTTTCAAACACACCGATGGCGTTTTCCCGCGGCGATATGGTGCGCATCAAGCGCCCTGAGTCTTACTGGTACAACGAAGTTGGCAAAGTAGCTTCCGTTGATGAATCAGGAATCAAGTACCCAGTGGTAGTACGTTTTGAGAAAGTTAATTATGCCGTTCTAAGTGGCCAAGAAGGCGGCAACAACACTAATAACTTCGCTCAAAACGAACTTGAGCCTGCCTAAGTAATCTTACTTGCCTGAACTTCCAGAAGTTGAGACGGTCCGTAAAGGGCTTGAAAGTTGCCTTGTCAATTTTCATGTACATCAATTAGAGATTTGCAGAGACAATGCAATAGCAAGCCCTGGCGGATCCAAAGAGTTTGCAAAAATGATGCGCGGTGTCCACATCTGCTCGTGGTCAAGGCGTGGTAAATATCTAATAGCCTCCCTTAAACGCAACAAAACCCTTAGCGATGAGAGACTGGGCTACAAAAATGCCGGTTTTTGGGTTGTTCACTTAAGAATGACAGGTCAATTTAAATGGCTAGATACAGCAACTCCTCCTTGTCCTCACACAAGAGTTCGTTTATGGAATGACCAAGGAAAAGAAATTAGATTTATTGATGTAAGAAGTTTTGGAAAAATGTGGTGGGTACCCCCCAACAAGACACCAGAAAAGGCGATTGCAGGAATAAAAAAACTTGGTCCAGAACCTTTTAGCAAAGATTTCAATTCTTCCTACCTAAGTAAGAAATTAAAAGGAAGAACTAGGCCCATCAAATCAAGCCTTCTTGATCAATCTATAATTGCAGGAGTTGGGAATATATATGCAGATGAAAGTCTCTTTTCCTCTGGAATTCTTCCACAAACACCATCAGGAAAGTTAAATCAAAATCAGATTACCAAACTATGTTCTTGCCTTATCGAAGTACTTCAAATCAGCATTGGAGAAGGAGGCACGACATTTAGCGATTTCAGAAATCTAGAAGGTGAGAATGGCAAATACGGTGGAAGAGCCTGGGTATATAGACGTGGAAAGAAACCTTGTCGAAAATGTGGCACAATTATTAGGCGTGAATCTTTGGCAGGAAGAGGTACTCACTGGTGTCCCAAATGCCAAAGATAAAGTTTTTGGAAGTATTAAGAATAGATCAAATTCTGAATTTTCTAAAGAAAGACCTATAAGAAAGACTACATAAAAAAAACACCAATTTTGGTGTTTTTTTTATGTAGTCTTATACACAAGAAGTATGAGTGAGATAGTTATGTTTTACCTGGCATTGAGCTATTTTCTCAGGGGGCTACCCCCCAAATATCTTCGCCGCTGCTGCGTTTCACAACCGAGTTCGAGATGGATCGGAGTGGTTCCACAGCGCCATGAACACCAGGAAAAATACATTCCCAAGTTTAGAGCCTTGAGAACTGCATAGGGAAAGATTTTGAAAATCCTTTTTTGAACAAAATAAAGATAATCTCTTGGACAAGATCAAAAATTTGGTCAAGCCCTCGGTCTATTAGTACTCCTCCGCTGCACTTGTTACCAAGCTTCCACGTAGAGCCTATCAACGGGTGTTCTTCCCGTGACCTTACTGGCTTATGCCATGGGAATACTCATCTTGAGGTGGGCTTCCCACTTAGATGCTTTCAGCGGTTATCCACTCCGCACATGGCTACCCAGCGTTTACCGTTGGCACGATAACTGGTACACCAGAGGTGCGTTCCTCCCGGTCCTCTCGTACTAGGGAGAAATCCTCTCAATATTCCTGCGCGTACACCGGATATGGACCGAACTGTCTCACGACGTTCTGAACCCAGCTCGCGTACCGCTTTAATGGGCGAACAGCCCAACCCTTGGGACCGACTTCAGCCCCAGGTTGCGATGAGCCGACATCGAGGTGCCAAACCTCCCCGTCGATGTGAACTCTTGGGGGAGATCAGCCTGTTATCCCTAGAGTAACTTTTATCCGTTGAGCGACGGCCCTTCCACTCAGAACCGTCGGATCACTAAGGCCGACTTTCGTCCCTGTTCGACTTGTAGGTCTCACAGTCAAGCTCCCTTCTGCCTTTGCACTCGACGACTGATTTCCAACCAGCCTGAGGGAACCTTTGCGCGCCTCCGTTACCTTTTAGGAGGCGACCGCCCCAGTCAAACTGCCCACCTGATACTGTCCGCTCCCCGGATAACGGGTGAACGTTAGAACCCTAGCTCTGAAAGAGTGGTATCTCACCATTGACTCAGTAGCACCCACAAGCACTACTTCAACGTCTCCCACCTATCCTGCGCATTCAGAGCCCGGGCACAATACCAAGCTACAGTAAAGCTTCATAGGGTCTTTCTGTCCGGGTGTACGTAGTCCGCATCTTCACAGACAATTCTATTTCGCCGAGCCTCTCTCCGAGACAGCGCCCAGATCGTTACGCCTTTCGTGCGGGTCGGAACTTACCCGACAAGGAATTTCGCTACCTTAGGACCGTTATAGTTACGGCCGCCGTTCACCGGGGCTTCAGTCGCCAGCTTCGCTTACGCTGACCGGCTTCCTTAACCTTCCGGCACTGGGCAGGCGTCAGCCCCCATACATCGTCTTGCGACTTAGCGGAGACCTGTGTTTTTGGTAAACAGTCGCCTGGGCCTCTTCACTGCGACCAGCTTTCGCTGGCACCCCTTCTCCCGAAGTTACGGGGCCATTTTGCCGAGTTCCTTAGAGAGAGTTATCTCGCGCCCCTCGGTATTCTCTACCACCCCACCTGTGTCGGTTTCGGGTACTGGCAGTTATGCCTTAACGGGTATAGGGCTTTTCTTGGAAGCATGACATCACCAACTTCGCTGCCGTAGCAGCTCGTACTCACGCCTCAGCTCGGAATGTTTTCTCCACTCCTCAAAGCCTTGAACGCTTGAACCAGTAACCAACATCTGGATTGGCTAGCCTTCTCCGTCCCCCTTCCCAAAACATAACTGGTACAGGAATATTGACCTGTTATCCATCGACTACGCCTTTCGGCCTCGCCTTAGGTCCAGACTAACCCTCCGCGGACGAGCCTGCCGGAGGAACCCTTAGGGTTTCGGGGCATGGGATTCTCACCCATGTTTTCGCTACTCAAGCCGACATTCTCACTTCTATGCAGTCCACGTCCGCTTACGCTAACGCTTCACCCCACATAGAACGCTCCCCTACCATTTAACAAGTTAAATCCGCAGCTTCGGTACAACACTTAGCCCCGTTCATTTTCGGCGCAGGATCGCTCGACCAGTGAGCTATTACGCACTCCTTTGAGGATGGCTGCTTCTAGGCAAACCTCCTGGTTGTCTGGGCAATCCCACCTCCTTTATCACTTAGTGTTGATTTAGGGACCTTAGCTGGCGGTCTGGGCTGTTTCCCTTTCGACTATGGAGCTTATCCCCCACAGTCTGACTGCCTAGTTACACACAGGGTATTCAGAGTTCATCTCGATTTGGTACCGCTCTCGCAGCCCGCACCGAAATGGTGGCTTTACCCCCCTGCTGGAGCACTAGACGCTACGCCTCAACGTATTTCGGGGAGAACCAGCTAGCTCCGGGTTCGATTGGCATTTCACCCCTAACCACAGCTCATCCGCTGATTTTTCAACATCAGTCGGTTCGGACCTCCACTTGGTATCACCCAAGCTTCATCCTGGCCATGGTTAGATCACCCGGGTTCGGGTCTATAAACACTGACAAACGCCCTATTCAGACTCGCTTTCGCTATGGCTCCACCATTTCCGGCTTAACCCGCCAGTGCCTATAAGTCGCCGGCTCATTCTTCAACAGGCACACGGTCACCCGATTTAGTCGGGCTCCCATTGCTTGTAAGCTCACGGTTTCATGTTCTATTTCACTCCCCTCCCGGGGTTCTTTTCACCTTTCCCTCGCGGTACTGTTGCGCTATCGGTCACACAGGAGTACTTAGCCTTACGAGGTGGTCCTCGCTGATTCACACGGAATTCCACGTGCTCCGTGCTACTCGGGATACAGCTAGGCCAACTCTCCTTTCAAATACGGGGCTTTCACCCTCTATGGCGCGCCATTCAAACGCTTCTTCTAGGTTTGTTGGTCCACATTGCTGTCCCACAACCCCGATGGTCGAAACCATCGGTTTAGGCTCTTCCCCGTTCGCTCGCCGCTACTTAGGGAGTCGTTTTTACTTTCCTTTCCTCCAGCTACTAAGATGTTTCAGTTCGCTGGGTTGGCTCGAGCCAGCCTATGGATTCAGCTGGCCGTTCTAGGGGTTGCCCCATTCGGAAATTCCCGGATCAAAGCGTGCTTCCAGCTCCCCGAGACTTATCGCAGGTAACCACGTCCTTCATCGCCTCTGTGTGCCAAGGTATCCACCGTGAGCCCTTTGTAGCTTGACCAATATGCTCTTTAAAACATAAATAAGTTTTAAAGTATTGGCTCTTGACTCAAGAATTTAGACACTATTTTTTAGTCTTATCGATTTTATTAATCGACAAAACAATAAAAAATAATGCATCTATGAGATGCTTTATTTTATCCAAAGTTACCTATGCAGTTGTCAAGGTTCTACTGAACTTTACTGATTACCGTTTTAGGTATCAGTGAGCCCAGCATCCTGTCAGCTTAAATTTGAAAATCTCAAATTAATAAAGAATGATAGGAAGCTAGGTTCAAAAAGTTAGAACAATATCTAAGTCACATCTACAACAAAATCTCCTGTGATTTCGTTATCAGGAGGTCGATCAGTGGAGGTAAGCGGACTCGAACCGCTGACATCCTGCTTGCAAAGCAGGCGCTCTACCAACTGAGCTATACCCCCAACACCGAATGGGCCATCCTGGACTTGAACCAGGGACCTCACCCTTATCAGGGGTGCGCTCTAACCACCTGAGCTAATGGCCCAGGAGTACCCTTGCTGGGTGTGACCTAGAAAAAAGTTTAGGAACTGAAATTAGATACCAATAAATTCTAAAAATATCTAGAACAATCTTGGCAAATAATCTGAGGTACCGATCGACCTAAGGTGACAGGATCATGGCCTAAGAATAAAAAACATAGGCATCATGATCTTAGTTTTGTCTCCCTGTTAGGAGGTGATCCAGCCGCACCTTCCGGTACGGCTACCTTGTTACGACTTCACCCCAGTCATCAGCCCCACCTTCGGCGTCCTCCTCCACAAGGGTTGGAGTAACGACTTCGGGCGTGGCCAACTTCCATGGTGTGACGGGCGGTGTGTACAAGGCCCGGGAACGTATTCACCGCAGTATGCTGACCTGCGATTACTAGCGATTCCTGCTTCACGTAGGCGAGTTGCAGCCTACGATCTGAACTGAGCCACGGTTTATGGGATTTGCTTGCTCTCGCGAGTTTGCTGCCCTTTGTCCGTAGCATTGTAGTACGTGTGTAGCCCAGGATGTAAGGGGCATGATGACTTGACGTCATCCACACCTTCCTCCGGTTTATCACCGGCGGTCTCTCTAGAGTGCCCAACTGAATGCTGGCAACTAAAAACGTGGGTTGCGCTCGTTGCGGGACTTAACCCAACATCTCACGACACGAGCTGACGACAGCCATGCACCACCTGTCACTGCGCTCCCGAAGGCACCCTCTAATTTCTTAGAGGTTCGCAGGATGTCAAACCCTGGTAAGGTTCTTCGCGTTGCATCGAATTAAACCACATACTCCACCGCTTGTGCGGGCCCCCGTCAATTCCTTTGAGTTTCACACTTGCGTGCGTACTCCCCAGGCGGAACACTTAACGCGTTGGCTACGACACCGAGGGGGTCGATTCCCCCGACACCTAGTGTTCATCGTTTACGGCCAGGACTACAGGGGTATCTAATCCCTTTCGCTCCCCTGGCTTTCGTCCATGAGCGTCAGTTATGGCCCAGCAGAGCGCCTTCGCCACTGGTGTTCTTCCCGATATCTACGCATTTCACCGCTACACCGGGAATTCCCTCTGCCCCTACCACACTCAAGCCCATCAGTTTCCACTGCCTAGATGGAGTTAAGCTCCACGCTTTAACAGCAGACTTGAAAGGCCGCCTGCGGACGCTTTACGCCCAATAATTCCGGATAACGCTTGCCACTCCCGTATTACCGCGGCTGCTGGCACGGAATTAGCCGTGGCTTATTCCTCAAGTACCGTCATATCTTCTTCCTTGAGAAAAGAGGTTTACAGCCCAGAGGCCTTCATCCCTCACGCGGCGTTGCTCCGTCAGGCTTTCGCCCATTGCGGAAAATTCCCCACTGCTGCCTCCCGTAGGAGTCTGGGCCGTGTCTCAGTCCCAGTGTGGCTGATCATCCTCTCAGACCAGCTACTGATCGAAGCCTTGGTGAGCCTTTACCTCACCAACTAGCTAATCAGACGCGGGCTCATCCTCAGGCGAAATTCATTTCACCTCTCGGCATATGGGGTATTAGCGGTCGTTTCCAACCGTTATCCCCCTCCTGAGGGCAGATTCCCACGCGTTACTCACCCGTCCGCCACTAACCCGAAGGTTCGTTCGACTTGCATGTGTTAAGCACGCCGCCAGCGTTCATCCTGAGCCAGGATCAAACTCTCCGTTGTAGATCAGGCCCTTTCGTAATTAAGACTTAAAATAGATCTTATTTACTCAGTCTGATTTGCTTCACCCACTAAATATCACTTCGCAAGTGCTATTAGCAGTTGTTGCCACCTTCACAATAAATATAGAAGGGTTCTATAAGAGTGCACTTCTGAATCTCTTCATCGTGACTTTCCAGGATCTCAGATCCGGTCGCCCCTTAAGCCTGCACACCTTTAGTGATAAAGAGTGATCCGTGAAAACCACTCTGAATCATGCAACAGACCTAAAGAACTTAAATTTCTTTTGACGGGACCTCACACTCTTATCGCTTATCAATCTAGAAATTCTCCTAAACAGGGACTGTAACCAGCCTGTTGAGGAGACACTAAACGCGACAAAAGCGTCAGTTCCTAAACTTTTCAATTGTCTAGGTTCTGCCAATCGATTCCATTAAATGAAATGTCAGGCAAAGCGATCAAAACGATCACCAAAAAACTTACATCACCGAAGGGTCTCCCCAAAGGCATTGCAAGTTCCCAAGGACATCTATGAGACTTTTGTCCCATTGATGACAGTGGGCTGTGCATTCAGGACTCTGCCATTTGCACAGAGGAATAATTTAGACCATATACCCACCTATATGCAAGAGAAAATAGAAAGGTCCGTTCACATATTTGTTTCTACTGCCGAAAGTCTCTGGCAGCACTAGCGTTTATTTATTGGGAATCTTTAAATGGCCATCCGCTTCAGCCAACAACACAAAAGAGTTCGTCCCAACTCAAATGAAGATCAAGTCGTACAAAGGGCTAAGGAGCATTTTGAACGAAGCCTTATAGAGGTTGGAGGGAGTCTCGCAGGGAGTGTTGCGGCTCTGGAACACCCAGCAAATAATGAAGCCCTTAATTATGGCGAAATATTTCTTCGAGATAATGTGCCAGTAATGATTTACCTTCTCACACAAAAGCGTTACGACATAGTTAAACAATTCCTAAGTGTTTGCCTAGATCTTCAAAGCACTACATATCAGACCCGAGGAGTTTTCCCTACAAGTTTTGTTGAAGAGGGAGGTGATTTGATAGCCGATTACGGGCAAAGATCAATAGGCAGAATTACGTCAGCCGATGCAAGCCTTTGGTGGCCAATCCTATGCTTGTTATATGTAAGAAGAAGTGGTGATAAGAGCTTTGGGACAAGTCAAAGAGTTCAAAGAGGAGTTCAACTTCTTCTAGACCTAGTACTTCATCCGACATTTGAAGGCACACCAGTCCTATTTGTCCCAGATTGTTCATTCATGATTGATAGACCAATGGATGTATGGGGAGCACCATTAGAAGTTGAGGTACTTCTTTATGCATGCCTAAGAAGTTGTATCGAGCTAATGGAGTTAAGTAGGAAAAATCAAGTAAGCAGGCTCCTAGATCAACGGCTTGTTCTAACAAGACAGTGGGTTCATGACCTTAGACAATTTCTTCTTAAGCACTATTGGGTGACAAGCAAAACCATGCAGGTTCTTCGCAGAAGGCCTACTGAACAATATGGAGAAGATCAACACCAAAATGAATTCAATGTGCAACCACAAGTTGTTCCTTCTTGGCTTCAAGACTGGCTAGAAAACCGAGGAGGTTATCTGATAGGAAATATCAGAACAGGCAGACCTGATTTTCGTTTTTACAGCCTAGGAAATTCTCTTGCCTGCATGTTTGGGGTTCTCACTGCTCCTCAACAAAGAGCTTTGTTTCGTTTAGTACTGCACAACAGACATCATTTAATGGCTCAAATGCCAATGAGAATATGTCACCCCCCAATGGATGGTAGTGAATGGGAAAACAAAACTGGTTCGGATCCGAAAAATTGGCCTTGGAGTTATCACAATGGAGGCCACTGGCCAAGTCTTCTTTGGTTCTTTGGTGCTTCAATCCTTCTTCATGAGAAACGTTATCCCCATGCTGATGTCCTTTTGATGGGCCAAATGCGCGCTCTCCTTGAAGAATGTTATTGGAGTCAACTAAACCAACTCCCAAGACAAAAGTGGGCTGAATATTTTGATGGACCAACTGGGACATGGGTAGGACAGCAATCAAGGACCTACCAAACTTGGACAATAGTTGGATTCCTTTTGCTTCATCACCTTCTACGAGTTTGTCCTGAAGATGTAGAAATGCTTGCTATAAATGAATTAATTCCAAATATTTAATTCAAAATATGATTTAAAACAATCCCAATGTCAAAGATTTATCAATAGGCAAACAAGCACCTATGCCTAAATAAATAGTTAGAACCGTTCCAAATAAAAACACTGAAGTAGCAATAGGGCGTCTGAAGGGATTGGAAAACTTATTTACATTCTCAATAAACGGAACAAGCATTAAGCCAAGTGGAATCAAAGTCTGTAATGCAATCCCCAGAAGTTTATTTGGGACTACTCTTAAAATCTGGAAAACTGGATACAAGTACCATTCTGGAAGGATTTCTAACGGCGTAGCAAAAGGATTTGCTTTATCCCCAAGCATTGCCGGATCTAAAACAGCTAAACCCACTACGCAAGCAATAGTCCCAAGAATTACAACTGGAAAGATATAAAGAAGATCATTTGGCCATGCAGGCTCTCCGTAATAATTATGACCCATTCCTTTTGCCAGCTTAGATCTGAGCTTTGGATCAGCTAGATCAGGTTTTTTTAGTATGGTCATGACAAAAAGTGAATTAAAATTTTTTAAGATCTAAAAATGATTGATCAAACATAAGGGATCGGTTTACAAGGGGCCCGAAATACCTTGCTTTCTAATCATCAGGAAATGCATCAGCATGAATACTGCTAGTAGCCATGGCAAAACAAATGTATGAAGGCTATAAAAGCGAGTCAAAGTTGACTGACCAACACTTTCTCCACCTCTTAACAACTCAACCATAAAATCACCTACAACTGGAATTGCAGCAGGTACACCCGAAACAATTTTGACAGCCCAATATCCAACTTGATCCCATGGCAAGGAATACCCAGTAACCCCAAAGGCAACTGTAATTACTGCCATAGTGACACCAGTCACCCAAGTCAATTCTCTTGGTCTTTTAAAGCCACCAGTGAGATAGACCCTGAAGACGTGAAGAATAAGCATGAGTACCATCATTGAGGCACTCCATCGATGAACTGAACGAATCAACCAACCAAAGCTGACATCAGTCATCAAATAACTAACTGAGTTATAGGCCTCAGTAACAGTTGGTTTGTAATAAAAGGTCATCGCGAAACCAGTCGCGAACTGAATCAGAAAGCACACAAGTGTTATCCCTCCCAAGCAATAAAAGATATTGACGTGGGGAGGGACGTATTTTGAGGTGACGTCGTCAGCTATGTCCTGAATTTCAAGACGTTCCTGGAACCAGTCGTAGACAGGTGACGAGTTCGCCATGCATTGGTAAGTTCTTATTCCATGATTCTACTGAATGTGCGCCAGGTTTCGTTCTAGGGATTAATCCAATGCCTAAAACTGTTAAATCTCGGAGACAATTACCGCAAAAGCTCTTAGTAGCGCTGCTATGCATAGTCTTTTGCGGATTATTCTTTTCCCCTCCAGTACTTGCCTTAAACGATGGACAAGCACTGGTTTTAGAAAGTTGGAAGCTTGTAAATGAAGGATATCTAAACAAATCCAGATTTGAAGAAGTTCAATGGCGCCGATTACGCCAAAAGGCTTTAGAAGAACCAATCACTACAAGCGAAGAGGCCTACTCAGCAATTGAATCAATGCTTCTACCCTTGGGAGATCCTTACACCAGGCTGTTAAGGCCAGATGATTACACAGCAATGAAGGCAAGCAACTTAGGCAGTGAAATCAATGGCGTTGGGCTGCAATTAGGATCAAGGTCAGAAGATGGAGAAATTGTTGTAATTGCCCCATTAGAAGGCTCACCAGCTGCAGATGCAGGGATCTTGAGTGGGACAACTTTATTGAGCGTAAACGGGGAGTCACCTAAATCTCTTGGCCTAGAAGCAACTGCTGCAAGACTTAGAGGCGAGACAGGTTCACAGGTTTTAGTGCTAATAAAACCACCAAATGGAGAACCTGAAGAAATAGTTCTAGAACGCAGAAGTGTTGACCTCCGTCCAGTAAGAACTCGTAGGCTCAGGAATGAATCTCATACATTGGGATATTTAAGAATTACGCAATTTAGTGAAGGCGTGCCTGAGCAAGTCAATGAGGCCTTGCAGGAACTATCAGAAAAAGGAATAGAAGGCTTAGTACTTGATTTGCGAAACAATTCAGGCGGATTAGTTAGCTCTGGCCTTGCTGTTGCTGATGCATTCCTAAGTGATAAACCAATTGTAGAAACAAAAAATCGCGAGGGAATAAATGATGCAATTCCCTCAAACAAAGAAACACTTTATGAAGGACCAATGGTTACACTTGTGAACGGCGGAACAGCTAGCGCCAGTGAGATTCTTGCTGGAGCTTTACAAGATAACGAGAGGTCAACTCTTGTTGGAAGCAAAACTTTTGGCAAAGGGCTAATCCAATCCCTTACAACACTTAGCGATGGCAGTGGATTAGCAGTCACAGTTGCAAGTTACTTAACACCTAGCGGTAGAGATATACAAAATCTTGGGATAGAGCCTGATCGAACACTCGACCTTCCAGAGCCTCTGAATCCAGGCAGCACTGATGATAGATGGATTCAAGATGCCGAGATTCTAATGGAAGCAAACCTTGATCGAAAACTACTAGAAGACAATACAAATCAAGAAAAAATATCGTCAGAGATAGAGGAAGAGATCGATTTAACTATTAACTAAATCGATCTCTTTATTTGAATATGAAATCAAGAAACTACCACGACCCACTACATGGTGGAATGGAATTAAATAATGACAATGAAGAAGAAAGAATGATAATGAGGTTAATTGACTCTATGCCATTTCAAAGACTTCGACGAATCAGACAACTTGGACCAGCATTTCTGACATTCCACGGAGCAGAATCCAGTCGCTTCACACATTCACTAGGTGCCTTTCATATTGCCAAGAAAGCTTTCAAGAAGTTAATAAAAATAGAGCCTAAACTGAAAGAACATAAAGGAATACTTTATGCATCTGCTCTGCTCCATGATATTGGTCATGGACCACTTAGTCATAGCAGTGAAGAAATATTTGGAATAAAACATGAACAATGGTCAGCGAAAGTCGTCAAAGAGAACAACGAAATCAGCAATGCTCTTGAAGATTTTGAGGAGGGTACAACTAACAAAGTTGCAGAACTATTAGGAGAAGGGAAGGCACCTAAAAAGGTAATTAAGAGTCTTATCAGCAGCCAATTAGATTGTGATCGATTGGACTATTTATTACGAGATAGCTATTCAACTGGAACACATTATGGTCAACTAGACCTAGAAAGAATTCTTTCAGCATTGACTCTTGCGGCAGATGGGGACCTTGCTATCAGTCCAAAAGGACTAATGGCAGTAGAACATTATTTAGTCGTAAGAAGTCTCATGTATAGAAGTGTTTATAATCATAGAATTAATGAGGTATGCAACTGGATTCTTGAAAAAATAGTACGAATGGCCCGTATCTTGGGTCCCCAAAAAGTATGGGCAGATGATTATATGAAGATCTGGTTATGGTCTCCTAACGAAATAGACACAAATTCATTTCTAGAGAATGATGATATTCGCACTGGTTATCATTTCCTGCGCTGGAAAGAAGAGGCCCCCGAACCTCTTTCGGAATTATGCAAAAGATTTATCAATAGGGATCTCTTACAAGCAGTAAATATTAGTGAGATGAGCAATGAGGATCAATTGCAAGCACTTGTAATTGCAAGAAAGCTCGCAGAAAAGTCAGGGTTAAATTCAGACCTTACTTGCGGACTTCGGCATCAAAAAACACATGGCTACTACCCTTACAAAAGTGGACTTCGTTTATGGGATGGAGTTAGCTTAAAAGCACTTGAAGAAGTATCCCCGTTAGTGAAATCTCTTATCTATCCAACTGGGGCAGCTTGGTTAATTCATCCCAAGCTAATTCATGTGGAATTCAAGCAAGAGCTTGAGCAATCCTTAAGAAACTGATTCAAACCAAATAACATGAGCATAGAAAATAATGAGAGACAGCTAATCAAATTTCCTCTTCGCAAAGAAGAAGATTGGAGAACCTCATTCAAATCAAAACTTGCTAAATTTAAGGAAGGATTTATTGAAGTTGACTGCAAAGACTGGCCTCTTAGCTGGAAAGACCTTGTCAAACTTAAATCTCTATTAGAAAGATCGGGATTTATATTAGATGGGATTTATTCCCAGATTCCTGAAACACTTGTTAGTGCATATTCATTAGGTCTGCCAACAAACCCATTACTTTCAAAAGAAGCAGAAGGGAATTACCAAACACAACAAAATCTCAATCAAAGTGAAGAGAGAGTGTTGTTTCACGAGGGAACTCTTCGTTCAGGTGAACATATAGAAGCAAGAGGGGATGTTCTTTTACTTGGTGACGTAAACCCAGGTGCCCAAGTTTCAGCTGGAGGCAATGTCATGATTTGGGGACGATTACTCGGGATTGCACATGCGGGGAAAACAGGGAATTTGAATGCAAAGATCATTGCCCTAGAGCTAAGGCCTCTTCAATTAAGAATTGCCAATGAAGTTGCTCGTGGACCAGAAGGGAAACCAGAACCGGGTTTAGCCGAAGAAGCCATTCTTTACTCAGGATCCATAGTTATTCGCCCCGCCCAAACAATTTTTGTAAATAAAAAAACACACACCATTCCTCCAACGCCCTAATAGTGAAGTGAATTTCATTGAAAAACCTTAAGGTTCCAATCCAAAGCTTGGCCCATTTTTCTTGAACTAACGAAAAGTCCAACTAATATTCTGAAACTTTTAAGAGGTCCGTGTCGAAAAATACTCGCATAATCCTTATATGTTCTGGCAAAGGAGGGGTAGGCAAAACAACCCTAACCGCCAATCTTGGAATTGCCCTAGCCAGACAAGGCTTCCGAACAGCTGTTTTGGATGCTGACTTTGGTTTACGTAATCTTGATCTACTTCTCGGGCTAGAAAATCGTATAGTTTATACCGCTCAAGAAGTTCTCGAAGAAAGCTGCCGACTTGACCAGGCTCTCGTTAAACATAAACAAGAACCAAATCTTGCTTTACTACCCGCAGGCAATCCCAGAATGCTTGAATGGCTAAAGCCAGAAGACATGCAACGCATTGTTTCGATGCTTATAGATGATTTTGATTATGTCTTAATTGATTGTCCAGCAGGAGTGGAAGATGGGTTTAGAAATGCAGTGGCAGCATCAAAAGAAGCAATTGTTGTCACCAACCCTGAAATATCAGCTGTTAGGGATGCAGATAGAGTTATTGGACTTTTAAATACTCATAGTGTCGAGCCTATTCAACTAGTTCTTAATCGAGTCAGGCCAAAAATGATAGCGAGTCAAGAGATGCTATCTGTAAATGATGTAACTGATATTCTTGCCCTTCCATTGCTTGGCTTAGTACTAGAAGATGAACAGGTAATAGTAAGTACAAATAGAGGAGAACCTCTAACACTCAGTTCATCAAAATCACCAGCTGCACGTTGTTATACAAATATTGCAAAGAGAATGCAGGGAGAAGAAATTCCGATAATTGATCCGTCTAAGGAAGGTTCAAGTATAGGTGACAAATTCAAGCGTCTGATGCAAACAAAGATTTTCTAAAGCGATGACAATGACTCTACGTGACATCCTAAACAAATTGCTGGGTCGCCAACCTTCAAGCGCATCAACAGCACGTGAAAGACTTCAATTAGTACTCGCACATGATCGTTCAGATCTTAGTCCTGAACTAATGGAGCAAATGAGAAGAGAAATATTAGAAGTAGTTGCTAAGTATGTTGAAATAGATATAGAAGCTGGTGCAGTTAGTTTAGAAACGGAAGACCGAATGACTGCACTAGTAGCGAATCTTCCAATCAGAAGACCTCTCGCAATTAACAGTAAAATAGAAGAAGTATCAAGTTAACCAAAAGACTACTCAGGTTACAATTTTCCAGAAAAAATAGATTTACATAGTCCATAGATTCTTAGCTTGGTTAGTATTTCATATATTCCCGCTAGTGCGTTCATCTTATTAAAACTGCAATCTCAATCCTATTTTAAATAAAGTTGTTTTTTGTCTGTTTACATTCAAGAAAGCCATTAGAGGCATATTCTTGGTTAAAATCTAGATCAATGCCGGCTTAGCTCAGTGGTAGAGCAGCGCTTTTGTAAAGCGAAGGTCATCGGTTCAAATCCGCTAGCCGGCATATCAACTTCCAACTCCAAACTTCTATACATAGACGGAGTTCATTCTCAAAAAGAGTGATCAGACATTGTCATGCAGATCCCTACCAGAAAAAAGCCAGACAAATAAAGCAATCACAATCCAACCAATCCAAGAGATCTCAAATATTGGTGTTGTAAACAATATTGCTGGTTTCAAGATCCAATGGAAGCCTGACTGGAGAATTAGAACCAAAACAATTAACCAAATCATTATTTCAACCCTTTTTATTCAATAATCACAGCACCTTTTCGTAAGACCTGCCACCTCCCAGGAGCTTCCCAAGCTAAAACCGTACTTGCCAAGCCTAAAGAACTTGGCCAAGGCAAAGGCCCTAACAATGGCAAACCAGGAAAAGATCTTGCGACGTCTTCAGCAGTAAGTGAAGGAGTTTTACCTGAAATATTTGCACTTGTAGTAGCCAAGGGTCCAGTCTGAGCAAGTAATTCCTTTGCCATCCCGAAAGCAGGAACTCGAATACCAAGACTTTCTTTCCCAGGATTCATAACATTTACCAAATCACCAACAGCTGGAAGCACTATTGTCAAAGCTCCAGGCCAAAAACTTTTCGCCATTTCCCAGGCATCATCTCTTGCTTGTGGTGAAACAAAGTCAAATAATTCTTCTGCATTCTCTCCCATCAATATCAAAGGTTTAGATAAAGGTCTTTGTTTAATTTTCCATAATTTCTCAGAGAACTCAGGCGCAATAGCTAGAGCAGGTAAGGTATCAGTTGGGAAGGCAACTGGAGAACCTTTTTTTAAAATAATTGCCATATCTAATGAATCAAAAACTGAATCTTGTAAAGAAGTCATTTTCATATTTATCCTTATGGATTCTGACCCAATGCAAATCTCTTAACTCCTTCCAAATCTGTTTTAAACTCAATAGAGACCAATCCTATGTTCTTCATTAATTCCATAACTGAATTACTTTGATCATAATGATGCTCTATCAAAATCCAGCCACCTCTCTTTAGTCCTCTAATAGAACCTGATATAACTTCCCTTAACGATTTAAGACCATCTGAACCTCCTGAAAGAGCCAACAGAGGCTCATGCAATCGAACTTCAGGTTGCAATCCTTCAATTAGGCAATCCGGAATATATGGTGGATTGGAAACTACTAAATCAAAAGAACCCCATAGAGGCTCCAAAGGCTCCCACCATTTACCCAGAAAAAGATCTACTGATTTATTTGGGAGCAATCGCAATATATTACTTTTTGCCACACAAATAGCTTCCTGACTTAACTCAACAGCATAACCATCCCAAAGAGGCAAGGCCTTTGCAAGAGCAATAGCCAATGCACCACTACCCGTACCTAAATCTACCCAAGCACCAAAAACCTTTTCGTTAATTTTACTCAGTGCATAATCAACTAACAATTCTGTTTCTTGCCTCGGAATCATCACTGCAGAATTAACTTCTAATTCAAAATCTCGCCATGGAGAAAGTCCAAGCAAATATTGCAATGGGACATGCTCATCTAGATGTTTCATCCAGATCTGGCTCAATTTCTCTAGTGGCTTTTCAAGTAAAACCTCACTATTAGGTTTCAAATAAAGTTTCTGCAAAGAACTCCATCGCAAGCCTCCACCTATATCTAAAAGCCAATCAAGATCGACAGATCGACCACCTTTAGCTAATAAGCTTTTACGCCATAAGAACAACTCATTTCCAGAAATTTTTAAATGTTCCATCTATCAACCTTAAGACAATATCGAACTTAAATTCCTAAGCAATAATCCAATCGAAAAGCAATTATTACTTAATTAGTTTCTTATGATAAAACAACATAGGAATATTCCCCTCGCTACTAGATCTTCAAGGCAAGAGAGGGAATTGGGGTCAAAGAACAGAAACATTTATCAAATTTTCCAATGCTTGAGAGAATTGATCAGGAACTTTTCGAATTACCTTATTGACTCCTCGATCATTTCTTACCAAAGCCAGACTAACCTTTGCCTTGGCAGCTAGAGATCCATTGTTACTAATAAATTTCGTTATCCAGGGCCAACGAACGCCTTCTCTAGGTAAAACCCAACTTTGCAACTTAACAAGTTCGCCATGATAAAGAGATTTATGATAAGTAATCTCCATGGAAATCACCGGCATCTCATATCCATGCTCAGATAAATCCGAATAACTTAATCCAACTTTTAATAGAGCTTCAATTCTTGCCTCTTCAAGCCAAGAAACATAAGAACCATGCCACATAACCCCTGCATGGTCAGTATGTTGAGGTAATACCGTTTTGTGAATATTCCAAGAATCAAACCCATCTAATCTATTAACTATTGGTTCCAAAATGAATAGAGAGAAAATAAATTAAAACAGGTTAAGCTAGGACAACATTTGTTGTTCCAATTTTATCAACAAATGTTCAAATACATTGCTAATTGAGACCCACACAAGTGAGGGCCTAGCAAGATCTAACAAGAATTTTCGAGTCAGTAAACTGACCAGTCCAAATAGACTTCAGGGTTTACCTGCTTGGACCAATTTTCCCCTTACCTGAATCTGAGAAGAAACTCGACTTCTCTCCATCACTGGTCGAAATAAATAGACCAATCAGGAAAATCGTTGGAACCCCAACGAAAAGGAGACTAGCAATGAAGCCAAAGTTGGTGGTTTCCATGACCTTAGGTTGTTATTTCGAAAGTTATCACCCATCGACACTATAAAGCTGCTTTTCGTCAGGGCTCGTCATCCCTCTTAGCAGCCAGAAACAAAAAAACTACTAGCTCTCACGTTAGAAATTCCATGAAAACATGCTCTCTAACTGAGAAGTCAAGGAAAAACACTACTCGAATCAAGTAACAAATTCTTTGAAATTTGTCTTTATGCAAATACTTCAGAAAGAGCTAAAGAAAACAATTTGACAAATTTGAAATCGATTGAATTTCAACGGATTGGTGCACTTGATAACGTTTTTTGCTACTTGGCATTGAGTTTTGTGACCGAAGCCTCAAATAAGCTCAAATCGCCGAAACACGCATGACGACAGGGAAGCTAGCGAGAAAAGGGTTCCAGGAGTATCACTACACGTTTCAGCTAGCGACAAGAAGTACCTTCTCGCAAGGGAGACGCTTTACGATCGGTCGGTCTGGCTGCATTAAGCAGCTGCGTTCCACGAACCTGACCCCATGGGATTGCCCTGGTATCGGGTGCACACAGTCGTCATCAACGACCCTGGCCGACTTTTGGCCGTGCACCTCATGCATACAGCTTTGTTAGCCGGCTGGGCCGGCTCCATGGCCCTATATGAATTGGCCATCTTTGATCCATCGGATCCAGTACTTAACCCTATGTGGCGCCAAGGCATGTATGTCATGCCTTTCATGGCACGCCTAGGTGTAACAAGTAGCTGGAATGGTTGGGACCTAACCGGAGGAACCGGTTCCTTTGACTTTGATTCTTTAGGTTTCTGGGGTAAAGCCCTTCCTTACTCAACTTTCGAAGGTGTTGCAGTAGCACATATCCTCTTCAGTGGTCTGCTGATGTTGGCAGCAATCTGGCACTGGACCTACTGGGATCTTGAACTCTGGGAAGATTCACGAACAGGTGAAGCTGCACTTGATCTTCCTAGGATTTTTGGAATTCACCTTCTTCTAGCAGGACTTACTTGCTTTGGTTTTGGTGCATTTCACTGCTCCACTGTCGGATTATGGGTATCAGACCCATATTCATTGACTGGTCACGTAGAGCCAGTAGCTCCCGCATGGGGCGCTGCAGGCTTTAACCCCTTCAACCCTGGAGGAGTGGTAGCAAACCACATAGGTGCTGGCATCATTGGAATTGTTGGTGGGATTTTCCATATCACCAATAGACCAGGTGAGAGGCTCTATCGAAACTTAAAGATGGGAAGCCTTGAAGGCGTACTAGCAAGCGCTCTTGCTGCAGTACTTTTCGTATCTTTTGTTGTCTCAGGAACAATGTGGTACGGATCAGCTACTACTCCAGTTGAGTTATTCGGTCCAACCCGTTATCAATGGGACTCTGGTTATTTCAGAAATGAAATCAACCGTCGTGTCCAAGTCGCCGTAGACAATGGCGCCTCAAAAGAAGAGGCTTATGCCTCTATCCCAGAGAAGCTTGCCTTCTATGACTATGTTGGCAACAGCCCTGCTAAGGGAGGTCTTTTCAGGGTTGGCGCAATGGTCAATGGTGACGGTGTACCTACAGGTTGGCAAGGTCACATTGCTTTCAAAGATAAAGAAGGCAATGAGCTTGAAATCCGCAGAATTCCTAATTTCTTTGAGAATTTCCCTGTAATTCTTGAAGACAAATTAGGTAATGTCCGTGCAGACATTCCATTCCGCAGGGCCGAAGCAAAGTATTCATTCGAGCAAACTGGCATTACAGCAACCGTTTATGGCGGTGATCTAAATGGTCAGACCTTTACAGACCCAGTTGTCGTGAAGCGTCTCGCACGTAAAGCTCAACTTGGTGAATCCTTTAAATTCGACCGCGACAGGTACAAATCAGACGGAGTCTTCAGAAGCTCTCCAAGGAGCTGGTTTACATTTGCTCACGCCAGCTTTGGTTTGCTATACCTCTTTGGTCACTGGTGGCATGCCGCAAGGACTCTTTACCGCGATACATTCGCTGGGATTGATGCCGAAATCGGCGATCAAGTTGAATTTGGCCTCTTCAAGAAACTTGGAGACGAATCAACCCGTCGTGTTCCTGGACGTGCATAAAAACCACGACCAATTTTCACCGGCTCATTGAGCTACTAGACCCTACCGAGAATCTCGATGGAAGCCTTCTCTTACGTTCTCATCCTTACTTTGGCACTTGGTACATTGTTCTTCGCTGTCGCTTTTCGCGATCCTCCGAAGTACTAACAAACCTACTTATGCCAATAAAAAGCCCCGTTATCACGGGGCTTTTTAATTTTTAGATCTACTCGTGATATAGATTCTCATAAAACAAGTCTTACTAAAAAATCAAAAAAAGACTATAAATATATTTCCCAAATAAAAAAAATAACTTTTACCCCTTCTCATATCACCTAAGAATGTATACATTGGTAAAAATACATTCCTACTTTTAGGGCACGTATGCAATGCCCCTCATGCCAAAACACTGACAGTCGAGTCCTTGAATCACGTGCTGCAGACGCAGGACGAAGTGTTCGCAGACGTCGAGAATGTCTGAACTGCGACTTCCGCTTTACTACCTATGAAAGGGTAGAAACTGTTCCTATTTCAGTACTAAAAAATAACGGTAGTAGAGAGATTCTCAGCAGAAGTAAACTTATCAGCGGCATTACAAGGGCCTGTGAAAAAACCCCTATCAGTGCTGAGAAAATAGAAACCCTAGTTGACGAATTAGAACTCCAACTACAGCAACAGAACATTAGGGAGATTCAAAGTTCAGACATTGGGGAGTTGGTTTTAGACGAACTAAAAAAGATTAATGAAGTTGCTTATATTCGTTTTGCTTCGGTATACAGAAAGTTTCATGGGATTCACGATTTTGTTGAAACCTTAGAAAACTTTAAATCAAGCAAAGAAGAACTAGCCCCTGTTCGCTAAGAGAGCTCATAGATCTGTAGAGTATTCAACTAATTCCTTTAAGTCGGCGGGCTTTTGGGAAACACTCTCACTCTGTCGCCAAGGCAGACCGCCATTCAATAATGTCTTCTACTCCCAAAGAGCTCTCTAAAGAAACTGCAACTGACTCAACTTCTGATATCGAAACATCAACTGTCAATAATGCTAATAATTCTGACTTAAAGGAAATTGAGCAGGAAGAAGATCTCGGGATACCTGAAGAAGTCCCAACAGCAGATGATCCTAAAAGCCGGGCCAAAAAGAAAGACTTAGATGGAGCAGGATTTACTCTTGACGAGTTTGCCTCACTCTTAAGCAAATACGATTACAACTTCAAGCCTGGAGATATTGTCAATGGAACTGTTTTTGCTCTTGAGTCAAAAGGAGCAATGATTGATATAGGCGCTAAGACCGCAGCTTTTATGCCTATGCAAGAAGTATCAATAAATCGTGTAGAAGGCCTTAGTGATGTTCTTCAGCCTTCTGAGACAAGAGAATTTTTCATAATGAGCGAAGAAAATGAAGATGGACAACTTGCACTTTCTATTCGACGTATTGAATACCAACGTGCATGGGAAAGAGTAAGGCAGCTACAAAAGGAAGATGCAACCATTTACTCAGAAGTCTTTGCCACTAACCGAGGCGGTGCGCTAGTTCGAGTAGAAGGCCTTAGAGGTTTTATACCTGGTTCACATATCAGTACCCGTAAAGCAAAAGAAGAACTAGTTGCTGACTTTTTACCCTTGAAATTTCTTGAAGTAGATGAAGAACGAAATCGACTAGTCCTTAGCCATAGAAGAGCTTTGGTAGAGAGGAAGATGAATCGATTAGAAGTTGGCGAGGTTGTTGTTGGAGCCGTAAGAGGAATTAAACCTTATGGCGCGTTTATAGATATTGGAGGAGTAAGTGGATTGCTACATATCTCCGAAATTAGTCATGAACATATTGAGACCCCTCACTCAGTCTTAAATGTCAATGATCAAATGAAGGTCATGATTATTGACTTAGATGCAGAAAGAGGAAGGATTTCACTATCAACGAAGGCTCTTGAACCCGAACCAGGAGATATGTTGACAGATCCGCAGAAAGTTTTTGATAAAGCAGAAGAAATGGCTGCAAGATACAAGCAAATGCTTCTTGAGCAAGCAGAGGAAGGAGAAGATCCATCAGCAAATGTAATGACTGTCTAAATAACTTATATATACCTTTCAATGCCGAAACTTACCCTCAAAGGAGAATCAATCGGTGTTATCAAAGGGGTGCTATTTGACAAGGATGGCACCCTAACTAACAGTGAGAATAATCTAAGGCAGCTTGCAAGCTTCAGAGTTAACGAAACAATATCTACATGTCAAAAGATGGAATTAGAAGAACAAGATATATTCATTCTGAATAAATCACTATGTTCTGCATATGGATTAAGTGATGAGGGGCTAACCTCAAATGGTTGTGTAGCTATTGCTTCTAGACAACAGAATCTATTTTCAACAGCTACAATACTTTGCGTTACATTAAAAGATTGGGCAAGCTCATACGAAATTGCAACTACCATTTTCAAAAAGGTTGATGATATCTTATTAACCAAATCAAAACCTAAAAGACTTCTCCCCGGAGCCAAAGATTTATTAAATAGACTACGAGAAGCAGAATTAAAATGTGCAATAATTAGTAACGACAGTGAAGAAGGGATTGATAATTTCTTGAAGACAAATAATTTGATTGATAATTTCTCTGGAGTTTGGAGCGCTGATCATTCACCAGCCAAGCCTGATAAAGGAGCTGTTTTTGGCATTTGTAAGCAGCTTGGGCTCCAACCACAAGAATGTGCCCTGATTGGAGATGCAGATTCAGATCTTGGCATGGCCCATCAAGCAGGTGTTCAAATAATCCTTGGTTATACAGCGGGCTGGTCTACCCCTCCTAAATTAAAATTCCATCAACACCTTATTCATCACTGGAATGATTTAACTACTGACCAAAGCACTAGATTTTCATACAATATTCAAAGCAATGAACATGAATAGTTACGTTTTCACTTCAGAATCAGTCACTGAAGGCCATCCAGACAAAATTTGCGATCAAATTAGTGATGCAATTCTCGATGCATTACTTTCACAAGACCCTTTAAGCAGAGTTGCCTGTGAGACAGTAGTCAATACAGGACTATGCCTAATAACAGGAGAAGTTACATCTACTGCGAAAGTCGACTTTATAAAGCTTGTTAGGAATGTCATTGATGATATTGGCTATAAGGGAGCTCGAGCTGGAGGATTTGATTCCAACAGCTGTGCAGTATTAGTTGCCTTAGATCAACAATCACCTGATATTGCCCAAGGAGTCAATGAAGCCGAGGACCACTCTGGTGACCCTCTAGATAAAGTTGGTGCCGGAGATCAAGGAATAATGTTTGGCTATGCATGTAATGAAACGCCAGAACTTATGCCTCTCCCAATAAGTTTGGCCCACCGATTATCAAGACAACTCGCAAAAGTAAGGCATGAGGGTACTTTGGAATACTTATTACCTGATGGGAAAACTCAAGTCAGTGTTTTATATGAAAACAAGCGACCTAAAGCAATAGAGACTATTTTAATCTCAACCCAGCACACAGCTGAAGTCAAAGGAAAGTCTGATGAGGAAAGTATTCGCAATCAAATCATTGAAGACCTATGGGAAAATGTTGTATTACCTGCAACTTCAGATCTATCCTTAAGACCAAATCGTGATACCACAAAATTCCTAGTTAATCCAACAGGAAAATTTGTCGTAGGTGGTCCACAAGGAGATGCTGGCCTTACTGGTAGAAAGATAATTGTTGATACTTATGGAGGATATGCCAGACATGGCGGTGGAGCTTTCTCAGGAAAAGATCCTACAAAAGTAGATAGATCAGCAGCATATGCAGCCAGGTTTGTTGCAAAATGTCTTGTCGCAGCAGATCTAGCCGACAAAGCAGAAGTACAGCTTAGCTATGCTATTGGAGTCGCAAAGCCAGTTTCAATCTTAGTAGAAACATTTGGGACAGGGAAAAAGTCAGATAATGAACTTCAGGCCCTAGTGATTAAACATTTTGACCTACGTCCAGGAGCCATTATCAAGCAATTTAATCTTCGAGAGCTTCCAAGAATTAGAGAAGGTAATTTCTATAGAAAAACCGCAGCCTATGGACATTTTGGTCGCCAAGATCTTGATCTTCCATGGGAAAACGTAAAAGAAAAAGTAGCGACCTTAACTGAATAAATAATTCTAGCCAAGTCCAATGGCTTCATCACAGCTCTTTTTAGGAATAGACTTAGGAACAAGTGGAGTCAAGATCGCAGTTATCAATGAGAGCAGGGAAGTTATACATAGCGAAGATAAAAAATATAGAAGAGGAGTTGAATTTCCCAATGATTGGCGAGAATGCTGTACAAAACTAATAGGCAATCTTGAGATAGGTATCAAAAGAAATATCCTAGGCATATCTGTTGATGGAACTTCTGGCACTCTTCTTGCATGTGACAAGAAAGGGAATCCGATTGGGCAGGCAATTCCTTATTACGTTAATCATAAAAATAAGAAATTTCTGCAGTCATTAAACCCTAAGAAAGAAGATACTATTAATTCAAACAATAGCCTATTTAAGGCCCTTTATTTAATAAATAAATATGGAGAAAGCATACTCTTAAGGCACCAAGCAGATTGGATTACTGGATGGCTAATTAATGATTGGAGCTCTGGCGAAGCAGGCAATAATATAAAATTAGGTTGGGATGTAACTAATAAAAGTTGGCCCAGTTCTTTTGAACAATTTACATGGTTAGATGCATTACCTTCTATTACAGAAAGCGGGAGTCTTCTAGGTTATATTAATTATAATTTAGCTAAACACTTAGGTCTTAATGAAACTATTCAGATTTTCTCTGGGACAACTGATTCAAATGCTGCCGTCCTAGCAGCAGATCTAACTCAAGAAGATGGTGCAACAATCCTAGGTAGCACAATTGTAATTAAGCGTTTTGTCGATTCTCCATTAAAAGGAGCCGGGGTTACAAACCATCTCATAGGGCATCGATGGTTAGCAGGAGGAGCTTCTAATGCTGGCTGCAAAGTCTTAGGAAAATTTTTTAATGACAAGGATTTAAAAGAATTAAGCAATCAAATTAATCCAAAAATTGATAGTGGAATAACACTAATTCCGCTCCCATCGACTGGTGAAAGATTTCCATATAATGATCCCAAGATGGCACCAATTCTTGAACCTAGGCCTATTAGCGATGCGCTTTATCTTCATGCCTTACTTGAAGGTCTAACCAAAATCGAAGCAGCTGCATGGGAAAAGCTTATAGAGCTAGGCGCAACTCCGCCCAAGCAGATAATCACTCTAGGAGGAGGAGCAAACAATCCACAATGGAGACGACTACGTCAAAGAATCATCGGCATACCAATAAAGACCTGCAAATCACCTCCAGCCAAAGGAGTTGCCATTATTGCGCTTGAAGGATTTCTAACAAATAACTAACCGAGATAAAAGCTCTTTCTTACAAAAAATCAATATTCTGCAAAATCATTCTGTATTAGATATTGAGATTTACATTTATTTGAGGGTATATAGGATAAATTTATAATGCTAAACAAATAACAACATGACAGCCCAGCCAATTACACCTGAGATCAGTTCACGAATCTGTCGTCATATGAATAATGATCATCAGGATGCAATCATTACTTATGCAACAGAATACGGAGGCATAACGAATATAGAAAGTGCGAAGATGATTGAAATTACTCCATCTCAAATGGAGCTAGAAGTCAATGGAGAGTTCTTAGAAATACCTTTTGATCACCTTCTTAAAGACAGTGAGGATGCACATCAAACTTTAGTTTTGATGACCAAAAATAAGAGAATAAGCACGAAAAAATAGTACCTTGCCTAAAAAAGCCTCAGTACGTTAACGACCAATACACCTGAAGAGCATTTGATCAGACTGCACTATCAAGTCAATAGATTGACGGTCTGTGATCTAAAATCAGAAGGATCTGAAAGATCAAGCCGGGATAGCTCAGTTGGTAGAGCAGGCGACTGAAAATCGCCGTGTCCCCAGTTCAAATCTGGGTCCTGGCACCTTTCTTAAGACAAAAGCAAAATTCCCAAAGATAACTAGTTTAGGAAAACTTGGACAAAGCTAAAACCTACAAAACTTTCATATCAAACCAAAAAACGCCTCTACCTCTAAGAGACGAGCACAAAGCTCAAAGAATCAATAAAAAAACAACCAATTAATGAGGTTTCCAAAAAGAGATTCCAAACTATAATTACATTCTAATTATTGCAACTGGTTAATCAAAACAATCACTTTTAAGATGAAATAAAAAGGAATGTTCTTTGAAAAATATTAAGCTTCCAGGCCAAATAGTAAAGTTTCTTTTTAGACTAATTTAATCAAATGGCTTCTACACAGAGAGGCTTTCTGTTGTAACAGAGGTTTTGACCTTGGCTTTTTCAAGAAAATTTGAAGGCAATGATCGTTCCTTTAACAATGCCGATAGTTTTGCCATGGCATTTGATGATGCATGGCGCAAACTAGATTTAGAGCAAAAGAATCCAAAGGATAAGCTTCAAGTAGTTTTGTCTGAGCTAAAAGATCACCCTTTTCTACAAGATAACCCAGTAAAAGCTAATGAAATTGGTGAATTTCGCATAAGATTACTAGGGTTATGAGCCTAGAGTATTAATCATGTAGGCATCAAAGGCATTTGAGGGTCATCTATATATTCTGTTTCAGAAAGAGTATTATCTTCTGACCATACTTCTGATTGATTATCGGAAAAATCTTGTTCTTCTTCATAGTTATTTTCACTTAGTAAATCATCTTCTATTGGAATTTGGTCACAAGGGTGATCATTTTGAATATTTTGATTCTTAATTTTATTTTCTAAAATAGATTCTGAAATATCTTCCTGTTTTTGCAATAAGTTCTTTAATATCTGAATTCTTTCTTCGCTTTCTTCTAAAAGATCTTGTAATTTTTCTTGCTTTAACGGATCCAAACGTGATGAAATTGATCTTTCAAGAGTCTCTAGTCTTTCTTCCAAGTCGAGGACTCGAATAGTCAAATTCTCCTCTAACTCACTAAAGCCATGCAACTGCTTAATAAGTCTTGGAGTAAAAGATTCACTTTGCCTACTCAATGCCACAGATAATGGCCTCCACAAGGAATCTTGTTTGATAGTATCGATACCTAGCTAGATGTCCATGATATTAGTGGTATCAAGTCAATATTGAATCAGTCAACCCTTTCGCAATGACATCTATAAACCAAAAAGCAGCTCAACCCGATTCCAGCTCTCAATTAACTCCGTTAAAGCTTGCAAGACTTAGCTTATTTCAAGGCTGCCTTGGATGTCTTGCAGTTATTTTCGCAGGGATGCTCAATAGAATAATGATTTCAGAGCTTGCATTCCCAGCAATCCTGGTTGGGGGAGGACTTGCATTCGAGCAATTAATGGCACCTTCTAGAGTTCTTTTTGGGAATATATCGGACAACTTTCCACTTAGAGGTAGAAGACGCACTCCATATATATGGATTGGATCAGCATGCTTCTGTGCAATGGCAACAATCTCTATACCAATAATCTTTAAAACTGAAGAAGCCCTAAGGCAAGGAGACTTTATCTCTATTACAACTTGTGTTATCGGGATGTGTACTCTTTTTGCATTATATGGTCTTGCTATTTCAATGGCCTCGACTCCTTATCTCGCACTTGTTATTGACCTAACTAATGAGAAAGAAAGGCCTCAGGCTGTTGGAATTATCTGGTGCATGTTAACGATAGGGATAGTAATTGGAGCAATTTCCATATCAATAGCAACTAAAGGACTTGATGGTGTTACAGAGCCCTCATTACTTCAACCAGCCCTTCAGAAATTCATGACTTGGGTAAGTTCAATCATTTTCATAATTTCAATATTTGCATGTATAGGTATAGAATCAAAAGAAAAAAAAGAGATTTCTAGGAAAGAGAAGAACAATGAAATAGGTCCTGTCAAAGCCTGGAAACTTGTGAGGTCGAGTAGTCAAACTATGGTATTCTTTAGTTTCTTAATTCTTTATACTTTGGGATTGTTTTTACAAGACCCAATTCTAGAAAGTTTTGGGGGCGAAGTATTTGCATTACCTATTTCTAAAACAACACTTCTAAATGCGTTCTGGGGGTGTGGGACCCTGGTAGGTTTGCTCATGGGAGGGTTATGGATAACACCTAAGCTTGGCAAGTTATCAACAGCAAAAATAGGCTGTTGGATGATAATAAGCTCTCTAATTTTATTAATATTTAGTGGAATAATATCAAACGTAAATAGCTTATACGGAGTTCTCGTAATATTCGGTCTGTCTGCAGGGATTGCCACTAATAGCGCTCTTTCGCTAATGTTGGACCTTACATTGCCAGAAGTTGCCGGAACTTTCGTTGGAGTATGGGGACTAGCACAAGCATTATCCAGAGCCCTAGGAAAAGTATTTGGGGGCGGATTGCTAGACATTGGAAGAATAATCAGTGGCCCCGAGAATCCATTATTAGCATTTTCTTTTGTGTTCTGTTTAGAAGCTTTAGTGATGATTGCCGCAATAGTCGTTCTAAATAAACTTAATATTCAGAGATTCAGAGAAGATACTTCTATAAAAATGGAAACCCTAATGATGGCTGACATCGACTAAAAAATCATAGGGCATTTTATTTAATGCATTACTACTAGAAGATATACATCAATTAGTTGTATATGGTTTCAGTATAAGTATAAGCAGTCAGAAACTGAATATAATTATCTTATAAATCTTTTTAAACAAGTGAAATGTCCTCTATCCCTAATGCGGCGCTTCATTTTGGGGCTCAATCAATAGTTGACGGCAATGCATCCTATGGAAAAACTAGGGTATCCAAAAGCACTCAGATCAGCTATTTCCTTCATTGCAAAGCAGGCTGCATGCCTGGCCAAGCTGAACTATTTAGGACTGACTCCTTAAGCAAACCTGATTTTGGAGAGCCAATTGATGAAAACAATATCACTAGATCTTTTAAAGAAAAAAATCTGATCAGACTTGGAATTCCAAAAGGACCTAGGGCTATTGATTCTAATCTTTATCCATACACCTATGATAAATATGAACCCTATGATGATGACTCATTAAACATAGCTTTGAAAGCCACATATCGTCAAATCTATGGTAATTTTAATCTCATGGAAAGTGAGCGGCCAAAAGATTTAGAAAGAAAGCTTAGAAATGGTGATTTAACAATTAGGGATTTCGTAAGATTACTTGCGAAAACATCCTTTTATAAAGAACATTATTTTGAGAATGTAAACCAACAAAGATCTATTGAACTTAATATTAAACATATCCTTGGGAGGCCACCTATAGGCCAAGAGGAAATCATAAAGCATGTACAATTGATATTTAATTATGGATTTGATTATCATATAGACACTCTGATTGATTCTACTGAATACCTAGAAATATTTGGCCAAGATATAGTTCCTTATCCAAGATGTTGGAATTCTCCTTGCGGAACAACAACTTCTAGCTTTAACAAAGCTGCAGCATTAGCAAGAAGTTTTGCAACAAGTGATAATGCAATTCACGGGAGAAAAACTTCACCTGAGGCCAAGGGAGGCAAAAGTCAGATCCTAGATAGCTTGGTTAATTTTGGGAATGGAAACACAATAAAACTTCCTGAGCATATGATGACGACTAAAAATGAGCATGCAGCCAGCATGCTAAAAGGTTAATGATTACGCAATTGGATTGAGTTACAACCAAACAAACACCTACAGCAATTCTTCTTTAGTTAAATTCGTTCTAACTATGTCTCACTTTCGTCCACCTTCCAGCGAAAGACCTGGTGACCAGTCTTCAAAAACTCCATCTGGGAAAAAAGTACCTATGGCTATGTCAATGATGGTGGATTCAATGGTTAGAATGATCCAAAAAGCAAATAAAAATGAATTAGACTTAGAAAACGAAGAGAATAGTGAAACAGTGAATGAAAATTGAGCAATTCATTGCTCAAAGTGAAGGCGAATGGCAATCAATGAGAAGTGGACACTCTCTAGCATTCCGTCAATTTGAGCAAGTTATTAGCCTAATTACAATCAAGAGAATCGAAAGTAATCATCCAGATGTTATTAGTTTACTGAATTCAAACAATAAGTTAAAAGGAGAGCTAAGTACTCCTTTTCGAATTAATTGGAAATCAGAAAGTGATTGGAATGACGATGATTTATCAAACAATGGTGAAGGGAGTTGCATCTTAGTTCCTTTAAAGAACACATCAAGAGAGGGGCATATATTAAGAAACAAAGGCTACTCAGAGAACTCACAAGTCGTCTCTTCATATAAATTCTTAGAAGATGGCACCTTTGTAATGTTGACTGACTACATTAATTCGATTGCAGAAGAAAAGATATGGTTTATATCTGATAATGTTAGGTGTCGTTCTTCTGTTGTGAGAACATCCAAGGGCTCTGGAATTTTACAAACATCATTTGCATCGGAAGTTAGAAAGATAGAGTGCACGTAGATATATTATGAATAGTCTTGAGAATGAAGATTTAGTCAAATTTTGCAAAATATTATCTGGTGTATACAGTAATTTTGAACAGGCTCAAAAAGAGCCGCATCTATATGCACATATTAATATCTATTTTATTCCAATTTCCTGCGATATGTTTAGAGCCCCCACATTCTATTCGGAGCAATCTTATGATTACTCACCATGGACACCTTATAGACAAGCTATACACAAAGTCATAAAAAGAAAAAATTTATTCATTGTCCAAAATTTTAATATTAAGAATGCAGAAAGACTTGCAGGCTCTGGAATTCATCCTGAACTACTTAGATGTTTCAACAAAGATTTATTAAAAGAAAGGAAAGGTTGTTCAATGATATTTAAAGAGATAGATAATAAAAAATATTCTGGGGAAATAGAGAGGGGAAAATCATGCATTATCAAAAAAGGGAATAAGCTCACTTATTTAAAAAGCACAGTAGAACTTGATAAAAACAAATGGATTAGTCTAGACGAAGGTTTTGATATAAAAACTAATCAAAAAATTTGGGGTTCAGAACATGGGGCTCTACACTTCAAAAGAATTACCAATCTCGAAAGTAAAGTCAATCAATTATGGAATATCAACGATCAACTAGGAAAAGACTTCTAATCCAAATCAGAATGAATTAATCAATTGATTAACCTTGAATCTAACAAAAATATGAGAATCACTTTTACAACTACTAAGCAACTCCATAAGTTCATCGCGGTTTTTTCCCAGAAGCTGAGTCTCTAATGAAATCAAGCAGGCGAATCTACACACCCAAAATGGTGTCTTGTCCTCATTTAACCAATTTTTAATAAAAGACTTATATTTTTTAGGTCCTATTGACATAAGATTCATAATAGCTGCTGGTTTAAATTTTATATAATCAGGCCATTCTTGACTCAATGCAGATAAAGAAATCATTTCTATTTTTTCTTTTTGATCTTTTCCCCATTTGTCCTTCAAAAGAAATAACATTAAAAAGAAATATAATGCTCCATAATCTTTACTAGCGCTATCTAGGGAAGGGTACAAAAAAGGCCATATGTGTTGAGTTTCCATATTAATTAACTTCTTCAAGCATGGATAAGATCTAGCAAAGTCAGTATTAAATAAGCCATCAACTAACAATTCAATATTAGATTCCGAATCATAGTCATAGATCATATCTAAATTATTTGGATCATCTATAATTAAAGATTGCACGGTTGAAAGAAGCTCAAGATTATTTACTGAAAGCTTCTCAACAGGCCAGAGTGCTTCTAAGGCTTTGATGCGAAAGATAGGCGCAACAGGTGCTTTTAGAACAAAGAAAAGCAAATCAGAAGCCTGGGAGTCAATTACATCATGAACAGCACAATGTCGATCATTTTGATTAGGTAGAAAAAGATGGTTCTTCAAATCTGATATATTTTCATGGGTTCCACAAAGCCTGGAAACTGCTGCTATTGCGGCTCCCTTAACGCTAATCGAAATAGAAGTATCTTTTATCAAAAGATTTATCTTTGGAATTGCAGATTCCACGCCCATAAGAGCAAGACTTTGAATTATTAATCTTCTATTCTGGTCCGGGTTATCTAACAAGTGAATTATATCTATATGCAATTTAGGATTATCACAACCCAATTCCTTCAGAGCCCAGACTGCATTCTCAACTAGATATTTATCATTACTTTTCAGACAATCAGCAATCAAAGGAATTGCATTCTTGCAATCTAGTTTAGCTAGGCTATCTACAGCTTTTCTTTTAGCGATTAGAATTGGTTGCTCAGTGGATTGTGATTCGAGCACTCTTAGCAAAGCATCCTCAGTCTCCTGGCCAGGATATTTAGCCAAATGAAAAACAGCCTTGTAATAATCACTGGACAGCTTCAAATCGGCAATTGGCTTCTTAAGAATCTCTAAAGCAACCTCTTTGGACAATAGTGGGAGATTGTCAAAATTACCAACTTTCAAGTTTTAAGCTAAAAAAATATCAAAATCATTTTAAATGGTCGAACAAAAAACTTATATTTACTTAATGCTTATTAAGAGTATCCAAACATGGTTGATTGGATAGTATTCATGAAATATTCTCAAATTAAATTTTTATATTTTCCATAGAATAAGGTAAAAAATTGCTATTTTATAAATAATCAGTCAAGAATCACCAAAGGCCATTGTATCCAGGCAAACCAAATCCTATTAAGCTTGATGAATTCAAACTTACCGATCAAGAAGCAGAGGAACTTGCCAACGAGTTAAAAGCTCAATGCCAGAAAGGTATAAGACCTAGGGAAGACTCATATCAAATAAACCGACTAATTGCTGGATTGGGAGATAAAAGAGGTCTGTTAAGAAGAACTTTCTCTGAAAGCCTTGGTTTAATTGGCAAAGAAACCTTACCAGCACTAAGAGAGGTTCTTTTACACCATCCAAATGTCACTGTCAGAAGAGCCGCTGCAAAAACATTAAGGCTAGTAGGAGACGAAAAGGCTCTACCAGACCTCCTAAAAGCCCTTTTAAATGACCCTGACCCTGTCGTACAAGGCTCATCAGTAGGAGCCATGGCAATATTTGGGGCAAAAGCCGTAGAAGAATTGCTAAAAGTTCTGATCAATTCCAATCACACTGAAATGCAATATGGATTGGCAACATGGGGGCTTGAATTTATTGGGTCTCAAGCCCCAGAATCACTTAAGAATGCAGCTAAATCAAAGAATCCCCGTATTAGAGCTGCTGCAATAGGAGCACTTGGAGAACAAATACATTACTTATCAGATCATTCTGCTAAAGAACTAGTCATAAAAGCCTTAGAGGATACTGATCAGAATGTAAGAACATCGGCTACTCGACTTTTGGGAGAATTCGAAGAGAAAAATCTTATTGAAAAATTACTGATTCCCAAATTATCCGATACATCTCAAGATGTCAGAAAGCATGCAGCAATCTCCTTAATGCGAATAGATTCTAAAAAGGCATTATCAGAACTAGAGAAAAATCTTGCTGATGAAAAAGTTATTGAAGTGCTAAAAGTCTTTAAACTAGCAATTAAAAGAATTAGAGAGTCTATATAGGCAACTTATCATTGCTTATAAAAGCAAATTTTATTAGTCTTAGAATTAATTATTTAATGCACGAATTGCACCTTCGCGAATAAACAGATCTCGCTGAGGATCTTCAATAATTGTTCTCAGGCACTCCTGCGCTCTATAGTCTTTAACCTCACCCAGTGCAATGATTGCAGTTGATAGTCTTAGTAAGTTATCATCCTTAAAATTACAAATATTTAGAAGGTATGGCAAACCCTGGGAACCTATTTGCCTTAAGAGTGGAACTACAGTTAGTATCATCTCAGGGCTATCCTTATCTATGGCCAGCTCTATTATATTCATAACTTTATCCGGAAAAGAAGCAAAACCTTTAGATGCAGAAATCTTGACGAGAACCTTTACGCAACTAGTCTGAACTAAAGTACTTTTTGTTTTTAAAAATAATTCAATCAGTGCGTCATATGCCAACTCACCAAAGCAACCTAGGGCTTTTATAGACTTTCTTCTAATATTAGTATTATCTTTCTGGATGTTATCAATCAAGCGTATCAATGAATCATCAGGCCAATACCTAGCCATATTGACAAATGCGCTTTCATTTATATTTGGATTAGGATGCAAAAAATCCTCAAACAAATCCTCTAGTTTCGGCTTTATTTCTTCTTGTTCCTTCATGAAAAGTTTAGATTTGGTCGAATAAATGCTAAAAATATGATTCGCAATAAATGAATGAGGTCAAGCAACATAGCACCTAAAAGGGCTTTAAATAACTGTTCATTAATTCGATGGATGGCGACTTATCAAGCCAATGCATTAATTAAATAATCAAGCAATGCCTTAAACTCTGTTGCAGCTTGCTGTCCCATGTCTCTAGGGATTTCTACTTGATCACGTATAAAAGTAAATGCCTCTATATATGCAACTGTAGGTAAAACTTGTGCTCTGATAACTTCTCGCATTCCAGATATCCCCCAATCGTCCAGAGGGCCTGTTCCACCTGTCACAAGGCAATAGTTAATAAGTCTCAAATAATGATTAATATCTCTAGCACACTTATCTTTATTTGCCTGCTGATAAGAACCCTTCCCATAAACAGCATCAACTGCTTCGGAAGTAAGTCTCTCAATTGAAGAGGCTAATTTCTCTGCTGCTTCCATTCGAGCTTCAGCACGATCAAAAGAGCCTTTTACAGCCTCCAAGTCACTGATGCTTGGGAAGCGACCAGCTGCATCGGCAGAGGTCACTACTGTTGTGACTGCAGATTTCATTTTGAGCTTCTTATCGAGGAAGAAGAATTAAAAGGGATAGTTAGTGAATAATTCAGCTGAGTGCGCTGATTACTCTGTCAAAATAGGAGGCTGCTTCAGCAGCAATCTCCTTACATTGGGCACCTGAACCAGAATTAATTCCTTCAAACATTTTCCTTCCGGAGTTTGTTTCAGTCATGATTGCTACCGTCGCAACCTTCATGATTTCAACTGCACGAATAGCATTTGCAAGAGGTACGCCTAATGCTAAATACGTCTCTTTTAAACCATTAAGACAACGATCATCTAAGACAGAAGCATCGCCAGCTAAAAGGGCATAGCTCACATATCTCAAAATAATTTCGCCATCCCTTAGGCAAGCAGCCATCCTGCGTGTTGGATAGCAATTACCTCCTGGCTGAGTCATGCCAGTGTTCTCACAAACCATCCCAGCGACAGCATCTGCTGCGATACATGAGACGTTCTGAGTGATTGCCAAAGTTGCATCTATACGCTTATTTGCGTCAGAGACATACTTTCGTAGAGCCACTAGCTCGTCTCTTCCAATGGGCTTGCCTTTGGAATCAGCACTAACTACAGCACGGGAAAATGCATCTAGCATTGGGAAGTCAGGCGAGCCTGAAACAAATATGAGTTGAAGTGCTTCTGATCCAATCAAGGAATGCACCACCTATCAACCTAAGTCTTGCAACCAGATCCCCAGCCAAACAAGAGACACTCCGCAACGGTTCGTAACTGAAGAAACTAATCCTCAAAAATCTAATTTTTTGAGAGTAGTTGCAAATACAATGTATATGAGCCTCATGGGCTATCAAATAGCATCATAAGAGCCTGCAACCTATGACTTAAAAGCAACTACCTGAGAAGGAGTCTTCAAGCAAAATTTTTTGACTAACTCACAAAAACCCCTCAGGGAACTAATCTGCATTTGCATTATTTACCTCAATGACAAAAGTATCCAAGAAAGAACTTCGGGAGTCTTTTGAAGAAGTAAGTGCCTATAGAGAAAGACTTGCCAAACAATTCCTTGATGTAGCTAAGAAATTGAGAATGTCTCAAGAAAAAATTGATGCAACTATTAAAAACCACTCAGAATTAAATGATCTCGAAAGTATTCTACGTAGAATAGAAAAGCAAATGAATGAAGAAAACTAGTCTCAATAAAGAAAAAAACATCTTTAACTATTAGAAATTACAATACTATTTCTCTATAATTAGATTATCTTCATAGATAATTTAAGCTCATTTAGTGAAAATCCTTGCACTTTCTAGTCTCATGCTTCGAAAGGGGCGGCTGAGGTGCTGGCTCCTTCTTTAGGCAATATTCACCTAAAGGCCATAAGGTTTGTCTATCTGCAAGAGCTTGGCATTGGCTGCAGTTTCATGGATTCGCAGCGAAACTATCGCCGAGCTCAGGCGACTTATCGCCTATCTCCCTCGGCGTAGGTTCCGAACTTTAATCCTCTTGATACCAATTTCGATGCTTCCTGGCATCATTGACCTGGTATCCATAGCTGTTGTTGGGCGTTTGATGGGAGCCTTGGTTGGCTCAAAACTGGCAAATATCATTCCAGGTCCAAGAATTTTTGACGGGGATGGTATTCAGCAAAGCCTATCTTTAATTGGAATTTTCATCGTCTTAGCTTGGATGGCATCAGCTACCAAGATCACACTAAGATTCCTCCAATACAGGCTCACCGCACAAGTATGGGGAGATATTTCTAGCCTATTGCACTCCAAACTTCTTTTGCAAAGTTATTCATATCACCTTCTCCAAGGCAGAAGTAAATTTTCAGCTCTTCTATTAAGCAATGCAAGAAGGGTTTCCGAGTCAACAGTAATACCATTTCTTCTAATGTTAAGCGCAATTCCATCAGTTTTATTTCTATCAATAGGAATAGTTTTTATAGGTCAGTTACTATCAGTAGGACTTATAGTTTCTCTTGTAATTGCATACTTGTGTATATCATTAATAGCTACGCCATATCTTCGGCATTCAGCTAAAGGACGTTTAAGAAATGAAGAGAAATCCTCAGGGCTATTATTAGAAATGCTAGGAGCATTCCCAGACATTGAACTCAGTCAGACTCAGCCTTATTTCAACCATAGGTTTAATTCCACTATTAGATCTACTCAACGCTATGTATGGATAAGTGAATTACTACCCGAAATTCCAAGAATATTAATTGAGCCATTTGGAATCACATTAATATTTGCCCTAGGGGCACTCCCTTCTCTTATGAGTGGCGATCCAGAACGAATAAGAGGCATAATTCCCTTTCTTGCATCAGTTGCAGTCGCAGCACTTAGGCTTACACCACCTCTTCAAGATATTTTTCGCTCTATTACTCAACTAAGAGGAGGGCTCCCACATGTCACTGAATTACTTGAAGTATTAAATCTGCCCTCTGAGAAATCAACACTTCTATCTAAAGGAGTTCCAAGTCCCGAAGGAATATCGCCCAGACATACTATTAGCCTTAAAAACGTTAGCTACCGGTATGGTAAAGAATCTCCCTGGGTAGTTGACAATCTAAATTTAAACATCCCCGTAGGGTCTCGACTAGCTCTTGTTGGAAGGACTGGAAGCGGTAAATCAACTACAGCCAATCTTCTTTTAGGGCTGCTAGAGCCACAAAAAGGAACTTTAGAACTTGATGGCGTCAGTGTTTCAAAATTAGATCTACCTGCATGGCAAGTGAACTGCGCACATGTGCCTCAATCAATAAATCTTCTAAACGCAAATGTAATAGAAAATATTGCCTTTGGAGTAGAAGAAGACTTAGTAGAGTTAGACAGAATCTGGGATTCTTTAGAAGCGGCTCAATTAGCCGACTTTGTTAGTGACCTCCCATATGGTCTATATACACCATTTGGAGAAAATGGAGTGCAATTATCTGGGGGGCAACGGCAAAGACTAGGACTCGCAAGAGCATTTTATCGTGATGCAAAGTTCTTAGTACTAGACGAAGCCACCAGTGCCTTAGATAACAGAACTGAACTTGACTTAATACAAGCCCTTCAACTACTAGGAAGAAGATGTACGACCTTAGTGATTGCTCATCGTTTGAGCACTGTTCAGATGTGTGATTGCATATATGAATTTGAAAATTGCCAGATCAAAGCTGCTGGAACTTTTAGCCAACTTATAGAAAAATCAAGAACATTTCGAGACCTTGTTTCAGTTGAAAGGAAAGCGTCAAATTTCAAAAATTAATCAAAACAAGGTTAATTCATTCTTACACTGAAATATTCTCAAGACGAATAGATTCCAAGCGAGATATAGCAATTAAGAACACAAGAGAAACAAAAAATCCACCCATCATAAGAATGTTTGTAATGACTCCAAAAACTAACCAGCCAACAAAAAAAATAGAAATAGAAACATTAAAAGGCCTAGAAGATATAGAAGCGAGTTTAACAAGCACAAATGTTATCAAAAAAGGGACTAGGAAACATCCAACGTAAGAAAAATCTCGTAGAAAATCTCCAGCGATAGTATAATTATTATAGCCCCATACTTGACTTCTCTCTATAGAATGAATTGCCGATCTTTCCCAAAAAGGTGACACCCTTGACAAAAGATTAAATACTGGGAGCAAAGTTCTAGAGCCTATCCAATTAGGATCAGGAAGTCTGTCAAGCAATTCAGATAGTGTATTTAGATAAGAGAAGCAGTATCGAAGTATTTCTCTAAACAAATTATAAAACTCAGGAATAGATTGATAACCTTCACGCAATACCTTAGGGACTTGTGTAAAAATTGATATAGCAGAGATTGAAAGGATCATTGGTAATGGATTGATTTGATTAACCCTCCAATCCCAAACAGAGGAAATCATAAAAATAAAAAGGATGAAGACCATTCCTGCTCTTCCAGAAGTCTGCAGATCGTTCAAAAAAACACTCAAAATAGATAACGACAAAAATATTGTCGTCCGACGACTATTTAAATACCTATAATAAGAATAGGCTAAGCAAAACGAAGCGAAACATAGACCATTCGGATAACTCAACCAGACAGGAACAATACTCTTCATAGCTATAGATGAATTGCGCAAATACATAAAGAACTCCTTAGCATTTGCCATCAAAGGCGTATTAAACCAAATAAAGATCCAAGTAGAAATTTGAAGCGCAAGAGTTATAGGTACAATCTTCGCGACGCAACTCGACAAAAAGGATATGCTCTCTATAGAAAAATTTCTATCTTTATAGTCAAGAAAAAGAGGTCTCCTCCTAAACAAGAATAGTGCAAATGATATCCCTAAATAAGGAAGTAATAGCACAAAAATTGCTTGAAGAGTAATTGATCCAGGAACAAAAAAGAGATAATTAAACAGACAAGCACATAAGGTATAAATTACGTAAATATAAATTGGCAATTTCCAATCTATTGCGATCATGGATGAATCAGTCTTAAGCAAAGCTAATAAAAGTTATTTTATAGATAATAGCAACTAAAGCACTGGTTTGACATAAGGCTTTAAATTGTTTCCAACAAAAGCAATCCCTTACAATGAGACTGGAGACAAAATAAAGCTTTTGCCACTAACTAATTCTTTGCAACCTAGTGAATAAGTAATTATCAAAACTTAATTTAATTTATTGTATCTAATATTATGAAACTTGATTTAAATCTTCTTGGGATTTCAAGAAAATTTATTAGTGAATTAGTTCCTAAGATCTTTTAAAATAGATTCTATAATATATGCAGATTTTTTCCATTGATAATTTTTCACCCTCTCGATCCCGTTAGATACTAAATTATTTCTCAATGAAGAATCACTAATTATTTGTTTCATCGCATCTGCAATAGAGAATGGTTCGAATGGGTTCACAAGCAAGCCTGCATCACCTACAACCTCTGGCAGAGCGCCTGTCATAGAAGCTATCACAGGAGTTTTACAAGCCATAGCTTCCAATGCTGGCAATCCAAATCCTTCCCAAAGACTTGCAAATAGAAGTCCCATGCAACTATTAAGGAGCCTCAACCTCTCCTTGTCACTAACCCAAGAGATCCATCTACATCGTTGATCTATTTGAAGCTCAACGGCTAACTTCTTTAACTTTGGAGTATATCTATGATCCTGAGGACCAACAATCCATAATTGGACATCTGGATTCTCTATTAAAGAAAATGCATATAATGTCCTAGCAATATTCTTATGCGGGTCATGGCGGCCCAAAATTAGGAAGAATGGTTCTCTTTTTATATCAAGTGGGTATATTTTTTTAGAGTTAAAGCCTAATGGTATAACAATTAATTTATCAATAGGAATAAACAACTTTTCATGTAATTCTCTAGCAGTAGCATGAGAGTTACATAGAATCTTGATGGACTTATGTAAAACTAAAGGCACATAAGCAAGATGATAGGCCAATAGAGGTGATGGTCGAGGATAACGTAATGGCAAAAGATCGTGAGCCAAAACAACTGATCGGACCCCTCTACATACTGGAGCCTCAGGGACAGGAGAAAAAAGTAATTCAGCTCCTGTTCTCTTGATAAGATCTGGCAATTTTAATTGAGTCCACAATAGTCTTCGCAAATGTCCCTTGATCCCCAATTCAGGCATCAGATTTGATGGGATTGGAATGCTATTAGGACAAATATTGCCAATTGGATCAAGAACCTGAACTAAATCGGGATCAAGTTCTCTAGACAAATCTCTAGCCACAACACCTATTCCCGTAGGCTTAGGTCCAATGAAACTTCCATTAAATAAAGCAAGAGGTGTTTTATTACTCAAACCAAAGGCCTTCGGGAAGCATCAAATAAGCCTCGAAGAATAGCAATACTTATGCCAGGTGAAAGAGGAAATTTGATTAGTGCATTGCAAAAAAGTCTTAGGCTTCGCAGAATTAAGACCAAACCGGGGCGATGTCTTTGTAAAAAGCGAATATAGCTACAAGTTGACAATCTAAAACGTCTGGCAAGAGAGGTATCACTTCCCTGCCCACGTCTATGGCCAATTTGAATAAAAGGAGTCCATAAAATATCAACTCCATAATGAGAAACCCTTATACAAAGATCCATATCTTCGTAATAGAGCGGTAACGATGAATCAAATCTTGGCTTAGTTGGATGAGAAGCTGGGCTGAAGATCATGTTACAGCCACTTATCCAATCAACTTTAATAAATTTTGGACCATTCATCTTCATCATTGATTGGTCTACTCGTCTTCTTCGAAAATCCAACCCTGGATCAATCCATCCTGCACTTTTCTCAAGATTTCCATTGAGATCAATTACAGCAGTGCCAATAAGAGCATTAAGTGGAGTTGAAATTAATTCTCTGCTAAGAAGTTCAATTGTATTGTTGGCCAATAATTCTGTATCAGGGTTCAACAACCACACCCAACCTTCCCATCCCTCAGCTTCAAGGTGGTCTAGGCCTCTATTACAACCTTGGCCAAAACCATCTCCCTCCAGGCCTTCAATCAAATTGACTGGGCAATATGCTTGCAAATCCAAAACACAAGAACTTTGGGGACTGTTATTTACAACCAACCATTTTTGGGGCTGGATAGTTTGTCTTCTTAAATCAGCAGCAAGCGCTAACAATGCCTTCTCAGAGTGATAGGCGACTGTAAGCAAAATGATCCCACGATTTTTTACGCTCACAGCTGGTTTTTTTGCTATGCCAATGAATCATCCTGACACTTGCAAGGTACTAATGTCTTGTTTTTTATTTACAGAGAGTCTTTCAATACCAAGTTGATTCATCTATAAAGGTCTATATCTTCTACAGAGATTTAACTGATTCGCCATAGGCCTTTGAAATGAGTTTTCTCGACGGCCTTAATGATTCCCAGAAACGGGCAGTCAACCATCACAATGGGCCTTTACTTGTAATAGCTGGTGCAGGTAGTGGAAAAACACGCGCATTAACACATCGCATTGCCCACTTATTGGGGATACATGATGTTGACCCTTCACAGGTCATAGCTGTGACTTTTACGAATAAAGCAGCACGAGAAATGAAAGAAAGATTAGAAATACTATTAGTGAAAAAATTAGCAGCAAGACAATTTGGCCAGCCGTTCTCAACATTACCTTCGATAAAGCAGCGAGAACTAAGAACGCAGATTTACCAAGAGATAACAAAAGACCTTTGGATTGGAACCTTTCATTCACTTTTTGCAAGATTACTGAGATATGACATTGATAAGTTTGTAGACCAAGAAGGTCTTACTTGGACAAAACAATTTTCTATTTATGACGAAGCTGATGCTCAAAGTCTAATTAAAGAAATTGTCACACAGGAACTTCAATTAGACCCAAAGAGATTTGAGCCGAAGAAAGCTAGATGGTCAATAAGTCATGCCAAGAATAATGGTTGGACGCCAGCACAACTACAAGAAAATGTCGAAGGTAAGCGTGGAGAGCTTACTGCAGAAATATATCGAAGATATAAAAGAGCGCTTTCAGCAAATAATGCATTGGATTTTGATGACCTCTTGTTAATTCCTGTTCAATTGCTAAAACAAAATGCACAAGTTTGTAGCTACTGGAATAAACGTTTCAGACATCTTCTAGTTGATGAGTTCCAAGACACAAATCGAACCCAATATGAATTAATCAAGTTACTTGTTACCAATGGAGAGGACCCACAATCTTTTAATTACTGGGAAAATCGATCTATTTTCGTAGTAGGTGATGCCGATCAAAGCATATATAGTTTCCGCGCGGCAGATTTTACAATATTAATGGGTTTCCAAAATGATTTTTCAAATAATTCACAAGCCAATCAGGACTCATCAATAGTTAAATTAGAAGAGAATTATAGATCAACCTCAACAATTCTTGAGGCAGCAAATACATTAATTGAAAACAACACCGAAAGAATTGAGAAGGTTCTGAGGGCAACTAGAAGCAAGGGCGATAAAATTACGCTTACGAAATGTGATGATGAGATTTCCGAAGCTGAATCAATAGTATATAGAATGAGAATTCTAAAAGGACACAATCCTGAATCAAAATGGAAAGATATATCGGTTCTTTATCGAACTAATGCACAATCACGATCAATAGAAGAATCTCTAGTTAGATGGAGAATTCCATATACAGTGGTAGGAGGTCTTCGCTTCTATGACAGAAGAGAGATAAAAGACATATTAGCTTATCTAAAAGTCTTAACGAATAACTCTGACAGTGTTAGCTTACTAAGGATAATCAATGTCCCAAGAAGAGGAATAGGTAAAACAACTATTCAAAGAATAACTGATGCATCCAATCAATTAAGAATCCCTCTATGGGAGATAGTAAGTGATTCAGAAGCCGTGCGATCACTGGGAGGAAGATCAGCTAAAGGTCTTCTTCAATTCTGTGAACTCATTAGTGAATTAAAGCAATCTATCGAGAAATTACTACCCTCTGAAGCAATTCAGCTCGTTCTAGAAAAAAGTGGATACCTGCAAGAATTAATTACTAATGCAAATGATGAATCAGAAGAAAGGCGGAGGAATCTTCAAGAACTAGTAAATGCATCTCTTCAATATCAAGAAGAAAATGAGTCTTCTGATCTAGAAGGTTTTCTAGCCTCAGCAGCACTTGCAAGTGATGCAGACAATAAAGATACATCCGCAGACAGAGTTACATTAATGACCTTACATAGCAGCAAGGGACTTGAATTCCCAATTGTATTTTTAGTTGGCATGGAACAAGGGTTATTCCCAAGCTTTCGTTCACTAGACAATCCTGCATCTTTAGAAGAAGAGAGGCGACTCTGCTATGTAGGTATAACTCGTGCAAAAGAAAAACTTTATCTATCACATGCTAGTGAAAGACGAACTTGGGGCGGAATGAGGGAGCCTACTGTGCCATCAATATTCCTCTCAGAACTTCCTGAAGACTTATTGGAAGGTGATTTACCAAGAACTGGAGGAGCTTCCATTAATCGCAATAGGCATTTAGAAAGACTTACCAGAGTTGATAGAGATGATTTTAAATCAAACAACCAAGAACAAACTAATAATCTTCCCAAAAATGCCGTAAGGAAACTCACCGCCAATCCAATACCTGGGAAGGAATGGGTTGTTGGAGATTCAGTAGAGCATTCAACCTTTGGAGAAGGAAAAATTACACATATTTTTGGGAGTGGAGAGAAAATCTCAATCGCTGTAAAGTTCGGTGGAATGAGCCCAAAGATCCTCGACCCAAGGCTTGCTCCTATCAAGCCTATAAATGGTGAATGACTAAAATAAAGCTAATCTAGTAATTATGATTAAAATAAAGTCTCGGAATTCTTTGAAATGAACCCAGAGTTCAATTCAGAATTGAGATTGGCTCTTGACACAGTTCAGCAAGAGTTAATAGAAATAATAAAAGAAATAGCTAAAGAGATAGGTATTGAAAGAATCTCCTTAGTTGGAGGAGTCATCCGAGACTCAATAATCGATCAGATTGATTCTAAATATTCTAATCAAGCCTCAGATATAGATTTAGTAATAGAAGGTTCTGCAACAAATCTTGGGAATGCTATAAAAAACAAACTAGGAACAAGATTAACTAAAATACATTTCTTTAATGCATTCGACTCTATTGGGTTACAGATTGATGGATACTGCGTTGATATAACAACCGCCCGGAGTGAAATATATCAAACTCCTGGTGCAAATCCAATTGTAAAACCATCTAACTTAGAAAGAGATCTCGAGAGAAGGGATTTTAGAATAAATGCAATTGCATTAGAGCTACTTGAGAACAAACTACTAGATCCACTTGGTGGTACGAATGATTTATTAGCTAAAGAAATTGATTTTATTCATCCTAAAAGTGTCTCTGATGATCCAACTAGAATCATCCGTGGTGCAAGGTATGCATCACGCTTGAACTTTAAGTTAACAAAGAACTCTGTAGAACAAATTAAACAGACTCTTACTTATTGGCCTTGGAGTTGGAGACATGGAGACGCAGTAAATCTTGCTCCAGCTAATTTAAGAACAAGGTTAAAGCAAGAATTAAATATTCTCTTTAGCGAATCTTCATGGATGAAAGCTATAGAAAACCTTCAAAGCTGGGGTGCACTTCTATTACTTGATGAAGGCCTACAAAATGACCAAACTTGGAAACGAAGAGTCCATTGGTCATTTAGATTAGGGATAACACCATTAACCGCACTAATTGCAGGAGCATGTGATCCTCTAGAAATCGGAGAAAGATTACAAATAGATCAACGACAAAAGGTCCTAATTAGTCAGAGTCTCGAAATAAAAAATTGGATTAATTATATTGACAAAAAGAATAATTGTCTAAGTTGGAAGCCCTCAAGATGGTGTGAAGAGTTAGAAACTAACTCAAAGTTAACCAGTGAATCTGTTGCACTAGCAATCTGCATGGGAATACCTTATTGGCAAAAATTATTTAAATGGTTAAGCAGATGGAGAAACGAGAAGCCCCCCTTCTCTGCCAATGATTTAATAAAAGAAGGGTGGGAGCCAGGAGAATACTTAGGAAAAGAATTAAGACGTTCTAGGCTAAGGCAAATTGACAGAAAGTATAGCAACTAAAATGATTGGACTTGACCAATAAGCTTCCACTCAGTATTCAACAATAATCTTTCCGAAAGTTTCTTATCACAAGAAATAACAATAGGGCCACAAGTTTGAGGATCAAAAAGTAACTTAAGGATTCCATTGTATTCCGAACTTCCCTTAATAATATCACCTAATACTAAATCGATTTTTACCAAAGATGTCTTATCTCCCTGGATAGACGCAAACGCCTGTTCATTGGCGGAGCTAAGTGTACTTAAAAAGCCTGATCTGAACAAATAAAGTGAAGAATCAATAGAAGGGATTGACTTCAAATCAAGTTCCAACTTAAGCAAAGGTAAAGATCTTTCAAGGCGCTTTTTATTACTTGCTGTAAGCATCTCAGAAAGATGAACTAATAAACCAAACCCTGTAATATCAGTGCAGGCATGAACACAATTAAACAATCCCTCGTCAGACCTAATCAGATTCAAGGCGCCTAGTAATTTTTTGTAGCCACTTGAAAGTTCATCTAAGGCTAAATCAAAGTTATATAAAGGTGCTTTGGCTTGCATAGCAGCAGCAAATAAAACCCCACTACCCAGAGCATTACTAACTAGTAAATGATCTCCATCTTGCATACCAGATTTAGTCCAAAATCCTTTATCAAATGGCAACACTCCATTAACCGCTAGAGCAAGTTGAAGACCAAGGGCTAATTGAGAGGGCGGTTGACTGCGACTTTCAATCGTGTGCCCACCAATCAACTTTGCCCCAAGAGGCTCAAGTACTGATTGAACTCCCTGTAGAGATTGACTCAATAATTCTTCTTGGATTTTTTCTGTTGAAACTGGAACTGTAATAACAACTTGCGCTGATTGAACGGATCCACCCGAAGCCCAAATATCAGTACAAGCATGTAAGGTTGTTAATCGACCATTTAACCAAGGATCACTTACCAAGGCAGGGAATCCATCTATACTTTGAATAACTGATGACCTACCAATCAATGCAGCATCTTCAGGTTGGTTTGCAATGTTTTTCAGACCCGAATATGAAAGAGCTGTCTTTAAAGAAGTGGCTGAGATTTTAGAGGCACAACCTCTACAAGCATAATCTTCATAACTTATTTCAACTGACTTTTTCATAACCATTGCCTTTTCAAACTGAGACATAAAGTTTCTATCAATTTTCTCCTTTAATTTCCAAAAGATTTGACTTGGTCCTATTATTTTATTTCCCCAAATTGCCCAGGCAGTTCTTCTGCCTGACTGATGGTCTTTAGCACCTAACAATTGCAAAGCGTTTAACTGAGGTCGCCATTTAGTAAGTTCTATTCCTTGAAGCAGAAATTGCAGATTTAGCGTAAGTACTTTGGATGCCCTGACTGCCCAAACTCCTGATTGAGGTCTTGGATAGCGAGCCAATACAGCACAATCTCCAACTGCAAATATATTCTGTCTTCCTAATACTTGAAGTGTCTCATGAGTCAATAGCCTCCCAAATTTATTGACTTGAAGACCAGATTGAGAAAGCCATTTAGGTACAGAATTCCCCGTACATAATAATACTGGTCCTTGTGATTTCTTTTGATCATAAATCACATCTATATTAGATCTAGTAAGTAAATTAATCCAATTTCTCTTGAATCTATAGGACCTTACACACAAAGATATTGGACAATATTTCCAGCGAGACCTTATAGCAAATGCAATTTCAACAGCCGCGAGTCCACTACCTACAATATTAAGACTTATGCTTTTTTGATTAGAAAGTTTCGCATCATTATCCTCTATCCATTTCAGGGCATTGAAAAAAGGTTTTATACAGATAATTTGACCGGCATTCTCTATTTCATTATACCTTTCATCTTTAAAAGTTTCCGATCCAATATCTAAACTCAAATGAGTAAAGAAAATTGCAGGTCTATCTTTCATCTTCAAACAATTACTATATATATCTATACCTACTATCTCAGCCTTAACAAAGGAAACTCCTGCTCTATCAGCAAGATATCTTATCTTAATCAATGCGTCCTCAAGCCTATAATGCCCTGCGATAACTCCAGGAAGCATTCCAGAATAAAATGTCGTACTACTTCGACTTATTAAGGTAACAAGACCTCTAGGCCTTAGATGAGGTTTCATTGCCCACCTAAGCAGCATCAATGCATGTGAATGACCACCACCAGCCAAAACAAGATGAGCCTGACTCATGAAACCCTAAAAAGAGTTATCTGAAGGATCATGTCTGAGAATCAAATAACTAAATAGCATTAATGATGGAATTTAGTAGAAGAAATAAATTACAAAATGCACAAAAGTCAATTAAATTTAATTGATTATTCAACGACCGGCAACCTTCAATATAGTTTTAATAGTTCGGAAAAGAATTAACAAATCCAACCAAGTGCTGAAATTCTTTAGATAGTACAAATCATAAGACAGTTTAAGCTCCGAGTCCTCAACACTTGAAGCATAGTGAGCACATACTTGAGCCCAACCACTTAAACCTGGTCTCATCCAATGTCTTTTTCGATAATGAGGAATACTTGCCTCAAGTTCAAGTTCTAATTCTGGCCGTTCAGGTCTTGGTCCTATCAAGCTCATATCTCCCATTAACACATTTACTAATTGTGGAAGTTCATCTAAACGAGTCCTTCTCAACCAACTCCCTACTCTTGTAATTCTCTGATCACCAGGTAATGTCCAACTTACTGGTTCATGCGCAAGAGAAACTCTCATCGTCCGCAGTTTCCAAACCTTAAATGGCTGGCCTAACCAACCACTCCTTTCCTGCACATAGAAAACTGGGCCTCTATCTTCCAACCAAATCAAAATAGTAGCAAATATCACAAGCGGAGCTGTTAAAGCTAATAGAAGCAATGAAAGCATTACATCAGCAACTCTCTTCAACTGGCGTTGAGGGCTAAACAAAGCATTCCAAGGAATTTCTGAATAACTCAACCATGGTTCTGGCAACAAAGTTGGAGGGATTCTCTCAAGTTGCCGCTCTGCAAGTGCTAACGGTGTTGTCAAATTGCATTCTCGAGGATCGCGTTGTTCCAACTCCTTAAAAAAAGTAAGGTATTGGCCATGTTTCCTCATCGTTGAAGACACAGCTAAGACCAATGGGCTGGGCTGTGAAGCAGCTTGTTCGAAAGGTAACCAGATTGGCATTGTCCGAGTAGGTGTTACACGCCAAGCCTGGAGTGCTTTCAAGGCTTCTTCTTCAGGGGCAACTAAAATAAGCTTCGGTTCTTCAGACTGCAAGGCCCCACGTCTTAAAGCCACACGAAGAAATAATGACCAAATAGTTGTAGGAATTAGCCAGACAAGTTGAGTGCTGCGATAAACCAACCAAATATCTAAAGAAGGGTTCAGGACCCATCTCAAAATCGCCACCAACATTAAAGAAGCAAATAAACTAAGTCCCAATCGCTGAACTAATCTCCACCTCGGAAGTCGAGGCCAACCCAACACTGTATAAGTTCCAAATAACCATCCAAAAAGCAAATAAGCTGTAGTAGTAATTACAGCCCAGGGTAATTGACCATTAAAAGATTGACTCCAAAAACTTCCTACAGCAACTAGCCAAAAGACCATACCTAAAAGGTCCAGGGCTGCGCAAAGAAACAAATTTCGGCGGGGATTTCGCCAGGACAACTTTCTAAAGCTCACATAAAAAGCCTAATACTGCTCTCAGAAAATGTTAATCAAACAGGTAATTAATCAGGGTGAAAACCTAATTGCTATAACCATACGGGTTTGCTTGCTGCCAAGCCCAAGCATCTCTACACATCTCAGAAAGTGTTCTTTTTGTTTTCCAAGATAGGCGTTCCATTGCGAGGTTAGGGTCTGCGATTGATGAAGGGATATCGCCTGCCCGTCTTTTCCCAATTTTAAAAGGAACTTTAATACCACTCTCCTTTTCAAAAGTACGCAGAACTTCAAGCACTGAATACCCCCTACCACTGCCTAGATTCACAGTCAAAAGCTGCGGTTCTTCGTCGCGTAGTACTTTCAATGCAGCGCAATGGCCTTCAGCAAGATCCATGACATGGATATAGTCACGAATATTACTTCCATCAATTGTCGGCCAATCTCCGCCAAACACCTCCATATCCTTTCTTCGACCAATAGCGACTTGAGTTAAATATGGAAAAAGATTATTAGGTATTCCATTAGGAGCTTCCCCAATTAATCCACTTGGATGCGCCCCAACAGGATTGAAATACCTTAAAGAAGCAATTCTCCAACCTGTCTCACTTGCAGAAACATCAGCCAATAGCGTTTCCACAGCAGCCTTAGTATTTGCATAAGGGTTTAGAGGCTCAATCAAAGAAGTCTCAGGAATAGGTACTCGTTCAGAATTGCCATATAGAGTTGCACTACTGCTAAAGACGATTGTTCTACATCTGTTCCGCCTCATTGCTTCAAGCAAACAACAAGTACCATTTACATTCACATCCCAATAAGAAAGAGGATTTCTGATCGATTCTTCAACAGCCTTCAGTCCAGCAAAATGGATGACAGCTTCGACTAATTCATTATTTAATAAAAAGGCTTTGTCTAAATCTTCTGAATTGCGGATATCTCCTTCAATTATTTGCAATCTTTCTGGAAGCTGTAATCTTGCCAAAGTTGAAACTCTCTTAAGAGCCTCAGGAGAGCTATTAGAAAAATCATCAATGACTACCAGAGAGAAACCAGCTTCCAAAAGCGCCAAACATGTATGGCTGCCGATGAACCCCGCTCCTCCGGTTACCAACAGCTTCGCCATAAATACTGAAATGTTTTACACATACGATAAGTGTTTTATTGCCACCATCCCGCAATATGGCATTAGCTGTTGAGTTTGATATGGAGAAATTGCAAGCTTTAAGAGGAATGGCAGATCTATTGCCTGAGCAAACTAATCTCTGGCAGCACATAGAACTATGTATTAGAAGGCACTTCACACGCGCAGGGATTTCAGAAATAAGGACCCCCTTATTAGAGCCAACTGAACTCTTTGCGAGAAGTATCGGAGAGAATACGGATGTAGTAGGTAAGGAGATGTATACCTTTAAGGATAAAGGGGAAAGAAGCTGCACTCTCAGGCCTGAAGGAACGGCTTCAATAGTCAGATCAGCGATTCAGAATGGTCTGCTTAGTCAAGGAGCTCAAAAGCTTTGGTATTGCGGTCCAATGTTTCGATATGAACGACCTCAGGCTGGTCGACTAAGGCAATTTCACCAAACTGGTCTTGAATTCCTAGGTTTTTCTCACCCAAGAAGTGATGTAGAAGCAATATCAATTGCATGGGATCTATTAAATGATTTAGGGGTACAAAATCTGACTTTGCAAATAAATTCATTAGGGGACTCTGAAGACAGATTTAGGTTTCGAGAAAGTCTTACTAAATGGCTTAATGAACATCTTGAAAAATTAGATAAAGACTCTCAAGATCGAATTGAGAAAAACCCTCTAAGAATTCTAGACACAAAGGATTCTGCAACAAAAGCTCTCTTAAAAAATGCTCCATTACTCAATGAATCTTTATCTACTAAAAGCAAGCAAAGGTTTAATGAAGTAAAATACTTATTAGAAGAACTACATATCCCTTTCCAATTCAACCCTCTACTAGTGAGAGGTTTAGACTATTACAGTCATACAGCTTTTGAGATCACATCAGATCAACTAGGCTCTCAATCAACTGTCTGCGGTGGCGGGAGATATGACTCATTAGTAAAGGAATTAGGAGGGCCGGATACCAACGCTATAGGATGGGCAATTGGCATGGAGAGGATAGTGATACTACTAGATAAGCTCAAGAGTATAGATACACATAAAGAACAGAAAATTTATCTTGTTAACAAAGGGAAGGAAGCAGAATACTTTGCTTTAAAAGTAACCAGAGCATTAAGACTATTAGATAAAATAGTAGAGATAGATTTAAGTCAAGCTGCATTCAGCAAACAACTTAAGCGAGCCGACAAGAGTGGTGCCAAATGGGCAATTATTATTGGAGACAACGAAGCAAAGGAAGAAAAAGTCGTCTTAAAGAATTTAAGATCAGCAACCGAAGATAGCACTTCAGAGAAGAATCTAGCTTTAAACGAGTTACTTAAGCTATTCACTTAAGTAATTTGATCCAAAAACTATCCATAGTTGCGTGGCCAATTCTTCAGCTCAAATTCAAAACATCTGCTGCATAGGTGCAGGCTATGTAGGAGGCCCAACCATGGCTGTTATTGCAGACAAATGTCCGCATTTAACCGTAAATGTGGTTGATTTAAATCAAGAACGTATATCTGCCTGGAATTCAAAAAATTTACGCACACTTCCAATCTATGAACCTGGCTTAGATCAAGTAATAGAGCGTGCACGTGGAAGAAATCTGTTTTTCTCGACAGACGTAAAGAGCGGAATTAAGTCTGCAGATATGATTTTCATCTCAGTCAATACCCCAACTAAAACCAAAGGACTTGGATCAGGACAAGCTAGTGACCTTAGATGGGTAGAAGCTTGTGCAAGAGAAGTAGCAGAGCATGCTGAAGGACATACAATAGTTGTTGAAAAAAGCACTCTACCTGTAAAAACTGCAGCAGCTGTTCAAGCTATTCTTCATTCATCTAATCTCCCAAACAAAGATTCAGATAAATCTAAAAGCTTTGTTGTTCTCTCAAACCCCGAATTCCTAGCAGAAGGAACTGCAATTGCTGATCTTGAATGTCCTGATCGAGTTTTAATTGGCGGTGAAGATCAAGAAGCAATAAAAGCTTTATCAAATATATATTCACAATGGGTTCCCCAAGAAAAGATATTACATACAAATTTATGGAGTAGTGAGCTTTCAAAATTAACAGCCAATGCATTCTTAGCCCAAAGAATTAGCTCAATAAATTCTGTTGCTGCCCTTTGTGAAGTTACCGGTGCTGATGTAAGAGAGGTAGCAAAAGCTATAGGAACTGACAGCAGAATTGGAGAGAAATTTCTAAGTTCAGGACCAGGCTTTGGTGGGAGCTGTTTCAAAAAAGATATTCTTAACCTTGTTTACCTATGCAGGCACTTTGGACTCCCGGAAGTAGCGGACTATTGGCAAAATGTAGTAACTATAAACAACTGGCAACAAACCCGAATTGCAAGGTTAGTAGTCAATAAATTATTCGGTACTGTAACTTCAAAGAAACTAGCATTGCTTGGTTTTGCTTTCAAAGCAAATACAAATGACACAAGAGAGGCACCTGCAATATCTATAGCGAAAGACTTATTAGAAGAAGGCGCTGAGCTTGCAATCTATGATCCCAAAGTTGATGCAAATCAAATCGCTTTAGATTTAGGAGTTACAGAAACTAAAGCAAACATAGGCCAGAAAAGGAATAAAGAATCGAGCCTGAATAATGAAGGTACTTGGTGGGCAGCAAAATCACTATATGATGCTAGTAAAGGAGCTGATGCTATTTTAATTATAACTGAGTGGGAAGAGTTTAGATCTATAGATTGGAATCAAATTGGTCTGATCATGCGTCAACCTGCATGGGTATTTGATTCCAGGGGTGTAGTAATAAAAGACAAGGTCAAGTCAGCAGGGTTGAAGTTATGGATAGTAGGAGAAGGGTTCAATGACTAAGAGATTTCTTGTTACTGGGGCTGCTGGCTTTATTGGGGCCGCGCTAACAAGAAAGCTTCTGAAAAATGGAGAGCAGGTATTTGGAATTGATAACCTCAATGATTACTATGATACAAGCCTAAAAAGAGCAAGACTATTAGAAATTGAATCTGCAAATAAAGCTAATTCATGGTCCTTTAATCAGATATCTATAGAAAATAAAATTGATCTTGATTCAATCTTTAAGCAAGCAAAGCCTGACATAGTAGTAAATCTTGCCGCTCAGGCAGGTGTTAGGTATTCCTTAATCAACCCAAGATCATATATTCAGTCAAATTTAGTTGGCTTTAGCGAGATTCTTGAAGCATGCAAAAAATATAATGTTGAGCATCTTGTATACGCTTCAAGTAGCTCAGTCTATGGCGGTAACCAACTCTTACCTTTTCACGAAAGCCATCAAGTCAACCACCCAGTAAGCCTCTATGCAGCCACAAAAAAGTCAAATGAGCTCATGGCTCATACTTATAGCCATTTATACGGAATCCCTTCAACTGGGCTTAGATTCTTTACTGTTTATGGTCCTTGGGGTCGCCCAGACATGGCACCTATGTTATTTACAAAAGCAATACAATCTGGTAAAGCAATCAGAGTCTTTAACTATGGCGAAATGGAACGAGATTTCACTTATATAGATGATATTGTAGAAGGTATCTTTCGCTGTTGTTACAAACCAGCAACGAGAAATAATAATGTCGATCCTGTTAATCCATACTCTGAAAAGTCAACAGCGCCTCATAGGATTTTCAATATTGGCAACTCAAATCCGGTCAAATTAATATATTTTATTAATTTATTAGAAAAATATCTTGGGAAAGAATCAATAAAAGAATACCAACCAATTCAGCCAGGAGATGTCATTGCAACAGCTGCAGATACATCTGCACTTGAATCATGGGTAGGATTCAAACCTATTACGAATATAGAAGAAGGCTTGGAAAGATTTGTTAAATGGTACTTGAGTTATTATTAGATTTAGACAACTCATCAATGGCAATCATAACATTATTTAAAGCTTTTAAAATACGCAAGAATAACTTAAAGCGTAGATAAAGTTACTTATCACATTAATCTTACTTTCTAGCTCTTAGAAATAGAGAGTTAAGGAGTTTATTCAGTCCAAAAAGGAAGGTACAGGAATCCAATCAGATTATTAATTCGAACTAATACTCAAATTATCCTTATCTGAAAGTTATAATGTTAAAAAATAGTTCATGCTCCATTGTCAGTTTCAGACCCTTACAACCTAAAAAATGCAAGATTAGGCGTACTAGGCGGGAGTGGTCTTTACTCCATAAAAGAACTAAAAAACACAAAGGAACTAAAGGTCGAGACACCTTTTGGCGATCCATCCGACTCCTTGCGATTAGGAGAACTAGGTGGGATGGAAATTGTTTTCCTCGCGAGACATGGCAGACATCACACCCTTACACCCACAGAAATTCCTTACCGTGCAAATATCTGGGCAATGAGATCCTTAGGTGTCAGATGGATCCTATCGCCATCAGCCGTTGGCTCCCTTCAAGAACAAATCAGACCTCTTGATCTAGTAGTACCTGATCAATTTATTGATAGAACTCACCAAAGGCCTCTTACCTTCTTTAGCGATGGCGCCGTAGCTCACGTGACGATGGCAGATCCTTTCTGCCACAACCTTTCAAGACTCATAATGGAGGCTGGTGAAGCACTCATGCCAGAAGGACGTCAACTCCATAGAGGTGGAACATATCTAGCAATGGAGGGTCCGGCTTTTTCTACAAGAGCAGAGTCGAATTTATATCGAAGCTGGGGTTGTGCAGTCATAGGAATGACTAATCACACCGAAGCACGATTAGCAAGAGAAGCTGAAATCGCATATACCTCTCTTGCAATGGCAACAGATTATGACTGCTGGCATGAATCTGAGGAGAATGTCAGCGTAGAAATGGTTATAGATAATCTTCGAGCAAATGCTGAACTCGCAACCAAAATTGTGTCTTCAGCTGCCGAAATAATCTCCAAATCAAGGCCTCAAAGCTTTGCCCATAATGCTCTGGAATTCGGGCTTATGACTTCGAAAGACAACGTTCCTTCAGATACTCGAAAAAAATTGAATTTATTTACTGCTAGATATTGGGGGGATTTAGAATAAAAAATAAAAAAGCATTGCTCTAATTCAAAGCAATGCTTTTTTATTTTTTAATAATCCTTATCTTAGAAAGATTGGTTCAAGCAGAACCAACCCCAGTGTATGAACCATAGAAAAAGATACCTAAGACAAAGATAACTGCAATACCACCAGCGGTAGCAACTACCCATAAAGGAAGCTCACCTTCTGTCCATCGTCTTTCCCATGAGACTGCAGGCCTGCCGTCAGAGAGTCTGTCCGGAATCCGGCCATCTGGGCCCTTAAGTTTGGTGCTCATAATTAAAAAAGCTTAATTAAAGAAATAGCTGGAGAACAACACTCCCATAACAAAAACAAGCAGAAGGCCTAAGTAAAGGCTTGTCCGGTTTAGTTCAACCGGAAGTTTGTTGGGGTTGGGGTTGACTTGCATGTCGAAAAAGGGTCAGTCAGCGACGGATGAACTGCATTGCAGCAATTGCACCAAGGAAAAATACCGTTGGGATTGCTAATGCATGTACTGCTAACCAGCGAACCGTAAAAATCGGATATTCGCGGCCAGAAGAAAGTGGTGCAGAAGATTGTGTCATTGTTTATTTCAACCGCAGGTCTAGTTGAGCTTTGGATTCGAAGCGTTGGCTAACAACTGGAGCCTTAGTTTCAGACGCCTGAAAATAAGCATCTGGCCTTGGTGTTCCAAAAGTGTCATAGGCAAGGCCTGTTGAAACAAACAAGAATCCTGCAACGAATATTGCCGGAAGGGTTACAGCATGAATAACCCAATAGCGCACGCTGGTAATGATTTCGAAAAACGGGCGTTCCCCGGTGGAACCGGCAGCCATAGCCTCACTCGTATCAGCTCGATGATCTTATCAAGGTTGTGGGTGAAATAAGGGGAGAGATGGCTGTCTTGGTTACAGAGAGTTGTGCAATGAAGATTTATTTACAAGAGGTCACCCAATCCAGCGAAGCAATGTACCTCTCTCCCCAAGGATAAATCCTTTGGTATCACTACCTTCTTGCTCTGGATCGAACAGTATCCTAAGCAAATTAGAAGGTTGCCTATCTCCCACAGGGTCTATCTCCCAACTTTGGCCTTCATCTCTAGAAACCAGTAAAGTTCCATTCCCACCGGCCGCCCAAATTGCATTTCCAGGTCCCCAGGCCAAGTCCAAATAGTTATATCCATTAATAATTGGAATTATTGGCTTACTCCAAGTCTCAATATCACCATCTGGCTCGCTAAAGCGAATCTCTGCACCTCTCGACAGCATCCACAAATCTCCATTTGGCTGATATCCAATGCTTTGAACTCTCTTACTGCTTGCTCGTTGATGAGGCTGCCATTCACTTTGGCCAGATTCCAAAGTTGCGAAGAAATTGCCCAAACTACTAACACTTACATATCCACCATCTGCTGTTCGTCTTAGGTCTCGAACACCCCCAGAAGCATCATTTACCTTCCCTTCCCAATTCTCTCCGCCATCAGTAGTTCTGTATACAGCACCAGCAGTAGTAACTAATTCTGCGGAATCAGTACCCAAAGTCGTTATGAGATATGGGTCACCTGGCAATTGACTACCTAGGAATAAACGTGTCCAGTTCTTACCAGAATCAGTTGTATGCATGATCAAACTTGGCTGACCAGCTATCCACCCTTCATCTCCTTGAAAATCAATACTAATCAAACGAAAATTCTCCTCATTCGACAAATCAAGTTGCTGCTCTTGCCAAGTTTGGCCTCCATCGTTGGTTTCCAAAATCAAACGATTAGTACCAACTAAGAATCCGTGCGTTTCATCAGAAAAAGCTATATCCAAAGGATTTGCCTCTGTACTTAATGCCACTTCCTGCCATGGGCTTGTAGTCGCTATAGGGAGTCTGGTAGTCACACATCCACCTAGGCCCAAACTGATTGCAATAACGAGAATCAAATTTGCGAAATAAGAAGAAATACGATTCATAACAGAAGAAAAATCAATTCAATGAGTACAAAGAAAGAAAACAAGCAACAGCCAAGGCTAATGCCCCAAAGATGAGTACATTCTTCTGGCCGGGGGTAAGGCTATTGACTCCAAAACCATAATTAAGATTTTCTTCAAAGCCACTAGGTCTAAATTTAGGACCAATATCTCTAAAGAAATCAGAGCCTTCACGACAAACAGGGCATCTAAAGGTTGTCATATCAAGATCTTGAAAGGCTGTCCCAGGATTAATTCCAACCTTCTTGATACCTTCAGAGGGCTCATAAACATAGCCACAACCTCGGCACTCGTATCTATGAGTAGTTAAATCCTTTAAAGGTTCTTCAGGTTGATTGTCTAATGAAGACATTTCTTTAGTTGGCAAGTTTTGAAACTTTGGTGAGATAGTCCATGGATATTAAAGAGTTAGGGAGATTGAGGTTGTGAGACTTTCTTACTCATAACTCTATCTGTGCATCTAGACCTAAGAAGATGGCAAACTAATAGGGAATCAAACATACCTAATGTTTTCCCTCCCTGGGTATGACTCCTTTCTAGGGTTTCTACTAATTGCTGGGGCAGTTCCTGTTCTGGCTTTGATTACAAACAAACTTCTTGCTCCAACGCCAAGCCCTGGAGAAAGAAGGCTGACATATGAGTCAGGGATGGAACCAATTGGGGGAGCATGGATACAGTTCAATATTCGGTATTACATGTTTGCTCTGGTATTCGTTATTTTTGACGTAGAAACAGTATTTCTTTACCCCTGGGCCGTTTCATTTCATCGACTAGGACTTTTAGCATTTATCGAAGCTCTAATTTTTATAGCGATTCTTGTAGTTGCCTTAGCTTATGCATGGCGGAAAGGTGCCCTCGAATGGAGTTGAATTATGGATAACAGTCATTCAATTAATTCATCTCGTGATGTACGAGCCGCAACCTGTGGGCCAATAGGGACTCCTTCAGTCACTAGTGACTTGAGTGAGAATATTATTCTCACTAGTCTTGATGATCTCCACAATTGGGCACGTTTAAGCAGCCTTTGGCCGCTCCTTTATGGAACAGCATGCTGTTTTATTGAATTTGCTGCATTGATTGGATCAAGGTTCGATTTTGATCGTTTTGGCTTGGTTCCGCGCAGTTCACCAAGACAAGCAGATCTACTAATTGTTGCTGGAACAGTAACCATGAAGATGGCACCAGCTTTAGTAAGACTATATGAACAAATGCCTGAACCAAAATATGTAATTGCAATGGGTGCATGCACCATTACTGGCGGAATGTTTAGCGCAGATTCCACAACTGCAGTGAGAGGAGTTGACAAACTAATACCTGTAGATCTTTATTTACCTGGATGTCCTCCAAGACCTGAAGCAATATTTGATGCAGTTATCAAACTTCGCAAAAAAGTAGGCAATGAATCTATTACAGAGCGAAGCAAAATCGCACAAAAACATCGTTATTATACTGTTCCCCACAAGATGAATCACATCGAATCATCTATTACTGGTAAATATCTATCTTCCGAGATTAAGGTTGCCGCATTAAATGCTTCCGTAGAGCAGAAATTACCTGAAGTCGAAATATCAGAAAAGACTACTGAAATAATTACTTTATCGAATACTTCTGACAGCAATTCCTAATCTAATGAATGAAAGTAAAGAGCCAATTAATCAACCTTTGCCTGTCAAGGATGAAACATCACCTGGACCTGTAAGCCAATTACTGACTTTAAAAGGGCATGAGAACATCTCACTGAAACCAGACCATTTAGGAATAGAACTGATTGCAATAAAGCCCTGCTCAATTCTTGCAGTTGCTAAAGAATTAAAGTCTGATGGCTTCGACTATTTACAATGTCAAGGAGGTTATGATGAAGGGGCTGGTGAGCAACTAGTATGTTTTTACCACCTTATTGCAATGCAGGAATTATTAGATAAAAATCAATCTGAAAAAAATATCAGTCTAAGAGAAGTTCGTCTTAAAGTGTTCCTTAACAGAGAAGGTGATCTAGAGATCCCAAGCTTATATAACTTGTTCAAAGGAGCTGACTGGCAAGAAAGAGAAACTTATGACATGTTTGGAATTCAGTTTAAAGATCATCCACATCCCAAAAGATTATTAATGCCTGAAGACTGGAAAGGTTGGCCTCTCAGGAAAGACTACGTTCAGCCTGACTTTTATGAGATGCAAGACGCATATTAAATATCTTTTTTATATTGCCTATAAAAGCGCATAATTGCCAAAGAAAGACTTCTTGGATCATGTCTCAAAGTTGCAGTTGGCCTTCTTCCCTGTAATGGAGCTTGCATAACTTCATAACCTTGAGAATTCAAAGCATTTCTGTCACACATCACAGGTTCCGCTCCTCTTGCTCTGTAGTAGTCAATCAGTGGGGATGGTCCCATTTCGTCTTGAGCAAGAACAGCACCAAAAAGCCTCTTTCCAATACCTAAACTTGCCAACTGAGCCTCAATAGCTCGCAAATGCCCACTAACATCTAACCCATCTGTCTCGCCAGGTTGAGTCATTAAATTGCAGATATATAGCTTGGGCGCACTACTTTTCTGAATAGCTTCTACCAACTCTGGAACCAAAAGATTAGGCAGAAGTGACGTATACAAACTTCCAGGACCAAGAACAATTAATTCTGCATTTGCAATGGCTTCTAAAGCTCTTGGCAAGGCAGGAGGGTTTTCGGGAAGGCATCCCATTCGCACAATTGGACTAGGAGCCTTACCTATCGCAGATTCACCCTCGATTCGTTGTCCATTCTCTAGTTCTGCCCACAACCTTACATCTGCATTTGTTGCTGGTACTACTTGACCTTGCACCGCAAGCACTCGGCTGGAAGCAGTAATAGCAGTTTCTAGACTCCCTGTAATTGCTGTGAGTGCAGAAAGGAATAAATTGCCGAAACTATGCCCTTCTAAGCCGCTTCCAGCAGAAAAGCGATATTGAAATAATCGGGTAAGTAGTGGCTCTTCAGTAGAAAGTGCTGCCAAACAATTTCTAATATCGCCTGGTGGCTGAACACCCAATTCGCGCCGAAGTATTCCACTACTTCCTCCATCATCAGCAACAGTGACAATCGCAGTTATTCGACTGCTATGTCTTTTCAGACCACTTAATAGCGTTGAAAGACCTGTACCTCCTCCTATGGCAACAATGTTTGGCCCTCTATTCAACTTACTTTTTGCCCTAAGGGCATCAACCAAAACAGTATTTTTGTCTGGGACTAATGCATTTTGAATTGACCCAAAACTCCGACTCTGACCCCAAAGCAAAATCCCAGCACCTGATAAAAAGACTAAGGGTCCAATAATGCTACGAGGCAAGAAAGTCTTGATTAAAGATAAAAGCAGATTCAGAACTTCAATCGTCCAATAAATAGGCTTTAAATCAGCCCAAATAGCCAACCCAATAATTGCAATTAGCAAGCCTAAGGCAGATGTAAACATCCATCTCTTTACAACTAAACCAGGCAATAGCCACCTAAAAACTCTTCTAGAACGAGTAATCAAATCCTTCTTATGGACTCTTCTAAGAGTTCTGTTACGACGCGCCAAAACTCTGCGCTGGTATTGGCGACGTTTCGAATAGGAGGATTTCGACGAAGTCACATTTATATGAGAAGCTCCAAGTTGTGTGTTTAGGAAATCTAAAGAAGCTTCCCTAATTGCAAAGGCCAGGCAAGATTAGAAAAGACATTACAGACTAGTAGCAATCGTGCTCCAAGCCATTCCTGTGGTCGAGACGGAAGATTTAATTATGCAGTGGGGTACGAAAACCGTACTGCATGAGATCAACTTACTAATGAATCCTGGAGAAAGGCTTGCAATCGTTGGGCCCTCTGGTTGTGGTAAGTCAACAATCTTAAGGCTTCTCGCAGGCCTACTTTTACCTTCTAAAGGCGTTCTGCGACTTTTTGGAGCTAATCAAAATTATTTAAGGATGGATCAAAGTCATCCTCCTGATGTTCGAATGGTTTTTCAAAATCCGGCACTTTTGGGTTCACTGACTGTTGAGGAAAATGTAGGTTTTCTCCTTAAGAGAAGCGGTCGATTAGATGAGAAACAGATCCATGAACGCGTAATGGAATGCCTGGCTGAAGTAGGTCTTTATGACGTAGCCGACAAATTTCCTGGCCAACTTAGTGGAGGAATGCAAAAAAGAGTCAGCTTTGCAAGAGCATTAATCAAAGATCCCAATGATGAATTTGAGAAAATGCCTTTACTATTATTTGACGAACCAACTGCTGGGCTTGATCCAGTTGCATGTACCCGAATTGAAGATCTAATTGTCAAAACAACCAAAATGGCAAAGGGGTGCTCAATAGTGGTAAGTCATGTCCAGAGCACAATTGAACGATCTTCGGAAAGAGTTTTATTCCTTTATGGAGGAAAGCTTCATTGGGATGGATCTATAGAAGAATTTCGAGAAAGTAAGAATCCTTACGTTCAGCAGTTCAGGAGAGGTAGTCTTCAGGGACCTATGCAGCCAGCGGAAAGGTAATGACCATGCGGCGCAGTGTTCGTGATGCCATTGTTGGATTCTCCATAATTGGAGGCATTGCAGGCCTGACAGGTTCAATGCTTTGGCTTAGAGGTATAAGCCTAGGAGCGAAAACATGGGAGATCACAGCAAACTTTGAAGATGCAAGTGGACTGGCTGAACGATCTCCCGTTACATATAGAGGAATTCTTGTTGGATCTGTAAGCAAGATCAAAGTGCAACAAGAAAGCGTAGAAGCCAAATTACATATCAAGAATTCCGAAATAAGATTATCTAAACCTGTCTTGGCCAAAGTAATCACAAGTTCACTTTTAGGCGGGGATGTACAAGTATCACTTATCAGTTTAGGCAAGAGCCTTCCAATCAATTCTCCAACCCCAATCTCACGAGACTGTCAAAGTTCAAAATCACTTTGCGAAGGAGATGTAATCAAAGGCAAACCATTAAAGAGCATTTCATCCCTGACAGAAGAGTTTGAGAAAATGCTAGAGAAAGCAGAGCAACAAGATGTTGTCTCAAACTTAGTAGACTCAACTAAGCAATTTGACTTAACACAAAAAAATCTTGACGAATTAATTCTTCAAGCAAAAACAGAGCTCACAAGGGCCAAACCCATAATAAAAAATCTCAAGACCGCAACTATGCATATGAATAATATACTTGCAGCAATAGACAATAAAAAGACACTCAATGATCTTCAAGAAGCAGCAAGTTCAACTAGATCAATAGTCAAAAAGATAGACGATTTAGGAACAGATGTTAACAAAGTAATGGATGATACGACAATCATGAATGCCATTAGAAATGTAACCATTGGACTTGGAGAATTATTTAACGAGTTGTACCCTCAAAGAGGAAACTATAGGAATCGATAGACAAGTAAAGAGTGAAATCAAGTCACGGAATCAATCGCATCCATCGCGATTGCTGCAATTGCTTGATCACTAGCTTTCGGTAATTGAACATATTTTCCACCTGCAGACTCTGCTAAATCTTGACCCATTCCACTACCTATAAATTTTCTTTCAGTATCTATTACTAATAGCTTAATACCTAAAGTTCTATATTTAGAAGCAACATCAAGAACTTCTTGCTTTAAATCAATCGGATTTTCATCTTCCAACTGAGGCTGACCTAAAGATTTGCCTAAAGGTACATTTCCACGCCCATCTGTAATTGCAACAACAACAACCTGACCAAGATCTCCAGTCGCCAAAGCATTGGCCCCGACACGGGCAGCCTGTGTCAACCCGTGTGCAAGTGGAGAGCCTCCACCACATGGCATTGTTTCCAGTCTCCTTTTTGCTGCAGTAATTGAACGAGTAGGAGGAAGCAATACCTCAGCCTGTTCGCCCCTAAAAGGAATCAATGCCACTTCATCTCTATTTTCATAAGCCTCAGTAAGCAAGCGAATAACTGCTCCCTTAGCACTTTGCATACGATTCAAAGCCATAGAGCCACTAGCATCTACAAGAAAAACAACCAATGCCCCAGCTTTCTTTTGTAAAAGCTTGGAACGCAAATCTCCTTCTTCAACAATTACCTTTCGATCAGGATTCCTAACTCTACGAGATTTTTGATAAGGAGCTGCTGCTCTTAATGTTGCATCAACAGCTATTCGGCTAACTTTTCCTTTGGGAATAATAGGTTTTACATAACGTCCTCGACTATCACTAAGTACAGCAGACCTGCTGCCACTATTCCCGCTTTTAGATTTCGCTGAGGAAAATAATAAAAGATCAGGATCTACAGCACACGCTTCTGGGTCAAGCATGAACTCCTCCGGAACAGGAGGAGTTTGATCTTCAAGGGTATCGTCTTCGTTATCATCTTGATTCTCATCGTCTTCTGAAGAATCATCTTCTGGGTTTTCTGGTGGAGGTGATTGTTGATCTTCCGGAGGAGGTGGCTCCATTTCCTCTTCTTGGGGCGGAAGCTGTAATGCTCTTGGAGCAATAACCAGCCTTACTGCAACTTTCAAATCATCTGCATTTACTTGGTCTCTTCCACTAAGAGCTGCATGAGCTTTTGCAACTCGAACTGCATAAAGTTCTGACCTATGACCCTCAACCCCACCTCGAATTGCTTCTTTAACAAGATATTCAATCTGATCTTGACTGATAAGAACATCTGGGAGCCATTGTCTAGCCAAAAGAAGTTGAGTCGCTAATGATTCTGTGTCTTTCGACCATTTAGCTGAAAAAGTTCGGCTACATTCACCATGATCAAGTACTGATTCAGTAATCAAAACTCTTTGTTCGTTGGTAATCAATTGATCAGCCGAAAGAACTATGGCGAAACGATCCAACAAATGATCTCGTACAGCTCCTTCCTCTGGGTTATACGTAGCCAACAAAAGAGGTCGACAAGGGTGCGTGAGACTTAAACCTTCTCTCTCAACACGATTAACCCCTGCCCCAACAGAGGCAAGCAATAAGTTAACAATGCCATCATCTAAGAGATTTAATTCATCTACATATAAAACCCCTCTATGAGATTCAGCCAAGAGACCGGGCTGAAAAACTGGACTTCCACTTACCAGCGAGGCGGTTACATCAACAGAGCCAACAAGCCTATCTTCAGTAATCCCAAGAGGTACTTGTACAAAAGGTGCGGGGATAACTCGAGTTGGCAGTTGATCTTGAAAAGAATCAATCTTGTTTAAAGCTTTTTGGTCATCTATAAACAGCTTTGTCCCCTCGTCCCATTCGTCAGAAAACTTAGGATCAAGATTCAGTCCTATAGGTTTAGGGCCTTGAACGTTTGGGGTTGCTTCTAATTTTTCAGCAATATCTAGTACTTCAATTGGAGGCAGCAAAGCATGCAAACCCCTAGCCAAAACAGATTTACCAGTCCCTCTGCCACCAGCAATAATTACTCCTCCAAGACCGGGGTCAACTGCAGCAAGAAGCAATGCCAACTTTAGAGTTCCATGGCCAGTTATTGCTGCAAGCGGAAATGCTCGGTCAGCCATATCCTTGGCTTCTTGGTGCCCCACTTTTAATGCAATGGAACTAGCTTGCCTTCCGCTTGCACCCATTAGATTCCTAAGCCCTCTTTGAAGCCTTTAATAGTCTGGCTGATGAAATGATGGACACCAACAAGATCCCGAAAGCATGCACACTAGCTATTGCCTTAGGAGCAAATCTTCCAAGTCAAGTTGGACCTCCAGAAGCGACTCTAATCGCAGCCAGACCACTAATAGAAAATGAAATAACTGAATGGCTAGGTTTTCTTCAAAAACGCAACACAACACAAGAATTAATTTCATCAAATTTAACGTTGCGATGGTCACCATTATTTGAAACAAAAGCTATTGGCGGACCTCCAAATCAACCAGATTATATAAATGCAGTTGTATTAGTTAATGGACCAATCTTTACATTTATAAAACCATCTGAGACTGCAGCATTAAATCTTCTTAAACGATTAATCAGCATAGAAATATTCTTTGGAAGATCCAGAAAATCTCCTGGCATAAAATGGGGTCCTAGATGTCTTGATATAGATTTACTCGTTTGGGGTGAACTCCAGGTCCAACATAGAGATCTTATTTTGCCGCACCCACGAATAATAGAAAGAAATTTTGTAATCACTCCATTAAGTGAAGCACTAAATTTAGATAATCAGAAGCCAAAAAGACTTCCTCCCCAATCCAATTGGCCTGAATGACACAAATTAAACAAAATATAATTTTACTTAAATATCGAGGCATGCTATAGGAGGTAAAGTTCAGAATTATCTAATGGGGAATCTACCTCCACAAGAGCCGCCTAATTTTCTTGAAACAAAGGCCTCTCTAAATGCACGAAAAATACGTTTTGAAATTAATCACATTGAACTCCCTATAGGGATAAAAGGGACCTTTGGAATGATTAGGCATCCAGGTGCATCTCTTGCCGTGCCAATTACAAATGATGGGCAAATAGTTATACTTCGTCAATATAGATTTGCAGTTGCAAGAAGAATACTTGAATTTCCAGCAGGCACTCTCGAAGAAGGCGAAGACCCGCTTGGTTCAATGAAAAGAGAACTTGCTGAAGAAGCAGGTTATGAAGCAAATCAATGGGACTTCCTAGGTGAAATGCTGCCTTGCCCAGGATATTCAGATGAAGTGATTAATTTATTCTTAGCCAGAAATTTAAAAAGGTTAGATACTCAACCCCTAGGTGATGAAGACGAAGATCTTGAAGTTCTCCATATGAAAATGGATGAGCTCAATAATGCTCTTGCCAGTGGGAAAGAAGCATTAGATGGGAAAAGCATTACTGCTTTGTATAGAGCCCGTCAATTCCTAAATATTTAGAGTTTAAGAGAACCTCTACTTAATAAAAAAATTAAACAACTATCATTTCTCTTGCATCATTTGATTGACTAAGAAGATCTCTTAATGCTTTCGCCACATATGTCTGTTGTTCAAAACTGATTTCAGGGAAGATAGGCAAACTCAACACCTCGCTACAGAGCTTCTCAGTCAAAGGCAAGCTTCCTAATTCATAACCTAAACTTTTATAAGCTGGTTGTAAATGAATAGGAATTGGATAATAAATAATTGTGTTAATTCCTTGTTCCTGAAGTTTTTGCTTCAGCCAATCTCGACAACCACAATCTGGCAAGCCACTATTACTATTTATTTCTGGAGAAATGTGATTCTCCTGAGTGGAAATTTTCTGATTATTTGACCACTCACCAACTCTTACTACAAATTGATTCCAGGCATGAGAACCATTTATTTTTGAAGAAGGTGATGGCAAGCAAATTCCAGGCAAGTTATCAAGAAGTTCTTGATATCTCAAAGCAATTTGCTGACGTTTTCTTACCCATTCTTCAAGTTTAGGTAATTTGACATTCAAAACAGCTGCCTGCAATGCATCCAGTCTGCTGTTATATCCAAGCTCTGCATGAACATATCTCGTCGGCATGCCATGAACAGCTAATTCCCTCATACGTTGAGCCAAAGCTGGATCATTAGTTGTTACGGCACCACCATCCCCAGCAGCACCCAAATTTTTCGTTGGGAAGAAGCTGAAACAACCAACATCACCCCAGCTACCAACAAAGCGTCCTTTCCACTTTGCTCCACTAGCCTGTGCGCAATCTTCAATAATTTTCAAATTCTTCTTTTTAGCTAATAAACATAATTTCTCCATGTCAACAGGACAACCAAACAAGTGAACAGGCAAAATAGCCTTGGTTGAAGGTGTGATGAATCTTTCAATTTGATCTACATTAATTAAATAATTTTCTGGATCTACATCAACAAATACTGGCCTAGCTCCTACGTCACTTATTGCTTCTGCCGTAGCAAAAAAACTAAATGAGGTAGTAATCACTTCATCACCTGGACCTATATCTAATGCCCTCAGTGCAAGAATTAATGCATCTGTACCGCTATTACAACTAACCGCATGTGGAACTCCAATATTTGCAGCAAATGATTTTTCAAAAGCTAGGACCTCTTCCCCACCAATATAATTACCACTATGAAGAACCTTCAAAACAGCAGAATCTAACTCAGCCCCAAGCTCATGAAGCTGGTTTTCGAGACTAAAAGGAGGAACATGCATTAATTCACCTTAGAACTTGAAGAAGAATCTTTTAAAAATTGAGAGTGTAGAAAATCATGAAAACCAATCTGGTTCATTCCCAGGATCCCACTTGATATTGCATCCAATAGAAGGTTTCTGATCGTCAGACACATTATTGCCACTCAGGACTGAATCTATAGCAGCCCTAAGATCGTTCCCACTCACTGGAATATCGTTGCCTGGCCTGCTGTTGTCTAATTGCCCCCTGTATCTAAGTGATTGAATGCCATCGGCATTAGGAGAAAAAAGGTAAAAATCAGGAGTACAAGCTGCCTGAAGAGCTTTGGCCAAACTTTGATCCTTATCTAATAAATAAGGAAAATTCCAACCATTTTGCTTCAATTGCAAAGCTAAATTCTGAGGGCCATCTTGAGGGTGAGTAACCAAACTATTGCTTGATATTGCAATCATCTGAACTGACTTTCCATAATCTCTCTCTAAATCGGTCAATGCTTGCTCAATATGCTTTACAAACGGACAATGCGCACAAATAACCATTATCAGCAAAGGCTTAACTGGAAGCCTTGAGCTACTAATTATTCCCTTGTCGCACAATTCTTCATCTTGAGACCTAGTCACACCAGGCACTTGGACAGCGGCCAATTCAAATTTTGGTAATCCAGTACCCAAAGGCAACATTCTTGAAATTGTTCGAGCCATTGATTCTTAAAAACCTGCTAATGCTGTTCAACATTTTCTTTCATACTGATATCTAGCTACTTCTGTTGAATTGAGCATTGAGTAGGAGAGAATTATCAAAACTTACAATGACGTTTCAAAAAGATGCTTCTAGATCTCAGCGGAAAAAAAATCCTTGTTACAGGTATCGCAAACAATCGATCCATTGCCTGGGGTATTGCTCAGCAGTTAAAAGCCGCCGGAGCTGAACTTGGGATAACTTATCTGCCAGATGAGAAAGGTCGTTTCGAATCAAAAGTAAAAGAACTTACAGGACCACTTGAGCCATCACTGTTTCTGCCGCTGAATGTACAAAGTCCAGATCAAATGGAAACAGTTTTCTCTACCATTGCTGAAAAATGGGGGCAATTAGATGGCCTTGTGCATTGTCTTGCCTTTGCGGGCAAAGAAGAATTAATAGGTGATTACAGTGAAACCAGTGTTGAAGGCTTTACTCGAGCCTTAGAAATCAGTGCATATTCACTTGCTCCACTTTGCAAATATGCAAAGCCATTATTTTCAGAGAGTGCGGGAGTAGTAACACTTACTTACCTAGGAGCTGATAGAGCAATTCCTAATTACAACGTTATGGGAGTTGCAAAAGCCGCTCTAGAAGCTTCAGTGCGCTACTTATCAGCAGAGTTAGGCCCTGACAAACAAGTCAGAGTCAATGCAATCAGTGCAGGCCCAATTAGGACATTGGCAAGTTCTGCAATAGGTGGGATTCTTGACATGATCCACAATGTTGAAGAGAAAGCCCCATTACGACGCACAGTCACGCAAAAGGAAGTAGGCAATACTGCCACTTTCCTATTAAGCGATTTAGCAAGTGGTATTTCTGGACAAACTATTTACGTAGACGCAGGATATTGCATTAATGGGATGTAACCCAAACTTAATAATCACTACATAGGCTCAAAGTATGACTATTTACAGAAAAGGAGAGATACATAGGGTCACCAAAGAAACAGATGTAATGATTTGTTTGGGACTCGATGGCAATGGCAAATGTGATGTTGCTACAGGCGTGTCTTTTCTAGATCACATGCTTAGCCAAATTGCCAGTCATGGTCTTTTAGATATTCAAGTGAAAGCAACTGGTGATACACATATAGATGATCATCATACAAATGAAGATGTTGGAATCGCTTTAGGCCAAGCAATATCTAAGGCATTAGGTAATCGTTCTGGAATTAACCGATTTGGCCATTTTTTGGCCCCACTCGATGAAGCATTAGTTCAAGTTTCCCTTGATTGTTCAGGCAGACCTCACCTAAATTTCGATCTTGAAATACCTTCACAAAAAATAGGTTCATATGACACTGAGCTAGTAAAAGAGTTCTTTATAGCTCTTGCTAACAATAGTGGCCTGACTCTTCACATCATTCAATTAAGGGGTAGCAACTCTCATCACATTGTGGAGGCAAGCTTTAAAGCATTTGCAAGAGCACTAAGAATGGCAATTGAGATTGACCCACGAAGAGCAGGAAGCATACCCAGCAGTAAAGGGGTACTTGAGCAAGCAAATCCCCATAAGTAATTGCAACAAAGAAGAGCTCACAAAAAAGATAAATATGAGCGATTATGAAAAGATCACATAACCAAAGATATGAAGGATTCCACAATCAATCAGAAAAAGAATAAAAGCTCTGATCACTTCAGTAGAGAAGACTGGGCCAGTGCCTATATCAACGTTGAGAAAGAACTTACTAACGTTGAACTAACTAATTTTAAAGGGACTATACCTAAAGGTTTGACAGGAACCCTATATAGAAATGGACCTGGGAGATTAGAGAGAGGAGGCCAATGGGTTCACCATCCATTCGATGGAGATGGCATGGTTATGGCAATGTCTTTTAAGAATGGCAAAGTTTATTTCAGTAATAAGTTTATTCGTACAGAAGAATGGAAAGCAGAAGAGAAGGCAGGAAGATTTCTTTATAGAGGTGTGTTTGGAACACAAAAGAAAGGGGGAGCTCTAAACAATGCTTTCGATTTACGCCTCAAAAATATTGCTAACACCAATGTTATTAAATTGGGAAACAAACTTCTTGCTTTATGGGAAGCGGCTAGTCCATATGCAATAGATCCAGAATCTCTTCAAACATATGGAATATCAAACTTAAATGGTGTACTAAAGGAAAAAGAATCATTTAGTGCTCATCCTAGATTCGACCCAGGGCATCACGGTGACACACGAATGGTGACATTTGGAGTCAAAACTGGACCAAACAGCACAGTTAGATTAATGGAGTTTCAAACACAAGGTCCGCAAGCTGGAAAGTTAATAAGTGATAACAAATACAACTTCAAAGGTTTCGCTTTTCTGCATGACTTTGCTATTACTCCCAACTGGGCAATATTCCTTCAAAATTCAATAAACTTTAACCCTTTACCTTTTATCTTTGGTCAAAAAGGGGCTGCTCAATGCCTAACCTCAAAGCAAAATAGTAAAGGCAAATTCTGGCTCATCCCTAGAGATTGTGGTAGGTTTGCAAACAAACAACCATTAATCTTTGATGCTCCAGAAGGTTTTGTATTTCATCACCTAAATGCTTACGAAGAAAAAAATTATATCATCTTAGATAGTATCTATTATAGTGATTTTCCAACAATCAAACCAAATGAAAATTTCAAGGAAATTAATTTCGATCTAATTCCAGAAGGAAAATTAAAACGATGTATTTTTAATCTTGAAGGAGAACAGATTTCCGAAGAAACCCTCAGCGAGCAATGCTGTGAATTTGCAATGGTCAATCCATTATTCCTAGGCAAAAATGCTTCTTTCAGTTGGATGGCATGTGCAGAAATCAAAGAAGGGAATTCTCCTCTACAAGCCATCAAGAAACTTAATCATGCCAATGGCCACGAAATCTTTTGGAGTGCAGCCCCTAGAGGGTTTGTAAGTGAACCAATAATGGCCCCAAATCAATATTCTCTAAAAGAAGATGATGGGTGGATATTGGTTTTAATTTGGAATGGCAAAAGGAAAGGCACAGACTTAGTAATACTTAATTCAAGCAACTTAAATGAAGAAGCAATATTAGAACTTCCTATTGGGATTCCACATGGTCTTCATGGAAGTTGGGTCTCGGAATCTACTAATAGCAGCCAGAAAACATAATCAATAGGAATTAAATCAGCAGTCAAAACTAAAATACAATAAATCAACTCATAAATTGATTAGAAGAAAGTAGCACATCTAACTTCTGCAAAAACAAAGAGAAAGCGACACCTCTATGACTTAACTTTTGCTTCTGAACTGGATTCATCTCTGCATATGTCAAACTAGTACCTAAGACTTGAAAAATAGGATCATAGCCAAAACCCATTTTCCCTTTTTTCTCTTTAGTTATTAATCCTTTACAAATACCTTCAACTTGAATTAGTACCTTACCTGCTGGAGCAGCCAAGCATAGTGCTGATGTAAATATTGCTCGCCTATCTTGCACTAAAGATAATTCTTTAAGCAAGCGAGCAATGCGCTCATCATCATTTCGAGCATAACGTGCCGAATAGATACCTGGGGCACCGTTCAAGGCATTCACACTAAGTCCAGAATCATCTGCGAAGGCCCATTGATTAGTAAAGTTGGCAACTTCTGTTGCTTTTAATCGTGCATTCTCGCTAAAGGTTCTTCCTGTTTCGTTAATCTTGATAGTCTTTGGCTGACTAATAATATCAAAAATATCCTTTGGGAAAAGCTGAGTGAATTCCTTAATCTTTCCAATATTTTCACTTGCTATAAAAAGAATTCTTTTATCCGAGTTCTGTATATTATTCATACGTTCATTGCCAATTGCTTAGCCCAATTCAAATTTTCTTTAACTCTTTCTAGATCTGGTGCCTCACAATAAATCCTCAACAATGGCTCAGTACCTGAAAACCTAAACATCAACCAATGTTTGTTAGCCAAGCGAAGCTTTACTCCGTCTGTTCGAATCACATCGACTACCTTTAATCCTGCAACATTAGTTGGAGGATTATCTATTAATAGTGATTCTAGTGTTCTACGAGCTTCCATATTAGCCAAGCGAAGATCTATACGATCATAAAAACTATCGCCAAAAGGCTCTTTAATTCTTCGCAAACATTCTCCTAAAGGGAGAGCACTTACCTTTAAAGATTCCAAAACAAGCAGTGCGGTAAACAAAGCATCTCTTTCAGGCAAATGCATACCAAATCCAACACCTCCTGATTCTTCGCCACCAATAAGAACTTGCTCAGATAACATTTTAGATGCAATATACTTAAATCCAACTGGCAACTCAACCAATTCTCTTCCCAACTTGCTTGTTAAGTCAGCCATCAAATCAGAGCAACTTACAGTTTTAACAACAGTTCCTGGAAGATTACGAACTCGGACTAAATGATCTATCAATAAAGGCATTAAAAGTTGAGTACTGCAATAATTTCCATGTTCATCAATAGCAGCTATTCGATCACCATCTCCATCAAAGACTAATCCAATTGCTGGCATTCCATTCTCATTAGATAATTTAACTGCCGCTATTAACTCTTCAAGATATTTCTCTAACGGCTCAGGAGGGTTGCCACCAAACAAAACATCACGTCTGCTATGAATTTCATTCACTAATCCATTATTATTTTCTCCCAAAAGATCTTGAATACATCCAGCTGCAGATCCATACATTGAGTCAACAATAATTTTCAACCCAATATCTTTTAGACCTTTGACAAGAGAAGGCAAATCAAATTTACTCTGCAAACAATCCAAATGCTCTTGTCGGCAATCAAATCTTTTAGTAACTCCCCCAACTGGATGATGAATCACGTTTAACGCAAGTCTCTTTTCTACAGCCTTTGTAAAAGTTTCATCTACGGAACCTCCAAATGGTCCTTTGATTTTCAACCCGAGCCATTCTGGAGGGTTATGGCTTGCTGTAATAACTAATGCACCTAAAGCTTTCCTATTAACAACTCCCCAGCTACAAGCAGGAGTAGGCACACATCCTTCAGCCATAAGAGGTTCCAAATTACAACCTCTTATGGCTGAAGCAACTGCTTCTGCCATCTCAGGAGCCAAAAAACGTCTATCAAATCCAATGATGACTTGATTACTATTAAGTTCTTTTGGTGCGCTGTATTCCAATTCCTGAGCAGCTGCAGCTGCTACTTTCAAAAGCCTCTCAATAGTGAAGTCAACTCCTAGGACACCTCGCCAACCATCAGTTCCAAAATGGATAGGACTTGGATCTAAAGAAAGCAAATCAGTAACCATAAAAGACAACAAATTGATGATTTCAATCTAAAAAAACGCCTAATCTCAACCTATGGGGAAAATCCCACTCAACACTAATGTGATCTCGGATAGATTGCTGCGAAGTTGGCTTCGCTGCAAGAGAAAAGCCTGGCTCGATCGTTTTGGCAACTCCCAAGAAAAGCTTTGGAATGCCCATCGAGCACTTGAATTAGATCATCAACATAAAAGTTTTTTAGATCTATTGCACTCAAAACCAGAAAAAGGTCTGAATGCTTGCATAAAAGGAAAAGAAGGAATAATTGGTTTGAGATTAAAAGGTTTTGGTCCTAAAGGTATCAAACTAGAAGCACACCCTCACCTTCTTCAAAAAACCGAAGGGCAAAGCAAATGGGGAGATTTTTCATACAGACCAGTCATTGCTAAACAAGGGAAACGTCTAACTCGTGAACAAAAGCTCAATCTTTGTCTAAATGGCTTTTTGCTTGAACCATTTCTGGAGAACAAAGTTCCTTATGGCCTTGCTATCAGAAAGACAAATCAAGGCCTAGAAATTGAGCATGTTCAATTAAACAAGTTGCTGCAAAATCAATTAATTAATTCATTAGAAAACCTGAGCGAAGAATTAAAAAAAACTATTCCGCCTCCAATAACTTCTGACAGAAAAAAATGTACTCTTTGTTCCTGGAGAGGAGTCTGCAATGCAGAGGCAGCTGCTATAGGGCACTTAAGTGAGGTAAATGGCATTGGAGCACGACGTCGCGAAATCCTTCAGAGTCTTGGGATAAATCTTTTAAAGGATCTAGCTGAGACTGAACCCATTGATCTTGCAAGCAAACTTCACAAATTTGGCGAGCAACATGGAGAAATTGCATTTGAACTAGTAGCACAAGCAAAAGCTCAACTAAATGGCGATATAGAAAGATTAAATCCAGATAAGATTTTGCCAGAGATCAATTTTGCCAAAGGAATCTTAATCTATGACATAGAATCAGATCCAGACGAGAGAAATGATTTTCTCCATGGATTAATGAGTTTGAAGCGAGAAGAGAATGGGTCATGGAATATCAAAAAGGGAAGATATCATCCAATACTTAATCTAGAAAAAAAAGACGAATCTTATACATGGAAAAAATTAAAGATGAAGCTAGAGAAGTACCAAGACTGGCCAATACTCCACTATGGAGAGACAGAGATAATAACTATCTCTAGGATGGCTAAGAAAAACAATCTACCTGAAGAAGATATAAGTAAAATCTGCAATAGAATGATCGATATTCATTCTCGGACAAGAGAATATTGGAGGTTGCCAATCAATAGTTATGGATTAAAATCTTTAGCCGGCTGGATTGGATTTAAATGGCATCAAGCTGGAGCAGATGGACCCAATGCCTTACTTTGGTGGAGACAATGGAAACAAGTCAAAATAGAAGATAGAAAAAAGTCAACAAAGTTAAAATCAATATTTGAATACAATAAAGATGACTGCCTTGCAACATGGGCAGTAACAAATTGGCTCATGAGTAAAGGTTAATAGATCAAATCAACAGATATAAATCCACTACCTCACTTAGGAGGAAGAACCAAGTTCACTATAGAGAGAGAGTCTTTAAGAAGCAATTGTCCTTTTTCTAGGTAGTCTCTTTGAACAATTGCAAGCCCAATACTACCTAAATCTTTAGATAAAAATAAAGATGAAGTTACTACACCAGCTTTTACTATTTCATTTTTTTTAGTAGAAAAATCAAACAAATAAGAGCCTTCCTCAACAAGTTGATCAGAGTTCCAGAATCTTATTTCTTGCCTCAAGAAAGTTGCCCTAGATAGCTTGGCAATTACCTCTTGTCCAACATAACAGCCTTTATCCAAATCAACTAGATTCATCAGTCCCAATTCAAGTGGATTAGCATCTAAATCAACTTCGCCCTTCCCAATAGGCAAAGCTTTTTTAAGCCTCCAGATCTCCACTTCTCTCTTACTAGCTATTTTCATTTTTCGAGGATCATCAAATAATTCATGATAAAAAGGACTGAAAAAGATTTGACATTCTATATCAATACTTTCTTTAGAAATTATCTCCAATCTTCTAATCTTATCTCGTCTCAGGCTATCTATTCTATCTGCAGGAAAAATCCTTTCTTCAAAGTCATTATATACATCCTCTAAAGAGCCACTTAATACCACCACATCTGCCCCGTTAGAATTAAATCTTATCTCCAAAATAGACTTAAGCTTCCCAAGTACATTCAATCTACAAGTTCTAATCACTAAACCTTCTTTAACATCAATAAGATTACTTGTAACTTGTCCATTTAAGAAATTTCTTACACCTTTTCCATCAATTCTCAAGGAAGGCCAATCTTCTTCCCAAACCAAAGTCTTTGAAGTACTCATCATAAATCCTGCTTTGATCTATTGGCGATTTCATTCAAAACAAAGAGGCTTACTAGCTCTATTTTATCTTCCTTCATTGCCAAACTTCCACCTTCTTCTCGATCAACAATTGCAATTACTTTATTAACTTGATAGCCAATATCTCTAAGTTGTTTCACAGCCTTTAGTGACGATGCCCCAGAAGTTACGACATCTTCCAAAACGGTTACTAAAGCTCCTTGAGGAGGGAGTGGCCCTTCGAGCCATTTACCCATTCCATAGCCTTTAGGCTCTTTCCTTACAATCAGTGCATTTAAAGAGCGTGAATAATTCACTGCAGTCATTACAACACCACTCACCAAAGGATCGGCTCCAAGGGTCAACCCTGCCACAGCTAATGATTCTGGCTCCACATGATCTAACAAGGCCTCACTGATCAGACGAAGACCATACCCATTTAACGAAACCGGCTTGCAATTGACATAATGATTGCTCTTACGGCCTGATGAAAGGGTGAACTCTCCACTTCTATAGGCATCTCGAGCCAATAGAGTCAGAAGTTTTTCTCGATTTACTTGTCTATCCATGAAATCATTCATTCATTGCGACAATTGCATCATGGATTCATTCCCTTCATATCGCCAATAGGATTTATTTATTATTCCTGTCAGAACCTTTATTATCATCAAAATGTTTTTAGTCTCTTTAGGAAGGGGGTCTAGCAATCTGGTGAATGCACCGAACTCATAATTCGGCTAAGGCGAGTTCGATCCTCGCGACCCCCATTAAAAACAATCAATGCGACTGATCATTCTAGGAATGTTGCTTATTCTTCCAGCTTTCTTTGCAGCTGGAGAAGTAGCTCTACTAAGACTAAGGCCAAGCAGAGTGCAGCACTTAGTCGAGGAAGGTAAATCAGGAGCACAAGCAATTCACAGGCTTCAAAGACGCCTCAGAAGCTCATTAATCGTTTCACAATTAGGAGGGACTATTTCGTTAGTAGCCTTAGGATGGATAGGCAGAGGAATAAGTAATACCTGGTGGCAAAAAAACTCTGGTTCTATTCAAATCATTGATATAACTGTTTTTCTTTTAATTGTTTTACTAGCAACACTTCTTTCTGGCCTACTGCCAAAAGCCTTGGTCCTCAGTCAACCAGAGGCTGCTGCACTTCGATTAGCACCACTACTTGAAGTTGTAATGAAAACCCTTTCACCCCTACTTAAAGTTTTTGAATCAATCGCATCCTTTTTGCTTCGTTTAATTGGACTAAATGCAAAATGGGATTCTCTAGTTCCAGCCCTTTCAGCTGGAGAGTTAGAAGCACTAATTGAATCAGGAGGCGTAACGGGTCTCAAACCTGCTGAAAGAAACATTTTAGAAGGAGTGTTCGCACTAAGAGATACCCAAGTAAGAGAAGTCATGGTCCCACGCTCAGGAATGGTCACTTTGCCTATAGAAGTCCGCTTTTCTGAATTAATGAAAGAAGTTCACCAAACCCAACATGCAAGGTTCTTAGTAATAGGAGAATCCCTTGATGATGTAAAAGGTGTGCTTGATCTAAGACAACTTGCAGAAGCTATATCCAATGGAACAATGAAAGCAAATACACCTTTAAAACCTTTCATTCAGCCTGCAAGAATGGTTTTAGAAACCAGTACATTAGCTGAACTCTTACCAATAATCAGAAATGGCGAGCCTCTTCTAGTTGTTGTAGATGAGCACGGAGGGACTGAAGGTTTAGTTACTGCAGCAGATTTAACAGGGGAAATCGTTGGCGATGAAATCCCATCAGGAAGTTTAGAACCAGAATCACAAGAAATCGAAGGTCATCCTGGACAGTGGCTTATTGCTGGTGATTTTGAAATTATCGAACTAAATAGACAAATGACCTTAAACCTTCCAGAAGCTGATGATCACCATACAATTGCAGGCTTTGTCCTCGAAAAGCTCCAACACGTGCCAGAAGTCGGTGAAGTTCTAACTCACAAAAACATCACAATCGAAATCACTGACATGAAAGGTCCCCGTATCAAACGGGTCAAACTGTCCCTAAAACAAAAGAAAAATCAGGGGGGGGGGCAGTGATAGTTGATAATCACTATGTTTGCTTAAATTCATTCCAATGGTAACCACAATGGTTCCGGTCAAAGTTGGAGTGATAGGTATAGGCAATATGGGATGGCATCATGCCAGGGTATTAAGCCTTCTCAAAGATGCTGAACTCATTGGGGTTGCAGATCCAGATCCTGAGAGAGGGAAATTAGCGACAGAACAATTTAATTGTTGCTGGTTTGAAGATTATCAAAGTTTATTTCAAGAAGTAGAAGCAGTTTGTATAGCAGTCCCAACACTTTTGCATCATCAGGTAGGTCTTCACTGCCTAGAAGCAGGTCTTCATGTCTTAATCGAAAAGCCCATTGCAGCTTCTCAAGATGAAGCATCGTCTCTTATAAATGCCGCAAAGAAAGCCAAGCGATTACTCCAAGTAGGCCACATAGAAAGGTTCAATCCAGCATTTCGTGAATTAATCAAAGTAGTTGCGAATGAAGAAGTTGTTGTACTTGAAGCTCGAAGACACAGTCCTCATGCTGATCGAGCAAATGATGTATCTGTTGTTCTGGATTTAATGATTCATGATCTGGACTTGGTTTTGGAATTAGCTCAAGCACCAGTAGTAAAGCTTGCCGCGGTAGGTGGAAGGAGTGGAGATGGCCCTATTGATTATGTAAATGCAACGCTTGGATTTAATAACGGAGTAATTGCAAGTCTCACTGCAAGCAAAATGAGTCATCGCAAAATTCGCAGTCTTAGTGCTCATTGCAGAGAGAGCCTTGTTGAAACTGATTTCCTAAACCACAACCTTCATATCCATAGACGAGCTCATGAATGGTATTCAGCAGACCATGGAGAATTGTTATATAGGCATGACGGATTCATCGAAGAAGTCAGTACAACGTCAATAGAGCCCCTATACGCTGAACTTGAACATTTTCTTAGATGTGTTCGAGGTCTAGAGAAATCTGCTGTAGATGGGAAGCAAGCTTCAAGAGCACTACAATTGGCAGACTTAATTGAGCACGCAGTAGAAAATCCAGGCATGGGATTATCCCTTCCTGAGAAAATATAGAAATTTAGACCTTCTAGGAAGAAGAAGGTCTAAGCAAAGTTTGATTAATTTTCGAGACCGGAGGGTCTCAAAAATTGCTAGCTAGTTGTTTTAACGGAAACCAACTGCTGCCTGCCATACAAAAACAAGCAGAAAAAGAAAAATGGGAATCAGTGGGAGTACGTCTACTGTTGGAGCAAAGGCCTGATAGGCCTTAGGCAGTTCAGCTAGCAGGTCAAGAGTCAAAGCTGACATTCCTTAAAAAATCATCGTTAACGATTCCATGACGCTACCACGTGTGGCGAGCTGAAGAGTCTTTTTCCCATGGAGCGAAATCCTCTGAAAAACATCCATCCCGAATTGCGTACCTCATCGCATTAGAAAAACGGATCAAATTTGAGATATTGTGAATGCTTAAAAGTGTTAATCCAAGCAATTCTTCACTACGGATTAAGTGATGCAAGTAAGACCTGCTGTGACTAGAGCAAGTCTCACAAATACAAGTGGGATCTAAAGGAGAGTGGTCATTACGAAAAGAGGCATTTCTCAAATTCCACCTTTCATCCCTTACTAAAGCTGTTCCATGACGGCCAAGACGAGTAGGAATGACGCAATCAAAAAGATCAATCCCATTAGCCACCGCAATAGCCATTTCCCTGAGAGTACCTATCCCCATTAAATATTTCGGCAAATGAGTTGGGAGGAAAGGACTTACGTACCTAACAATTTCATGTATCTGCTCTACTGGCTCACCAACACTTACACCACCTATTGCAATACCTGGCAAATCAAAACTAGAGACAATCTTCGCACTTTCCTTCCTTAAATGAGGGAAACATCCTCCTTGAACAATGCCGAAAAGTGCTTGATTTTCTTTCTTATGAGCCTCAACACATTTTTGAAGCCAATAATGAGTTCTATTAGAAGCCTCTTGCACCTCTAATTCAGTTGAAGGGTATGGGGGGCACTGATCAAAAGCCATTGCAATATCACTACCAAGCGCCATCTGGATTTCAATAGCTCTCTCTGGAGTTAATAGAATTTTGCTTCCATTACGAGGGTTTCTAAAAGAAACTCCCTGATCATCAATACTATTTAATTTGGAAAGACTAAAAACTTGAAATCCACCCGAATCAGTCAAGATTGGACTCTTCCATCCCATAAAACCATGAAGGCCACCTGCACCTTCTACAACTCTCTCCCCTGGCTGTAAAAGCAAGTGAAACGTATTAGCCAAAATCATCTCAGCTCCTGTATTAGCAAGCTGACTAGAGGAAACTCCTTTAACTGATCCAAGAGTCCCAACTGGCATAAATTTGGGAGTGGAAACAGAGCCATGAGGCGTCATTAAACTTCCAACCCTTGCTTGGGTACGAGAGCAATATGAATGGACTTGAAACTCAAACACAAGCAAATTTGCGAATATGCCTTAATAGAGAAAGGACTAAATCAATACAAAAACATTACTTTGTAGTAACACTAAATTGAGGAGACTATTAATCCTGAAACCACCTAAATGGTTAAAAGACCTTGCTGGTGCATGGATCTTTTACTCAATTCTACCTGGCTGGCCATGGCCGAATCCTAATTTCAACAGAATTGCACGATTCGCTCCTGTAATTGGCTTAGTAATTGGAGTCTTACAAGGAATCCTTTGGCTAGCACTTGCTCAACTCGGATGGTCGACAGAATCACTAGCACTACTGGTAATAGCTTGTGGCAATTGGCTTACAGGAGGGATCCATATTGATGGCCTTATAGATACCGCTGATGGTCTAGGGGCAGGAAAAGAAAAATGCCACGAAGCAATGAAAGACAGTCGCATTGGAGCAAGTGGTGCAAGCGGAATTTTATTAGTGACTTTGATTCAATATGCATCACTAATTAAACTAAATAGCCTTGTACCATTTCTCCTTCCTGTAATAAACTTCTGGGCAAGATGTTCACCTTTTTGGGCAATTAGCAATTTCAAATATTTGCACACAGAACAATCCAGCTCGTTTCATAAAGAAAGATGGGAAGGCTGGAATGATCTGCAACCATCAATTTTGATTATGACAATTCTAATTATAACCATAACGATATTTATAAATGACCTAACAATCTCCAAAGCAATTATGACATTAATTCCTATAGGAGTTATCACATCAATATCAGTTTCTCATATAATAGGGCGTAAACTTGGGGGTCATAGTGGTGACTCTTATGGAGCTTCTGTTGTAATAACAGAAACAATAATTCTTTTCATATTGGCTATCATTTTCATGGGAGTCTAAGTACAAATGCATTACCTACTAAGGGTAAGTTTGGGGCAAAATCTACAGGTGATTTGACTAACTGAAGCTTGCAATCTAACTGAGCTGCTAATTGGACAGCCAATGCCAGCCCTATTCCACTTCCACTTGATTCTTTAACACTTCTTCCTCTATAACCTTTTTCAAAAATTTTTTCTCTCTCATCTGATGGGATAGGGTCTCCACTATCCCAAACACAAAGGCCCTCAGAGGTTATATGAAGACCTATAGAAGAACTAAAAGAACTATATCTAAATGCATTTTCAAGCAAATTAGCAACTATCTCAGCAATAACTCCATATTCAGCAGATTTCTCCTCATCAACCCAGTCAGGCCAATCAACCGGTCCATACCATTTTCGGCCCTGCAAATCTGCATTTGCTGCAGCACGGTCTAACAATGGCTCCAATAAAGACCTAACAATCACGGAAGAGGTTTTAGGTAAAACTGGTGGAAGCAATAAAGGAGCAGCAATAACATTTGAAGAAGGCAATTTACCTTCACTAAAGTTATCCAGAACGGATATATATCTATTCAATTGATCCTGCTCAGCAATCAAGCCTTCAACCAAAGTGCGGTGAGCACTATTAGGCTCAATCCTCCTTAAAAGTAATTGAGCATATGTGCGCAAAGCAGCCAAAGGATTACGCAGCTGATGAACCATCAAACTGACTTGCTCGCGCTGACGTATCAACTCATCCGCAAGTCTCTTTCGGTCTAATTCCAAACCTAAACATTGAGCCAATGCAGACGCACAGGCCCTCAAACGCATATCAAGTAGATCTGGCCAAGCCGCCTCCGAGTGGAAACATTCAACCCTCAATGCTCCTAACAACATCTTTTCATTCTGCAGAGGATACCAACGCCTATAAGGAGAAGGGGCTCTAAGTTCACTATCAGCTTCTATAGGGAGCAATGAATTATCACTAACAGGCCATTGACCAACTACCTCAAGGGTCGGAGCCTGATCATTCTTTGTTTGAGCTACATATACAACCAAAATTTTGATTGCCGACTCACCATCGAAACTCTTCAGCTGCTGCTGGACCAAATTCAGAAAAGCTGCCGTCAGCTCCATAGGAGGATTGATCTAAAGAAAAGTACGTTTGGCGGACAAAAGAAAAACTTGCCAAATCGGAAAAAAGTATTAAGATGCTGTATCGCCTGGCACATCACTTTATGGTGAAGTGTTCGGAAAAGTTGGCTTAAAGGGTTGCACATTAAGTGCAACCAAGGCTACAGCAGAAGTAGATGCATTCCATCTTCAGGTCTTCTGAATTGCAATATCGCATTGAAGTTCATTGAACTTGTTTGCGCAAAGCCATTTCTGAAGCTCTAGTTGATTTTGCATGTCTTGCAACTCTTCATCCAAAGCAAGAGTTCCTTGTTACGAAGGCTCAAAGCCTATCTAATCCTTCTCTTTACTCCACTCCTTAAGGAGTTTCATCTATGTCAAAGAAGCGCAAAAGGATCAGCCGTAGACGTTTGGCCGGTCAGAGAGTACTTGCACATGTGGCCATCTACCATCTTGAGACTGGTCAACATAAACCTGTAACAGCAGCAAGACGATTCATTGCTGAGGAAGGTCTGAGCTCACCAGCAATCCTTAATGTTCGAAGAAACGAACACACTACTGATCGTTTCTTCTGGGGTGAGAAAGGATTATTTAGTGCTCAATATGCAGAGGAGAACCATTTTCTATTCCCCTCACTACGAACAATTGTTGATGCAGTGGGAGAAGAATATATGTTTGAAGGTCTTGAGTTGACTGCAGATGACTGGGAAGAAATAGAAGAATATGAGTACGCTTTTGTATAAGGTTTCTAGTTTTTATTAACTACCAAACCATACCAAAAGCTTATCCTGAATCTTGAGAATAATTTCTTGAGTTATTTCATGACCACATTGAAAAAGCTCTAATTCAATCTCTTGATTCTTAACTTTAAACGTTTGCATTATTTGATACGAAGCTTCAATAGGCACAACTTCATCTTGCTTCCCATGAGTCAACAAGACTGGCGGACTCCCTAAAGGTGGGAACCAACCTGGATGAGGATAAGCACTACATCCAATAACTCCTGCTAAAGGCAATTCACATCCACATGAAATTGCCATAGCTCCTCCTTGGGAGAATCCCATAAGTACTGTTTTTTCAAGAGAAATTTGAGGAGTTGCCAATTTCTCTATTCGAAATTTCAAATCAACAATTGCGGATGGAACTAATTCCCAATCGGCAGGGAAAAGCCCATACCACTGAAGACCTAAACCATCTGGATGTTGCTGTGGTGCTCTCAATAAAACTATCTCAAGATGATATGAATTAATTTGACTCAACAACTTAGCAACTGGAATCAGGTCCTCTGCGTTAGCACCCCATCCATGCAATAAAACCAAGCGAAATGAGGGTTCTGACGATCTATAGCAAATCAATTCATTATTCATACAAGCATTTTGCCTAAGTTTTTCGTAGGTTGCTCATGAACAGCTCATCTTTAAGTTCTCCCATGGCACCAACAGCCTTGCTAAGTGTTTCAGACAAACAGGGTTTAGTGCCTTTCGCAAGAGTTCTGATCGAAAATTATGGTTTTAAATTACTCTCAAGTGGAGGTACTGCAAATCTATTAGAGGATGCGGGCCTGGAGGTGACTCGTGTATCTGATTACACCGGAGCCCCTGAAATCCTTGGGGGAAGAGTGAAAACATTGCACCCTCGTATTCACGGGGGGATCCTTGCAAAAAGAGGCAATCAAGTCCACAACTCTGATCTAGCTCAACAGAAAATAGCTCATATAGATTTAGTTGTAGTCAATTTATATCCATTTAATGAAACCATAAGTAATCCAGAAGTTGAATGGGATGAGGCAATAGAAAACATAGATATAGGTGGGCCAACACTTATAAGAGCATCAGCCAAAAATCATGAAAATGTTGCAATATTAACCAGTCCAGATCAGTACAATAAGTTCCTAGAGGCAATGGAAAAAGGAAGCGGATCTATTGATATTGAATTTAGAAAAAAACTTGCTTATGAAGCATTCGAACTGACAGCAAAATATGACATCTGTATTAGTAATTGGCTAAATAAAAAGACCGCTCAAAAAGAATCTTCTTGGCTTAAAGAAATTTCCTTAAAACAAGTTCTTAGATACGGAGAGAATCCACACCAGGCATCAAGTTGGTATAGCTCAAAAGGACAGGGATGGGGTGCCGCTGAACAATTGCAGGGCAAAGAATTAAGTACAAATAATCTTCTCGACTTAGAAGCAGCAATAAATACAATCCTAGAATTTGGATATTCGAGCGAAAGTTCCAAAGAGTCTATTCAGCCTGCATCTGTAGTTGTGAAGCATACAAATCCCTGCGGAGTTGCAATAAGCGACTCTATTTCTAGTGCACTAAAGTTGGCTCTTAATGCAGACAGAGTTAGTGCATTTGGAGGAATTATCGCACTAAACTCAACAGTAGACAAAGATGCTGCTCTAGAGATTAAAAGTCTATTCTTAGAGTGTATTGTTGCACCAGACTTTTCGTCTGAAGCAAGAGAAATTCTCTCCTCAAAATCTAATTTAAGGTTACTAAAACTAGCCAAAAGTGCAATAGACAAGGCTCCTAGAGAAAACATTAGAAGTATATTAGGAGGAGTATTAATTCAAGAAAAAGATGATGTGAAGACCAATCCTAATACATGGAAAGTTGTCACTGAACGCAAACCCAATATCAAAGAAAAAAATGACTTAGAGTTTGCCTGGAAGCTTGTAAAGCATGTCCGATCAAATGCAATTGTCATAGCATCTGGTGGGCAAAGCTTAGGGATTGGCGCTGGGCAAATGAATAGAGTAGGGTCTGCGCAAATTGCGCTCGAAGCAGCAGGCGAAAAAGCCAAAGAAGCAGTTCTTGCAAGTGACGGTTTCTTTCCATTTGAAGACACCGTAAACTTGGCCGCCGAGAAAGGAATCTCAGCAATAATTCAACCTGGAGGAAGCATTAGAGATGACGCATCTATATCTGCATGTAACAAGCTAGGTATATCAATGATCTTAACTAGCAAAAGACATTTTCTTCATTAAGCGAAAATGATAGTTTTGTTCTAATATTCAAAATCACTAACTACCTATTTCCTAAAGAAATGATTGTAAATCATAAAAACCGAACAGAAACTAGTCGAATTAAGAATTAAAATATTAACTTTAATCCGTAGGCTTTGGATAGTATGTAATCTTATTCGTCTTCTTAAATGCTGACAATCTTCCAGGTCCTGAGCAAACAAAATAAAGCGAAATTAAAGCATATATTGCTGACAATTCAAAAGCATAATTATGATTCTCTACTACCGCAAGAGGAAAGCCTTCTAAGCCTGTATCCAAGAAATGAAAATAAACAGCAAAAACCATCGTTGAGAATAGACCCAATGCAGAAACTCTTGCAAAAATCCCAATAGCTAATCCTAAAGGACAAATAATTTGTGTTAATGCAGCGGCAAAAGTCCAAATTATTGGATTTCCTGGAAGGAAAGCAAAATATTTACCTACCACAAACTCGGAGAACCCCTCAGGATCCTGAAACTTTTCGAGCCCATGGTGAATCATCATTATGCTAAATCCCACTCGAAGCAAGAAGATAGCAATTTCGGCATTAATGTTGACTTCTCCTTGAGAAGAAGGGCTTTCGACTACCACCTCTACTTTCTGAGGAGCCTTAGCGGCATTGATTTGAGGAGTCTTGGTAGGAGGAATTTTAGATAATTCACCGGATTGTGAATCCTGAGGTGCAGAAGATCCAGAGTCAGCCATCGTCAGTCAATTTCAGAAGATAATCTTAGTTGCCTCTAGGGATATAACCCTATTTAGGACCAAAATAATATCAAATCCTATAGAGACCTTCTAAAAAGCGCATCTCTATCACCAAAACGAGTCGCAAACGACGCACTTAAAGATTAAATCAAATCAAAAGACAAAAACTTAATCATTTCTCCAGGTTAATCAAAAATAAATCTAAGAATTAATTAGCGTCACTAAGCTTTATGAGCTTTTGGATCACGTGCTCAACAACTCGATCTGGGGTTGAAGCCCCAGAAGTAATCCCAACGCTAATTTTTCCTTCAGGTAAGAAGTCAGGTTCAGTTAGGAGATCTTCTCCCAAAGGTTTGTGAGTAATAGAATTACCTTCAACTTCAATCCTTTCTGGTGCATCTATATGGAAAGACTTAATACCTCTACTAATTGCTATCTCTTGCAAATGGGTTGTATTTGAAGAATTAAATCCACCGATAACTACAAGCATGTCAAGGGGTTCATCTACCAATGAGAACATTGCATCTTGTCTTTCCTCTGTCGCATCGCAAATAGTATTAAAAGCAAGAAAGTGTTTGCTTAGATCTGCCGGACCATACCTTTTTAACATTGTCATTTCAAACAAACGGCCTATCTCTTCAGTCTCACTTTTCAACATCGTAGTCTGATTAGCAACTCCAATTCGTTGAAGATCCTTATCAGGATCAAAACCTGTAGAGCAAGCCTTGGAAAAATGCCGCATAAATTGCTCACGATCTCCTTTGCCAAGAATATAATCAGCCACAAATTGAGCTTCTTCTAAGTCAAGAACAACAAGATATTTACCCGCAAAGGAGCTAGTAGCAAGGGTTTCCTCATGTTTTACCTTGCCATGAATAATAGAAGTGAAAGTATGTTTTTTATGCTTTTCTACGGTATGCCATACCTTTGAAACCCAAGGACATGTCGTATCAATGATGTGGCATCCTCTCTCATGGAGAAGTTGCATCTCCTGAACAGTGGCACCAAAGGCAGGCAAAATAACTACGTCTCCTTCTTTCACACAAGAAAAATCCTTCACCCCATCTTCAGCAGATATAAACCTTACATTCATATTCCTCAAATGATCATTAACTGAGGGATTATGAATAATTTCATTAGTAATCCAAATACTTTCATTCGGATAATGGCGTCGTGTTTCGTAAGCCATAGCTACAGCTCTTTCAACTCCCCAGCAAAAGCCAAATGCCTGAGCAAGCTTTACCTTGAGTCGTCCATGTTCTAAAAGATATCCGTTATCTCTAATTGAAGTGATCAAACTACTCTGGTAGGCCTTCTCTAGTTCCTGAGCTCGTTTTGTCGGAGAACCAAAGCCTCTTCTGTTATACCTGTCGGAATGATGAAGAGAGCGCTTAAATGCTTGTGTGTCCATATTGATAGAGGCTACATCATAAATACTTTGAAGAACTTAACTTATTAAACAAGAAAAATGAAAAAAGCCTGGCTTTTCGCCAGGCTTTTTTCATTACAGATCAGCAGAATTTTAATTTCCTGCAGATGCAAAGTCTGGATAAGCTTCCATACCATGCTCCCCAATATCAAGGCCTGCAATTTCTTCTTGCTCAGAAACACGAATGCCACCAAAGAATCCTCCAATGACCTTCCAAGCAATCCAACAAGTAACCACTGTCCAAATTGCATAGGCAGCACATCCAACAAATTGAACCCAAAGTTGAGTGAATCCACCTCCTACAAATAGACCTAAAGCAGATCCATCTCCTTGTATATCAAAACCCCATAGTCCGACTACAAGTGTTCCCCAGATTCCACAGACCCCGTGCACAGAGAAAGCGCCCACTGGATCATCAATACCAAATGAATCAAGAGCAGAAACAGAGAAAACTACGATTACACCTCCAACTAAACCAGCCAACCAAGCGCCAGCCATAGTGAGATTGCCGCAACCAGCAGTAACACTTACAAGACCTGCCAGAATTCCATTAATGATCATCGTCAGATCGGGCTTTCCTGAAGTCATTGTCGAAATAACAGTTGCTCCAATAGCTCCTCCAGCCGCTGCCAGAGTAGTAGTAACTGCTACATATGGAACCCACTGATCCATTGCGAGTTGAGATCCTGGGTTAAATCCATACCAACCAATCCAAAGGACAAGGGCACCTAAGGTTGCTATAGCCATGTTGTGTCCTGGCATTGCCTGCGCTTTGCCATTAACAAACTTTCCAATTCTTGGTCCTAAAAGCATTGCACCTACAAGACCTGCCCAGGCTCCAACTGAATGAACAATTGACGAACCTGCAAAGTCCACAAAACCCATTTCACTTAGCCAACCACCATTCCATTGCCAACTCCCTGCAACTGGATAAATGAATGCGGTTAAAACCAAAGAGAAAACAACAAACTCTCCAAATTTGACACGTTCAGCGACTAAGCCAGAAACAATAGTTGCAGCTGTGCCAGCAAATGCAGCCTGAAACAGAAAATCAACAGTTGGAACCAAACCAGCTTCTCCAATCAATTCTGGAGTAACAGCTGGATCAAAGAACAAGCCATTGAAATAGAGCCAACCTGCAGCAATTGCATCTCCATACATCAATGAATAACCAACAAACCAATATGCGGTTACAGCAAGTGCAAAAACAAAGAGGTTTTTAGCCAAAATATTGACAGCATTCTTTTGTCGACACATTCCTGCTTCTACCATTGCGAAGCCGGCGTTCATAAAAATCACCAAAATTGTGGCGACTAATAGCCATAAATTATTTGCTAGGAAGGCTGCACTTAATTCAGGCATCTCTGCAGCATGAGCTGAAAGATTAAAAAGGCCTAAGCCAACCAGCGCAATAGGAACACATGCGAGCCACATCAAAGATCGATGTGAGCCTAGGCCTCTGATGCTACGAAAAAGAAGCATTGGGCCATTCAAGAGACTTGCCTCTTGAAGAGGCGCAGTGCGTCTCTTAGGAGGTGAATGCAAAGCAGTAGTCATAGAAAATCAATAACTGCAAATTAGATCTGGACTTACAAGTCCAAAGCTTCAACTAGCATTATCCAGTTTTTATTTCTCTCGTGTTGTCATTGATACAAAAAGCTGGTTATGGATCAAGAAGCTTTATAGGCTACAAATTTAGATATCTCGAGAAATTAAATGCATACGGGCTTTTTCCCTTCCCAAGTAATGTGATCTTTATGAAATCCAAAGCAACAAGGTATTACATCTACGCCTTCCTTGAGGGCCTGCCTAAAAAGCTTTCCATATAGAGGGTCAGCGCTATCTCCAGGCGCAAAGCCATCTACATCCATTCTGCTCAAACAAGGAATCAAAACGGCTCTTGAATCAGGCAAAACACCAATCAATTCCTTTAAATGCTTTTGCCCCCTTTCTGTAACAGTATCAGGGAACAAAGCCAGAGAATCCCTTACCCAAGTAGTGTTTTTAACTTCCAAATATATTTGTCTTTTATCAATAGCAATCTCAGAAGGAATTAACAATAAATCAATTCTTGATCGACCATTAATTCCATATTTAACCTCTTTACGAATTAATCCAATTGGGCCTATTTCATCTTGCAAGAAACCACTCTCAATTGCTAGGCGAATCAGTAAGTTCGGAAGAGCAGTATTTACACCTACCCAACAAGAAGAGCCGTTTACTCCCTCTACTTCAGCTTGCTCCCAAGTCCATTTGAGTTTTCTAGTCGGAGAAGATGCATATCTAAGCCTCACTTTGCCACCTACCTTAAGAATTCCTTGCATAGGACCAGTGTTGGCACAATGAGCTGTCACTATTTCCCCACTGTCCAATTGGACATCAGCAAGAAAGCGCTTATAGCGTTTAATCAAAACCCCTTCTGTTAAAAATGGGAATTTCAGCAATTGCATACCAGTCATGATTTTTCAAATAACTAAGAAAATGCCGATTTTCTAAAAGACAGAAAACCATCTACTTGATTTACATTTTGGGACACAGCTAGCTAATGGTGAAATCGTTAAAAAAAATAGCCCTTGTAGTCAGTGCAGGAACAATCCTGAGCAAAATCATAGGGATGGTCAGGCAATTAGTAATAGCAGGTACTTTTGGAGTTAGTGCTGCATATGACGCATATAACTATGCTTATATCATTCCAGGTTTTTTGCTAATTCTCTTAGGAGGCATTAATGGACCTTTTCATGCTGCAATGGTCAGCGTCCTAAGCAAGAAAACAAAAAGAGAACAAAAATACATATTTACCTCGATCAATACTTTAATTAGCTCAATATTATTAATAATAACGGCAATAGTAATAATTAGTGCTGATCCTCTATTAAAGCTCCTAGGACCAGGACTAGAACCAGGAATTCATAAGATTGCTGTCATTCAACTTCAGATAATGGCACCTATAGCATTTTTAGCAGGTTTAATAGGCATTGGCTTTGGCACCCTTAATGCAACAGGTGAATATTTTCTTCCATCAATATCTCCCTTAATTTCTAGCTTAGCTGTAATAGTTGGAATCGGATTCTTTTGGTTTAAAAGCGGCTTCAATCTTGAACCTAATCAAATATCTTTAGAAGGAGGAATTGTTCTAGCAATCTCAACATTAGCAGGAGCTCTTCTTCAATGGCTCATTCAACTACCTAAATTAATTAAAAAAGGGTTTGCAAGAATTTCTTTGGCATGGGACTGGAAACATTCAGGAGTACGTGAGGTTTGGAAAGTACTTGCACCTGCAACACTTTCATCTGGGATGCTGCAAATAAATGTCTGCACTGATTTACTATTTGCATCTTCAATAGTCGGTGCAGCTTCAGCTCTTAGCTATTCAAGTCTTTTAGTTCAAGCTCCACTAGGAGTAGTTTCGAATGCATTATTAATTCCTCTTTTACCAACTTTTTCCAAGTTAACCCATCAATCAAAAAGAAAAGAGCTCATTAAAAGAATCAAGCAAGGATTAATGCTCTCTTCAGTATCCATGGTCGCTCTGGCGAGTATATTCATTGTTTTAAGTGAGCCAATTATCACTCTCATCTATGAAAGAGGAGCTTTTGATCACAAAGCTGTAAGTCTCGTCTCAGGATTATTAATTGCTTATGGGATTGGAATGCCAACTTATCTAGCAAGAGATTTACTAGTTAGAGTCTTCTATGCGCTTGGCGATGGCAATACTCCATTTAAATTCTCAATAATAGGAATTGCTCTAAATTTTATTTTTGATTGGATTCTTATTGGAGGCCCATCCCCTTATGGTAACCAATTTAATTTAAACTTTGGAGCAGCTGGACTCGTCCTAGCGACTGGACTAGTTAATTTAGCAACTTGCATTGGACTACTTATCAGCCTGAAATTAAAATTGGGGAAATTACCTATCAATGAGTGGTTAATAGATTTTTTAAAGATCTTATTTAGCGGATTAATTTCAGGACTAATTGCATTTTGCCTTAAAACATTTATAGGATGGCCCTCTACATCTTATGGACTTTTAATGAGCATTTTAATTTCATCTTCACTTAGCTTATTTTGCTTTTATTACATATGTCACGTCTTAGGAATTGAAGAAGTCTCATATTCTCTGACTTTAATTAAAAAGAAATTTATTCGCGCTTAAGATTGACCTGTCTTTCTTCTCTGACTTTCAGAGGTAATTCAAGATTATTTCCTATTACTAAGTTTGGGACTTGAGCTGAAATAATCTTTGCTTCTATTCCAAATTCCTGAAAAGCAGCTTCCATTTCTTGTATTAGAGCTTTCTCGACCTCTGCTTCTGAATCCATAACTTTCCCAATAACCTTTTCTCCCAAAAGCCCAAAGCGCTTTCGCATCACCTCTCGTACATTCGTAACCTGAATAATGAGCACAAGAATTCTCTTTTCTAGACAACCTTATCTGCAAAAAGAGTCCAAGATCTCTTCTAAGTCATTAACTTGACTTGTAGTTATTAGCTTAGACAAAGGAACACTCGTTATACCGTTGCCCAGTTGCACTTGAACAGACTCAAGTGCCTGCCTAGCTGCCTCATTTGAGCCTAAACCTAATTTGGCATTGCATTCAAGAGCTAATGCCTTAGCCAAACCAGCGTCACCTAAATACAAATGCCATTTAGCAACTTGTATGTAAATGCTATCTGCAATGACAACTTCTAGGTCTCTTAATTGAGCTAAATCAAGAGTCATACAACTAATCGATTAAACGACTTCATTCTTTGTCTAGTTCCAACTGCTTTGCATCGTTTGGTCTACGAACAATTACAAACAGCAAATGTGAAAGAAGCAAAACAAGCCAAACTTCACTGAAAGTACTCAAATGGTCCCATGGATGGCGAATCTGCTGAACAAACCAAAGAAAGCTATTCAATGCCGCATAGGCTCCAGCATGAATTGTGAAATTAACTATTCTTGAAAAATGAAGGTAAATGGGATCGCTAGAGTCACCATTTCCGTACCAGCGAAGAGGCATAAGAAGATTTGCGATTGTTTTGATTGTGGCGTTATAAGGATGCCTTGGTTGACGAAAACCCCCTTGATAGAGTCTTATAAATTCTTACAAGCGCCTGTAGCTCAGCGGATTAGAGCATCTGACTACGGATCAGAGGGTCGGGAGTTCGAATCTCTCCAGGCGCGTCTAACACCAAAATAATTGAGGGAATGTGTTTTTTCACACATTTTCAAATAATCAAAAGAGACGGATTCTTTTAAAGAGAGTTAAATCATACCTACGATCCAAAAACTACTTAGATAAAGGATATGAGCAATAGCTCTGCAAATCCAATTAATCGCAACCTAAAAGATAGCGATCCAGTCATTGCATCTTTGATCAATAAGGAACTTCAGCGCCAAGAAGAGCATCTCGAAATGATTGCTAGTGAAAATTTCACTTCTCAAGCAGTTATGCAAGCTCAAGGCTCAGTGCTTACCAACAAATATGCTGAAGGCCTGCCTCATAAGCGTTACTACGGCGGATGTGAGCATATAGATGCCATTGAGGAGCTTGCAATTGAGAGAGCCAAGCAACTATTTAATGCTGAGTGGTCAAATGTCCAACCTCATAGTGGAGCGCAGGCTAACTTCGCAGTATTTCTATCCCTATTAAACCCTGGGGATACGATCATGGGGATGGATTTATCCCATGGCGGCCATCTCACGCATGGATCACCAGTAAATGTCAGCGGGAAATGGTTCCAAGTTGTGCACTACGGAGTCAACAAAGACACACAACGCTTAGATATGGAGGCCATTCGGCAACTGGCTTTACAACATCGGCCAAAGTTAATAATTTGCGGTTATTCCGCTTATCCAAGAACAATTGATTTCAAAGCATTTCAGGAAATTGCAAATGAAATCAATGCTTATTTATTAGCAGACATGGCACATATTGCTGGTTTAGTAGCTGCGCAAGTTCACCCCAGTCCTCTTCCGTATTGCGATGTTGTAACTACAACAACTCACAAAACCCTCAGAGGACCTCGAGGGGGACTAATTCTGTCTAACAACCAAGAACTAGGAAAAAAATTAGATAAAGCTGTTTTCCCTGGAACGCAAGGCGGTCCCCTGGAGCATGTCATAGCTGGCAAAGCAGTTGCATTCGGGGAAGCTCTTCAACCAACTTTCAAGAGATATAGCCATCAATTAGTTGCAAACGCAAAAGCCTTAGCAACTCGCATCCAATCAAAAGGAATTGATGTCGTCAGCGGCGGAACCGATAACCATATAGTCCTACTAGACTTACGTAAAATTGGCTTAACAGGCAAAGAAGCAGACAAGCTCATTAGTGAAATCAATATCACAGCTAATAAAAACACAGTCCCCTTTGACCCAGAATCTCCTTTCGTTACTAGCGGACTAAGACTTGGTGCAGCAGCTCTGACAACTAGAGGATTCAACGAAGAAGATTTTGCGGAGATCGCGGATCTAATAGCAGAAAAACTGTTGAATCCAAAAGACTCTGATGTTCAATCAAGATGTTTAAAAAAAGTGGAAGAACTCTGCATTAAAAACCCCTTATATATAGGTTGAATTTATTTTTTTTAAAATGACAACATAGATTTATAATGACAGTCTCGTAACTTATTTACCCATTTCAACAACCTAATCCTTAATATTATCAAGTATTTTCCTAATTTTAATAGAAGCAATTAGTCACTTAATAGGTATTATGACAGAAAATGATTCAAGACAAAATGAAGTAGAAATACTATGCATTGGCACTGAGCTACTTTTGGGGAATATTCTAAATAGTAATGCACGCTGGCTTGCAGAAGAGCTTGCTGCACTAGGATTACCTCATTACAGACAAACAGTAATTGGTGATAATCCAAAGCGACTAAAGGAATCAATATTAGAAGCCTCAGAAAGAAGTAATTATTTAATAACTACTGGGGGCCTGGGAGCTACACAAGATGACATAACGACAGAAGTTATTGCCGAATCTTTTAACTCGAAACTAAAAAAGAGAGAAAATGTTTTCAATAAAATAGAAGCGAAAGTTATAACTCAATCAAGATCAACTAAAAAAGAAAGTCTAAAACAATCGCTATTTCCAGAAAGAGCAAAGATTATTCCTAATGACTTTGGGACTGCACCTGGAATGATTTGGACGCCAAAGGAAGGATTCACAATCCTTACCTTCCCAGGTGTACCCAGTGAACTAAAAGCCATGTGGAGTTCCTATGCAGTCCCTTGGTTAATGGAAAAAACATCTCAAAGGAATATTTTTATCAGTAAAGTCATGAGATTTACTGGAATTGGAGAGTCGCAACTTGCCGAAGAAGCAGATGACCTTTTCACAAATACCAATCCAACTTTGGCTCCTTACGCAGATATCGGTGAAGTTAGACTTCGTTTAACAGCCAAAGAACAATCTAAAGAAAGAGCAGAAGAAATCATCAAACCAATTGAAAAAAAGATACTCAAGAGATTTGGCAATTATTTTTACGGAACAGATAACGAAAGCCTAGCTTCCGTTGTAATCAAAATGCTTATAGCTAAAAACGAAAAGTTATTTGTTGCCGAATCATGCACTGGTGGAGGGATAGGAGCAACATTATCCGCAATTCCAGGCGCCTCCAATGCCTTCCTCGGTGGGATTATTGCTTACAACAACCATATCAAGCACAAGTTTCTTGGAGTCCCTTATCAACTTTTAGAAGACTATGGAGCAGTCTCAAGTCAAGTTGTTCAAGCGATGGCAGAAGGGGCTCGAAAAAACAGCGGAGCAGATTGGAGCATTGCCACCAGTGGCATAGCAGGTCCCGATGGAGGTAGCACTTCCAAGCCAGTTGGATTAATCCATTTTGCGATTGCCGGACCTCACGGCTGCTCATTGAGTTCAGAAAGTTTTGGCTCTTACAAAGGAAGAATTGCTATTCAAAAATTGAGTGTTGTAGGAAGTCTGAATAAATTACGATTACTTTTGCTTACTCGGAGCTAATGTCAACTGCTAAGAAATCATTTCTAAATTGAGCTCAGGAACCCTCTACGACAAAGTTTGGGACCTCCACCGAATAGCTGAACTTCCAGGGGGAGGCTCACAGCTCTTTATTGGGCTGCATCTAATTCATGAAGTTACTAGCCCTCAAGCCTTTGCCGCCCTAGCAGAAAAGAAATTAAAAGTTTGCTGTCCAGAAAGGACCATAGCCACAGTTGATCACATAGTTCCAACTATTAGTCAACAAAGACCTTTTGCTGACCCCTTAGCAGAAGAAATGCTTAGCACATTAGAGAAAAACTGTGAGGAACATCAAATCAAATTACATGGCCTGCATAGTGGCAACCAAGGAATAGTTCATGTAATTGCACCTGAATTAGGCCTTAGCCAACCTGGCATGACAATTGCCTGTGGCGACTCGCATACTTCTACTCATGGTGCTTTTGGAGCAATTGCTTTTGGTATAGGCACTAGTCAAGTACGTGATGTACTAGCGAGTCAAAGTCTGGCCATGAACAAGCTCAAAGTGCGCCGCATTTGGGTTGATGGACAACTTAAAAATGGGGTATATGCAAAAGATTTGATTCTTCATGTCATTAGACGATTGGGCGTCAAGGGAGGAGTGGGCTATGCCTATGAATTTGCTGGTCCTGCAATTGAAGTGCTTTCTATGGAAGAAAGAATGACAATATGCAATATGGCTATTGAAGGCGGTGCTAGATGTGGATATATCAATCCTGACGAAACTACCTTCGAATATCTTAAAAAACACACCCAAGAGATACACAAAGAAAACTGGGGCAAAGCATTAATTTGGTGGAGAAGTATCTGCAGTAATCCCAATGCAATTTATGACGACGAAGTTGAAATTAATGCTTCTCAAATTGCACCAACTATCACTTGGGGGATTACACCAGGACAAGGAATTGGCATCAATGAATGCCTACCTATTCCGGACTTATTAGAAGAAAATGAAAAAGCAATTGCAAAAGAAGCTTATCGCTATATGGATCTAAAACCAGGCAAACCTATCACCGGTACCCCAATCGATGTTTGTTTTATAGGAAGTTGTACAAATGGTCGTCTTTCTGATCTCCAAGCTGCTGCTTCAATAGTAAAAGGAAGACATGTTGCAAAAGATGTTAAAGCTTTTGTAGTGCCAGGTTCTGAACAAGTATCAAAAGAAGCAAAAAGGGAAGGACTGGATAAAATATTTCTTAATTCAGGGTTTGAATGGAGAGAACCAGGTTGTTCAATGTGCCTAGCAATGAACCCTGATCGATTGGAAGGTAGTCAAATCAGCGCAAGTTCAAGCAACAGAAACTTCAAAGGAAGACAAGGTTCAGCCAATGGAAGAACCCTCCTTATGAGTCCAGCGATGGTTGCCGCTGCAGCTATTGAAGGGTCCATTACTGATGTTAGAAACTTTATTTCTGGAAATTGATGAAGCTAAACACAGACTTTCCTCAAGGGAAAATTATAAAAATACAAGGTAATTGCCTTGTATTAAAAGGAAATGACATCGATACAGATCGAATTATTCCCGCAAGATTTCTAAAATGTGTAAGTTTTGAGAATTTAGGAGAACAGGTTTTTGCTGATGATAGAAAAGAGTTAAAAGGGAATCATCCTTTCGATGATTCCAATAATAAAGGAGCATCAATTCTTATTGTCAATGGCAATTTTGGATGCGGATCAAGTAGAGAACATGCACCTCAAGCACTAATGAGGTGGGGAATTAGAGGATTAATTGGAGAAAGTTTTGCAGAGATCTTCTATGGAAACTGTCTAGCATTAGGAATACCATGTGTAACTGCATCAAAAATTAATCTTGAGGAAATTCAGAGCGCAATAGAGAAAAAAGCTTCCGATAAATACATAATAGATTTAGAAAAGGAAACTTTTCAGAACTACAACAATGAATGGAAAGTTTCAATAGAGGTAGGTCCAAAACAGATGCTTATTTCTGGGCAATGGGATGCTACAAGTCAGTTAATTTCTAATCATCATAAACTTCTTAAACTTCATGACCAATTGCCTTATCTAGAGAACTTTAACAATTAATCTAATTTGTAGATCAAAATAGCAATTAGATTCAATTACCAATATTTTTACATGCTCTCAGAATCATTACCTGGCATAAAAGGTAAACCTGTTCCTTGGAATCTAAAATCATTTAATCTTATCTTGAATCCACCCATAGCTTGATATGGATTATAAAAGATAGCCATGTCATAGGATCTTCTCTGCCAACGAAGTTCAAATTGCGAGTTAATTGGCTTTCCATAATATTTAGAACTTCTATCGATATTATATTCCAAGGAAGAATTAATCACTAATGGTCCGAATAATTGCTGAGATAGATCAACTCCAATTGTTGCTAGATCAATAACATTATCAAAATCAAATGGACTATTTCCTTGTTTAATAGTAGCGCCAACAAATACAGACAATCTACTATAATCTAAAAATGGTTTTGTGAAATGGCCAAGGGTCAATGTAGGGCCCGCACTGAAACTCAGATTAGACTGAGAGTTTCCGTTATTGTAAGCAAAATATGATGTTTTAATACTTGTATTAATTGCCAATCCAGGGACTATTGGCAAAGGGCTATAGCGATAAACAGAGGACAAAGCTTTATTTGAAATTTTACCTTTCCAGACAGGGTAAGAACTCTTAAGAGATGCATAAAAATTAGTTCTCCACAAAAAATTGGATCCTTCTTTAGTCGACAAATCAGCTTTATAATTTCCTAAACCAGTTCTTACTAAGTAATTATTTTGTAGCTTTTTATAATTCCAATTACCTTTCTTTTCCAGGAAGAAACCGTATGCTGAATAAATATCAGTTTCTCCCAAAGAACCATTCCATGCTCTATATCTATAGGCTCCAAATATATTTGCATCGATCTTATCTAAGATAGGAATGTTTAAACTTTTTCTAGCGGTCATCCAAAGTCTAGTTGCATCCGAAAGATGATCAGTATTCAAAGAGCTAATATCTGTATTGATATCAACATTCCATCCCAATCCAATTCCATTCAATGATGACTTCAACCCAAAGAGATCAAAAGAAGTTATAGTCTTTTTAGCTTTAGAACTATTAGCATATTTATCTGTTTCCGAAATAAATGAGCGTTGTATCAAAAACTGAGGTTGCATTGAAAGAGTAAAGTTCTCTCCCAATGAAATTGGTTTTAGCTGCCTTCCAAGGAATAAACCATCACGATCTTTAACATCAATCCCGACAACCCAACGGTTGTGTACATTATCTTTTTTTCTTATTCTTCTATTACGTAATAAGGGCAACCTAAGGCTCTCCTCAAGAATAAGGATATTTTTATCAGTCTTAATAAGAAGATCACCATCTTCTTCAGTAGCGACTACATCAGTTGCATCAATCCTTACCTGAGACGGGGTCAATGGATCATTTGTAAAACTAATTTTATCTGCTCTCCATCCATTTGGACTTATTTGCAATTTCATAGCCTGGACTCGCCATTTTTGGATACTTCCACTAATAAATTTATCTTTCCAAAGTTTTTGAATCTTAGAAAGTCTATCTCCCGATGACTCCCTATAATTGTCTAATCTTGATGCTCTAAATGGAACTCCAAATTTACCTTGGAGCATAAAACTATCATTAATTTCTAAACTCTTTACTTTTTGATTTAGATCTTCTATATATAAATCCCGAGCCCCATTTTTAGATAATGTTTGCTCAGAATCACCATCGTCTCTATTATCAGAAAATAAGTTATCTCGATCCCTCAGATGAATAGCTCGATTTACCTGAGCCAATTGCTCCTGAAGATTTGTAAAATTAATTACACCATAAACATTCTCTAAGTACCCCTCTCTAGTAATTAAATTATATTCTAAAGAGCTCGCTTGAAAGAACTGATCTCCTTTCCTGAATCTTACATTTCCTTTCGCAAAAAGACTGTCATTATTTCTATCAAGCTCAATGCGATCTGCCTGAAGTGCATATCCATTCAGCACAGCAATTGCACTACCTTCAGCCACAAAAATCTTTCTTTCTAGATCATAACTTTGCCACTTCGAACTTAATTGTAGCTTGCTAGTTAAATCAGAGAAAGATTGGGGGTTTACATTAGTATTATCATCAAGATTAACTGCATAATCATTATCAGCCAAACTAAATAATTGCCAGTCAATAGCTGAATATTTTCTTACATAAGACTTTTGCTCAGAGGCAAAGGCCAAGCCAATGCTCCCTGAAGCAATCAATCCTGCGATCCAGAAAAGGTGGCTATTTGCCGCCAATCGCCTGATGCAAAGGCTACTGATCCTCCCATGATCTGATAACGCACTTAGCCAGATCAGACCAGTGCTTAGCGTGACTAAGAATCACAGAACCATGGAGATTGCCTTTTCTTAATCTTGAGGTCCTTCTAGATCCTTCCTAGCAGGGGTTCTTGTTGGGTCACTAGCCAAGAACCCAAACAAAAATACCGTGATAAAAAAGAAGACGACCGTATATACGGAAATCTTGAGGGCAAGCATGGGGACCTAACACGACTATGGAATCGAGTACATCTTATGAGGCTTAAAGGTGTTCTTCATACTAAAAAGGCCTAACTACCCCCTCTTTTGGCGTGTATTGAAATGTTTCGCAGTCCTTAAAGTTCTACAACTAGTCTTCTGGATGATCAGTCAAAAGCAGCGCCAGTGTTGCAAAAGCAAGTGATGGCAATGGATCAAGGCAAGCGACTGGTCCAATTCTTGAAATTCCTTCGCAGAAACTCTAAGAAGACTTCAAAAAAAAAAAAAAAGAGTGACTCTTCCCAATATCTCAAATCGCGCCAAGTTGAAATCAACATAAAAATATCTTAGGCACACAGAACTCTGAGCCAAGCATGACTGAGTCCTATTGCACCAGAACGGTTTTCAATCATCATGCTCGTCAAAAGGGTCATCAAGTTTTTTAGACGGAGGACCAAATGATGAATAAATACCAAATCCTGTCAGGCCAAATAAACCGACAAGCATGACCAAAATCAAGGAGATAGCAGGAGAAGTGGTTTCCATCAAAGTTTCAACAGGAGGGCTCCTAAAGGGAGCAATTCCCATACAATATCGAAATTCCAACATTAATTGAGGCCCGAGTATCGCCATGGGACAAAAAACCCCTCTTGGAACCTTGCTTAAATCCATTGGCAACTCTGGACAAGGAAAAGTTGTACCTGGCTGGGGAGCAGTCCCAGTTATGGCTTTAATTGGCGTTTCGCTATTAATTTTCCTAGTTATCATGCTCCAGATTTACAACGAATCTCTTCTTTTAGAGGGTTTCTCTGTTGACTGGAATGGAGTTTGAATTAAACACTCCAAAGTGATCAACTGAGGATCTCAATGAATGTCTTTGGCATTGGTCTGCCTGAGATCGCTGTAATTGCTGCCTTAGCACTTCTGATTTTTGGCCCAAAACGCCTTCCAGAATTAGGACGAACTCTTGGGAAGACACTCAAGGGTTTTCAATCTGCCTCTTCTGAATTTGAACGCGAAATTCAAAAAGCCATGTCAGAGCCTGAGTCAAAAGAGTCAGAAGAGGTAACCTCTTCTGACTCAAATGTATCTAATGAGAATCAGAATCCTCACTAAAATAAATTGAATGAATACCAGGAAAGTCCTGTTAATAGTTGGTCTAGGAAACCCTGGCTCCAAGTATTACAAGACTCGCCACAATATTGGATTTATGGCCCTGGAAAAGCTTGCAAAGAATCACTGCATCTCATTTCGGAACAGCAATAAGATCTATAGTCTCTTATCAGAAATAAAATTTGATTCAGAGATTATTCGTTTAATCATGCCAACTACTTTCATGAATGAAAGCGGAAGGGCAATTCGAGCAGCTCTTGATTGGTTTAATCTTCAGCCCAGTCAACTACTAATACTTGCAGATGATATGGACCTGCCTCTAGGCCGTGTCAGATTGCGAACCAAAGGAAGTTCAGGAGGTCACAATGGCTTGAAAAGTATTATTCAGCACATCGGAACTGACGACTTCTCCAGAATTAAGATTGGGATTGGCTCACCAGAGACTATTACCGGAGACAAACGTAGTCTGACTGTATCTCATGTTTTAGGAACATTCACTAACGCAGAAAAAGAGATAGTCACACAAGTAATTGACAAGACACTAATAGGTTTAGAGTTAATTCAAGCTGATGGTATCGACAATGCAGGAAATTATCTGAATTCTTTGAGGCTAAATGAATGCAAATAATCCAATGAATAGTCTTCCCGTAACTACAGCCAAGCTAAGAATTCTTCATCAGAGTTTTGGAGAAAAAGTAATAAATGGTGAAATCACTGCTAGTGAATTCGAATGGGAGTTTACTTGGGAGTTTGGGAAAGGTGAATTAAAAATCAAGCCCTCTCTAGGCAGTGCTCTAATTGAAGATTCCCTTTTACGTTTCCTTTTAAAAGCTGACTATAAGTTAGAGACTGGTGGAGATTACAGTTTTACAATCAGAGCAAAATTCTAATGATAATCATCCCACTGAAACTTTTGATTTAAATAATCCTCCAATAAAATCAACGCTGCAACTTCATCTAAATTAGTTGGGGGAAGTAAAAGACCTCTTGGAATCCACCTCAACCATTTACTAGGAGGAGAAAGTTCCCAATACCTATACCTTGCTCTTAGAGTCGTCCCCATTTCCTCAACAAGAACAACTCTTGCCAGAGATGACAATTCGCTTTCCCAATAAGTGCTGCTAGTTCCATTACCTAGTAGAAAATAGTCAACTGAGTACAAAGAGATCCATTGACTTAGCTGACAAATAACATGGCCTTTCTTGACAATTCCTCCTTCTATTACCACCTTAGAATCTAAATTGGCTAACAACAACCCACATTTACCCCAACCAGGATCAATAGCTACAACAAAAGTCATCGCCGGAAATCACAATCATTTAAATTAAATACATATTAGTCTCTCAAATCTAGGAAAATAACAACAGGGTCAGCTGTATCAGAGTCTCTTAATGCAATAGATCTCAATTCCATCTTAGTAGGTCTACGAATTCTCAATTCCTTAATAAGGCTGTTTATCGCATTAGGGTCAAATTGTAGTCCTAAGCTAAGAGATCCTCGACGTTTAACTTCTGCCAATGTAGAAGCAAGTAACAATTTTATTTTTTTATTAATTGCTGGCAAATCCAATTCATCCTTATTTAAGAATGTGGAAGCAAGAGTTTCTCCAGATCTAACTACTTTAATATTTGGTCTAACTTCTGGATATGCATATACTGCTTCTTCGCCAAGTAAAACATTTGCAGCAGATCGAACATTCACAACCCAAGTACCTCTCTTAATAATTATCTGTTCTAATTTCCTAATATCAACTTTAGGTACTCGCAATATTTGTCTATTTGGCATTTCACCTGGTCTTACACGTCTGAATGCTTCAAGGTTAGCCTTTTGTAAAAGACTATCTATTTCTTCCTTAGCAAGTCCAGGATTCTTCAATTGCAACGTTGTATTAGCCAAGAGCTGTCCGCTACTGACAACAACATCGCCCCTCCTTAAAGCAATCAAATTTCTTTCAAGCTGTTTTAATTCTTTCTCGCCAGAATCTATTCTCGCTTCTAAACGCTTTCTCTCAGCCTTCAAGGGGGCAAGTGCCAAACGGCTAGTCTTCAATTTTTCTTGTAAGTCATCTAATTCAAAAAGACCAACCCTAAGTTGCCTACTAACAAGAAGCATGAATCCAAGAGACAGTGCACTTATCAAGCTTCCTGTAAACACAGTTATTACAACTGCTGTTCTTCTAGGCCTAAGGTTAAAAACACTTAGTCGGGCCTTGCCAACTCGACTGCCAAGCATGTCCCCAAAGGTGGAGAGCACTCCACCTAGCACCAATAAGGCAATAATCAACAACCACCCAGTCACAACAAGAAATCTCTTATATCAAGCACAAATGATCCTCTCAAATTCTATTGAAGTTATCAGTTAAATTGCTTAGCAAGAGCTATTGGATCGAGGACAGTAATTTTTTTTCGATCAATCTGAACTAAACCAGTACTTTTAAGATCACCTAACAATCTGGTTATAGTCACACGAGTTGAACCTATTGCCTCAGCGATAGATTGATGAGAAAGACGAAGATCTATTGTAATACCTTTATTATCAGGAACCCCAAAATCCCTACACAAAACCAACAAAAAGCTGACAAGTCTTGATGACATATCTCTATGGGTAAGAGTTTCAATCATAGTTTCAGTTTGCAGTACTCTGCTAGACAATCCCTGCAAGAGCAATAGTCCAACGCTTGCATCATGTTCAATTGCTTGTCTAACCGAAGCGGCTGGAGCCGTGATTATCTCTACTTTGGTAAAAGCAACGGCATGGTAAAAACGATCTGCTCGATGCCCTGTAAGCAAAGATAAAACCCCAAACAGACTATTTTCTCTAAGCATGCCAACTGTAATTTCTTCACCCGATTCATAAACTCTCGACAATTTCACAGCACCACGACGTATCAAATAAACCCTTTCAGCTGGATCTCCAGGAAAAAAAATGGTCTTAGCCCGATCAACTATTTCAGTATTTGCTCCTTCAAGCCCTCGAATTACATCCTGAAGGTTTCTAGCAGGATTCTGAGTGCTCATTTTATTCTCAATAAAATTTTTACCTTCAGACTGAGGGACGAAGCGACTAAAGCCGCCATTCGTTGCAGCCATCTCAAGAAAGCAATTGGCAAGAGGCTAAGAATAATCAAATGAAATTCATGTATCAAAAACAACTTTTTTCTTCTTGTCCTTGAGAGCAACTCTTTGAGCTGTATGCAACTCTTTCAATCCTTTCTCAGCAATAGTCAACAAAGAATTCAATTGATCCCTACTAAATGGATCCTTCTCAGCTGTTCCCTGTATCTCTAAAAATCTTCCATCCGAAGCCATCACAACATTTAAATCAACATCAGCTTGTGAATCTTCGGAGTAATCAAGATCTAACAAAGGATTACCTTCTATTAAGCCAACAGAAACTGCAGCAACCTGATCTTGCAAAGGCATTCTTTTAAAAAAACCTTTTTGCAATAATCGACTACACGCTTCATGCACAGCAAGCCAAGAACCTGTAATAGCAGCAGTTCTAGTTCCTGCATCAGCCTGAATAACATCGCAATCAATCAATAAAGTGCTTTCTCCCATGGCATTCATATCAAGTATTGATCGCAAACTGCGTCCTATCAGACGTTGTATCTCTTGAGTTCGACCAGATAACTTCATAATTTCCCTTGGTTGTCGCTTAGGAGTAGATCCAGGGAGTAAACGGTATTCAGCAGATAGCCAACCTTGACCGCTACCTTTACGCCAAGGGGGGACTTCTTCTTGTACACAAACACTACATAGGACTGACGTCTTACCAGTTCTGACAATCAAAGAACTTAAAGCAAACCCCATAGGATCCCAGCTGAAATCAAAAGGTCTCAATTCATCTGAAGCTCTTCCGTTAAATCTGTTTTGCAAAGTAAAAAAATAAAAGTCTTAAGAAAAGACTAGTGATGAATAGCAAACTGTCCCTCACACCCCATAGATAGTGTCACATTCCTTGTTAAGTAATCTGAGGACGCTAGATTTGCAAGGAAGTGGTTGGTGCTAAGTCCCATCAATAATCTATGACTACAAGCCTAATTCAAAATCATGATTGCCTTAGACAAGCAAGCCTTGAATTTAAAAAGGCAGAAACTCCCCTTGAATCAGAAAAAAAACTTCCACATCTTCACTTAGTTTCTACCGAAGGCCAACTTCATGTTCACTCGGCTCCCTACCGAGGCAGTTTCTCTGGAGTGCTCAGTGAAGCTCTTAGAACAGCTGGACTAGGCAGACAGGTTTTGGTAGCGCAATTCTTAAAAGGAGGCGTAAATCAAGGTCCAAAAGGCATCGTGACATTATGTGATCGACTCGAATGGATTAGGCCAGACATAGCCGGCTGCATTACAACCAAACCAAATAAAATTTCCGACAAGGAAGCTGTTCAAGCAATATGGGAAATATGCAAAAATCGTTTTCTAAAAGGGGATGTAGACCAGATTGTTCTTGATGAGGTTGGTCTTGCTATCAAACTTGGCTACTTAAAAGAAGATGAAGTAATTAGGACTCTTGAGAACCGTCCATCAACAATGGATGTCATCCTTACTGGACCATCCATTCCACCTAAGGCTATCAACATCGCAGATCAAGTAACAGAATTACGTTGTGGTTTCTAATGCTTAAAAACGATCGCTGGATTACTCAAGAAGCTCAAAAAGGGATGCTAACTCCTTTTCAGCCTGGTCTTGTTCGTCATCTAGATCCAAAATTAAAGAAAAATCCTGTACTCAGCTTTGGCTGTTCTTCATATGGATACGACTTAAGACTTTCCTCAAAAGAATTTCTAATTTTTAGACATGTTCCTGGAACAGTCATGAATCCTAAACAATTCAATCCTGCCAACCTTGAATCAACTCGGTTACATCAAGATGAAGATGGCAAGTATTTCATCCTTCCTGCTCATTCTTATGGCCTTGGAGTAGCACTTGAAAAGATGAAGGTACCACCAAACATTACTGTGGTTTGTTTAGGGAAAAGTACCTATGCAAGGCTTGGTATTATAGTTAATACAACACCTGCAGAAGCAAGCTGGGAAGGACATTTAACTTTAGAGTTTAGCAATAGTTCAGGAGCAGATTGCCGAATTTATGCAAATGAAGGCATCTGCCAACTTCTTTTCTTTGAAGGAGACCCTTGCGAGACAACTTACCGTGATAGAAAAGGTAAATATCAAGACCAACCTGAAAGAGTTACGCTTGCAAAAATTTAAAATGAAATTTGTTGAATTAGTTTCAGTAACACCAGACGCTGAAAAAACAATGGCATATATAGCAAGAGTAAGTAATCCTAAAAATCAAGATAATGATAATTTCACCAAGCTTCTACAATATTGTATTAAGAATGAACACTGGAGTGTGTTTGAGCAAGCATATATGACTCTCAAAATAGAAACAAATAGAGGTATTGCAGCTCAAATATTAAGGCATAGATCTTTCACTTTTCAGGAATTCTCGCAACGCTATGCAGATAGTACTGCTTTAGGTAATATTCCCTTACCTGAATTACGTAGACAAGATCTTAAAAATAGACAAAATTCGATTGCCGACTTGCCTAAGGAGCTGGCTATAAAATTTGGCGAAAAAATTGAAACACAATTCAAGCAATCAGTAGAACTCTATGAAGAAATGCTCTCAGCAGGAATAGCTAAAGAATGTGCCCGTTTTGTACTGCCATTAGCTACTCCCACAAGAATTTACATGACTGGATCCTGTCGTTCATGGATTCACTATATAAGCCTTAGAACAGGCCATGGAACTCAAAAAGAGCATATGAAAATTGCTAAAGATTGTCAAAAACTATTTATAGGTAATTTCCCAACAGTTGCAAATGCTCTTGGATGGGAGTTAGCAGAAACCTAACCATGACTCCTAGGATTAGTTTCATCAGAAACAACTTCTAATCTTGGCAACGGGGAGAACCCTAGATTTTGTTCTATAAAGTTAGTATTTACCTTCTGATCCGGGAGTTCGTTCTTCAAAAGTGTATTGATTAACACTAAAAATTCTTGGTCACTACGCCGACCAATAGCTTTAAAAGAATATAATCCTGTTTCATCAAAAAAATTGAATTGAGGGATACCAGTTACCTGATACTCATCCAGCAACTCTAGCCATTCAGGATTATCTACATTTAATAAAACAAAGTCTATGTGAGTTGAGAACTTCTTCTCAACTGAAAGAATCATAGGGGCCATTTCACGACATACTTCACACCAGTCAGCATAGAATTCTATAACTGTGGGCTTTCCATTTGACAAAGCTAGATATGGATTAAGAGATTCTCTTGCAAGTTCATCTAAAGGAGCTTGAGATGTCAAACCACCTTTAAGAAAGAATAATAAAACAGAAAAAGCAAGAGCTATCAAAAGGAGAAAGACTCTCTGGATTTTTCCTAGTGATGCATTACTTGAATTCAAGGGAGAATCAGAATCGATAAACAATCTCGTTAATTATTCTAGTAAGCAATATTTTTCAGTAGCGTATTCTATTATAATAATTAAAATTTTCTGCAATAAAATTTTGCGTATACGATCTGCCTGACTAAAACCAAAGGGATTTTGTTAGATAATGCCCGTGAAATAATTATTTTCTAAATCTGAAAGTCTCGGTGTAGATTTATTATTTCTTATAAACATGGCTCTATAGACTAGATTTCCCTGTTCCAATACAAACTTCTCTCGTTCAGTAGCTACTCCAAAAGGATTACTTAAAAGCCATTGTGATCCAAACTCTTCATGTTGTTGATAACAATCACTAATTTGAACTAATTTCACCATAGGTTCTATGACTGAAAGCAAGTCACTTTGTAAAAAGATTCTCCCGCCAGGCATAAGAGCATTAGACAAGGATATCAATAAGTCAGGCGTCAAAACTCTTCTTTTCTGATGTCTCCTTTTAAACCATGGATCAGGAAATTGTATAGATACTGTTTGCAGATGCCCCTTAGGCAGTCGAGTCAACCAATCCTCGAGACTAACATTTACATTACAAAATAGGAACCGAAGATTATCAAGGCCTAGGAGAGTTCTCTCTTTATCAGAAGAAGTAACTAGAGAATGTCTAATTTCAAGTCCTAAATAATTCCAATTGCTCTTGACTGAGGCCAACTCAATCAAGAATTTACCTCTTGCAGATCCAATATCTAGATGAATAGGAGCCGTAGGTTTAATGAAAAGCTCACTAGTCTCTGGAAGAGATAATGGCAACTGGAAGAAACGACTTAGTGGATTTACATGCTGACGCAAAGCTTTATTATTGTTCTTTAATTAGTTACTCATTATATGAACAAAAATCAAACCAAGGTTAAGCCAGTTTTTTTAGGGAACACTCCTTAATAATGAGTCAACACAAATCTTGTCCTATAGTCAACAAATCACTTAAGATCTCCCTCAACATAAACAAAAGTTTTATCGAAGAGCACTAACAAATCATCTATTAAGTCAAATTTGTTGGATAATGAAAACTGATACAATTTGACAATGGAAATACCTTTTCGTTTGATTGCTTGGCTCTGTTATCGACTCGCAGCATCATTTGCATTAACACTGCCTTTTATTATCCTTATTTGGGCAACTATCCGCAAAGAATCATCAATCGTCAGATTGATGGCAATTTATTGGAAAATTGCAAGCATAATTCCAATATCTATGCTTCTACTCATCGGAGAGAGAGCAATCGGTTATCTAACTAGCTTTATCACACCATTTCTAATAATGCTTTCAATTTGGATGTGGACAGACCTAAATGAAGAGATAGATGATCTGCCACCTTGGAGAGCTCTATCGTTAACTGTGAGAGCATGGAGATGGGCACTCACTGGATGGTGTCTAATGATGGCATCAGTGACTTTCTTCAGTCTTCCATGCCTAAATAGTACAAGCAATAATTGCATAGCATTATTAGAAGGACCTAAAGACCTACATAGCATAACCAGAGAATTATTTAATTTTCTTTTTGGGGCAAATTGGACCGAGCCATTGGCAGCTTTTGCAGGATATATTGCCTTATTAACTTATTTAGTTGGCTTAATTCAATGGCTTTTAATACGTTTACCAAAACAAGGAAGAATCGCTGGCGAATTTTAATTAGATGACTAAGATGAAGGGTATTTCTCTCATAAATATCTTTGAAGACTTGAGTCTTAAGAGAACAGATATTGTAATCAGATTAACAGGAGATGTTATTTCGAAATCACACGAAAAAAATCCATTAGAAGTTATTATATTCAGAGGTTTCACGAGTTGTACTACTCATCCAACAATCTCAGACCCTAACCAATCAACTATTCCACCAGGAGGGAAATTAACTGAGGGAGAAGTACTTAAAGCTCCTTTCTCTCCTAACAATGAAACAATCATACTGGGACCGATGCCTATTGAGGAACTCACTAAACATCAATTTTGGAGATAAATACTTAAATATTGAGAGTACATTATTAAAGGAAGCTAGATTCTTTTCAAAACATCAATGCATCTACTACATAACGAAGGGTGCTCAAGATCTTGGCCAATATCAACTTCATAATGCCAGCATCGTTGGCACTTAATGCCACGAGCTCTAGCCACTTCAATTATTGCAATTTCATTTTCCTTACTAGAAATTAATTCTGCCCACGGCTCACCTCCTATTTGTAATTGAGATATTAATAACCAATCCCTAAGCCCATCAATCTCACTATCTCCTTCATTATTCAGCCATTCCAAAGCTTTCGAAAGCTGGTCCGTTTTGGGCTCTATGCGGACAGCGGCCTCAAGTCCGGCACCAAGTCCCTGCTGAGAACGACAATCCTCAAGACTACGATTCACTAGAGTTCTTAACTCTCTTAATTGATTCATCGGTTCAATTAAAGATTTATCTCGCCAAGAATCACTAACTTCTGGCCAGCCTCTAATAAAGACAGATTTATCCATTAACTGATATGGAATATTTTGCCAAATATCTTCAGCAGTATGGCAAAGAACTGGTGCAATAATACAAGCAAGAGACTCAATAATGTTTGACATAACTGTCTGACATGTTCTTCTTCTATGATCAGAAGGTGCACTTACATAAAGTCGATCTTTGGCTATATCAAGGTAGAAATTTGACAAGTCAACTACGCAGAAACTTTGCAGAGTTTGAAAAAATTTCGAGAACTCATAATTACCAAAAGCTAACGAAACCTCATCAATAACTTCAGCTGTCCTTTGAAGCATCCATCGATCAAGTAGAGGTAACTCTTTAGTGGCTACAGAATCAATTTCTGGGTCAAAGTCATGTAAATTACCTAAAAGATAGCGAGATGTATTCCTAATTTTTCTGTACATATCTGCCAACTGATTTAGTATCCCGGGACCTATTGGAACATCAACAGAGTAATCCACTGAGCTAACCCAAAGCCTTAACACATCGGCTCCATATGGGGGTTCTTTCTTCTTGTTTTTACCACCTTCTATAACTACTAGAGGGTCAACTATATTTCCTATTGATTTACTCATCTTTCTTCCCTTTTCATCCAAAGCAAAACCATGAGTCAGAACCTTCTTATAAGGAGCTTCCTGAGTAACTGCTATAGAAGTAAGTAAAGATGACTGGAACCAACCTCTATGTTGATCGGAACCCTCTAAATAGAGATCGGCCGGGAACGAAAGAGAGTCGCGTTTACTAATAACAGAAGCCCAACTAGATCCAGAATCAAACCAGACATCCATTGTATCTGTACATTTCTTCCATCTATGGGATTGAGAAGCATATTTCTCAGGAAGTAAATCTGCTTCATCAAGTTCCCACCAAACATCAGATCCATGTTTAGCTACCAAGTTTTCTATGTGATTCAGAGTCTCAGAATTTAAGAGAACTTCATCTCCATCCCTTTCATAAAAGACAGGAATTGGGACTCCCCATGTTCGCTGTCTTGATATACACCAATCTCCACGTTCACTAACCATTGAATGAATTCGATTTCTTCCAGATTTAGGCATCCATGTAATATCATCAATAGATGAGAGTGATTGCCGTCTAAATCCTTCAACGGAAGCAAACCATTGCTCAGTGGCCCTAAATATTGTGGGCTTCTTAGTACGCCAATCATAGGGATATCTATGTTCATAAGTCTCTTGTTTTATTAAAAATCCACCTTCATCTAAAGATTGAATAATTGCAGGATTGGCATCCTTAAGAACATTAAGGCCCTTAAAATTACCAGCTTCATCTGTAAAATTACCCACATCATCTACAGGACATAGAATAGGTAAACCATTTTTTAATCCAGTCTGAAAATCATCCACTCCGTGACCAGGTGCCGTGTGCACAAGGCCAGTACCTGATTCGGTTGTTATGTAATCCCCGCCTAAAACAATTGGACTCTTTCTATCAAACAAAGGATGTCTATATATAAGTCCTTGAAGTAGTAAACCCTTCACTTTTGCTTGAGCTTGAAGTGTGGTATCTAATTTCTCACTTAATACATGCAAAAGATCAGATGCAACGACAAATAACCGACTCTTGTTATCAGCTGCAAAAACATATTCAAGGTGTTCGTTTACTGAAATTGCTAAATTTGCCGGAATCGTCCAAGGGGTCGTTGTCCATATAGAGATATTTAAAACCCCACTTAACTTATCTTGCTCATGTGGCAAATAAAGACCTTGTTTTTCAAGTACCTTTCTCAAAGCATCAGGCAGAGATATTGCAGGGAATGCAACATAAATACTGTCACTAGTATGTCCATCTGGATATTCCAATTCAGCCTCTGCTAAAGCTGTGCGAGAACTTGGACTCCAATGCACAGGCTTCAATCCCCGATAAATATGCCCCTTAAGAACCATTTGCCCAAAGACATGAATTTGAGCTGCCTCATAATCTTTCTCTAGCGTCAAATAAGGATGCTCCCAATCAGCCCATATCCCCCATCGACGAAAACCAGCCATTTGATTAGAAACTTGCTTTCGTGCATAAGCAGCAGCCTTCTTCCTTAGCTTTAAAGGTGTAAGGGCAGCCCGTCTTTCCTTATCGAGAGACTGCAGAACCTTGAGTTCGATTGGCAAGCCATGGCAATCCCAGCCAGGAACAAAATCAACCTTTCTGCCTCGCATTATTTGGAACTTATTAATAATGTCTTTCAAAACTTTGTTTAATGCATGGCCCATATGCAGATCTCCATTTGCATATGGAGGGCCATCATGCAAAGTAAAACTTTTCCCCTGATTAGATTTTCCTAATTCATAATCAATTCCATTCTCCTTCCAGAAAGCCTGAATCTCAGGTTCCCTTTGGGTTGAATTTGCACGCATCCCAAAGGTTGTGCTTAATAGATTGAGGGTTGCTTTATAGGAAGGAAGTTCGTCGCTACCCTTTTGTTTTTCTTGAGTCACTTGTTAAAAGGCGTAGTGAGATGCTGAATCCTTCTTATTAGGATTCAGACATAATTGATTAGTTGGGGTCTGAAGAAAGTCTGAGTTGCCAGCTTCTAATGGAAGTTGCGAGGTATTCACTGCATAAGAGTTTTCCATAAATTGAATGGTATCTGGAAGAACCCATTTCTTTCCAAGTGCTTCGCCGTCGAGAAAGGCTTGAGATTGGAGGTTTGGATTACGAATATTATTAAATCACCGCAGCCACCCCAAAGTCTGAAAATCTAAATTTGGGCTCAATCAATCAAGTTATTGATCTTGAGGAAGAAAAACACACATGTTATTCGTCACTACTTAATCAATCCATCAAACTGAACAGCCTTCTAGCCAAGATGGCCTATTAGAAAACTCTAAATAAGATAGATATAATCATGCACCGTGCAAGAGGTGCGCAAAGTCCAACCAATTTAAAAGCAAATTCCTCAGGCATTATGCTCAACAAGGAATACATCCCATGAACAAGGTCAACATAATTTCTAGAAAAAGCCAAAACCGCTTTGGTCGATTTACTAAAATTATGAGCAAAGCCCATCTGGCGGAATTGGTAGACGCGCTGGTTTTAGGTACCAGTGACTTCGGTCGTGGGAGTTCAAGTCTCCCGGTGGGCATCCCAAAACCCTTTGAAATAAAGCCTTTGCAAGTATTAATTGACTAAACAATTGAGTTACAGCAACCTGAAGGTATTTAATTCTTTCAATTGGAGTTGACTTTGGTTTATTGGCTCTAGATCCTCAATGAAATGACCCAAACCATCGCGAAAACTAATTCACTAAAGACATTTAAATCAGTTACTGATTGGCAGAAAGACATCCAAAACTATTTGGATCCTCCTAATGCTTGGAATCCCACAGTAGGGTTGTTTATAACAGGGTACTTACTAGCAACTCTAAGTATTTGGCAATGGTATCAAGGGAATTGGCCTTTACCAGTATTAGTTGGCCTTTCTTTTCTCGCCCTCCATATGGAAGGAACTGTTATTCATGATGCTTGTCACAACGCTGCTCACCCAAATCGATGGATAAATCAAGCCATGGGACATGGAGCAGCAATATTGCTTGGTTTTAGTTTCCCTGTTTTCACAAGAGTGCATCTTCAGCACCATTCACATGTCAATGACCCCAACAATGACCCAGATCATATAGTCAGCACTTTTGGACCTGTCTGGTTAATAGCTCCTAGATTCTTCTATCACGAATTCTTTTTTTTTCAGAGAAAATTATGGAGAAGATATGAGCTAATGCAATGGGGATTAGAAAGAAGTCTGTTTGTATCAGTTGTTCTAGCAGGTATTCACTTTAATTTCATGAATGTAATTTACAACCTATGGTTTGGTCCAGCATTAATGGTAGGAGTAACCCTTGGTATCTTTTTTGACTATTTACCCCATAGGCCTTTCCTATCACGTAATCGCTGGAAGAATGCCAGAGTATATCCAGGTAGAACAATGAATTTATTAATCATGGGTCAGAACTATCATCTTGTTCATCATCTATGGCCCTCAATCCCCTGGTTTGAATACAAGCCTGCATACGAAGCAACTAAGCCACTATTAGACTTAAAAGGATCACCCCAAAGGATGGGAATTTTTGAAACTAAAAAGGATAGCCTAAATTTTCTTTATGATATATTTTTAGGAGTAAGGAGTCATAAGAAAAGAAGAAGCAGAATGAGGCCTGTAGCAAGACTTTTTCCCACTTTTTCCTGGCAAAGAAAATGGATTTATCTTATACACAAGACTGCACTAATACCTAGCAAAAGTAAAGAATAAATTAATCTGAGAGTATTTTTGGAACCTTGAAAAAATCTCCTTCTCTTTCAGGCGCTAAAGCTAATAATTTATCACGAATATCAGTAGAGGTTACTACATCCTCTCTTAGAACATTTACAACTTCAACTGCTCTAGTAGTAGGAGGAATATTAGTTGTATCTACTTTTTCCAACTGTTCTACATAAGCCAAAATTTTCTCCAACTGAATCGCATGTTCCTCAAGCTGATCATTAGGCAAATCCAGACGAGCAAGTCCAGCAACCTTCCTAACATCTGATGCATTGATTTGATTCATGTGGACTCCATAAAATCAGAAAGTTCTTTAGTTAAAGCAGAGGCAGCTTTACTAAGTAAGAGTTTTCCATGCTCTGGCTTTGCTAGATAAGGGTCTGACCCCATCCTGCCATCGGGGTATCTTTTTCGAAAATCGTCTGCTCCATAAATAGGGCCAGCCGGAACAGGATCATCAAGTAGACGTTGTTTGTTTAGCAAGCTTGATTCTAAATACAAAGTCAACGAAATTTCACTTGGAGTAGCATGTTGTCCTTCTTTACTTCCATAAAGCTTTGCTGCTTCTTTGTACACTTCAGGAACCATAAACCAATTAGATAACTTGCATTTCAAATTCTTTGCTACAGAGAAGTTCTTATCCCGAGCACTTAGGTATGTCTGAGCAAATGCTGCCTTAATAGTCGCAATATTCCCACCATGACCATTAATCACAAAAAGCCTCTCAAAGCCATTACGAGCTAATGAGAGCAATAAATCATTCAGAACCAACAATAATGTTGATGGCTGCAAACTCATCGTTCCAGGAAAAGCAAGGTGGTGCTCAGCCATTCCAAATACTTGGGCAGGTGCAACTAACACACCTGTCTGCACGCCAACCTCTAAAGCAACCGCCTCTGCAGTTAAAGCATCTGTACCAATAGCTCCAGTAGGCCCATGCTGTTCTGTTGAACCTATTGGCAAGATAATTGCTTTGCAAGACTTTAAATAATCCTCAACCTCTGGCCAACTTTTCAAGGCCAAACGAATAGCTGAAGAGGTATTAACAGGTCCAGGGAATTTTTGTGGCATAAATTGAGAATAAGACAATGGAGAGTCCCGACACAGCAAGTGACACAGTTGGTATATTTGAAAATAGTAGAATTAAAGAGAAGAAGCCAAAGCAACGTTTTAAATTTTGCCTATTAAGATTTTATGTATTCACTGGCGGAAATTAACTCAACTTCAAAAGCCAGGCAAATCATAGATAAATCTTTCTTTTCTAGATCAGCAGAACTAGTCGCTCCTGATTTAATAGGCTGTAAACTTGTAAGAAGAAAGACAAATGGAGAAAATATTTGGGGAGTGATTGTTGAGACTGAGGCATACTCACAAAATGAGCCTGCATGCCATGGCTATAAACGACGAACCGCAGCCAATGAAACATTATTTGGAGAGCCTGGACGTTTTTATATATATCTGACCTATGGCATTTATCACTGTGTGAACATAGTCACCGATCGCAAAAATTTTGCGAGTGGGGTATTACTCAGATCTATAGCTATGGCAGGAGAAAATGAAAGAATTGCTGCTGGTCCAGGCTTATTAGCTAAACGATTCGGTTTAGATAGAAGTCATGACAATTCGCCAATCTCATTAGAGAATGGCTTATGGCTGGTAGAACGTTCACCCGCCACCAATATGCTGAAGATTGTTCGTACAACAAGAATTGGCATTTCACAAGCAAAGGAATTGCCATTGCGTTGGTATCTTCAATCGAGTCGAAGCATTAGCAAGCGCGCAAAAGGAGATTTCTCTCCTAGGCAAGAGCTTGCCTGGATCCCTGCTGCATCTGAGGGTCCATGAACACCTGGACTCATCGACATATACTTGATTTATCAAGTTTTTCCTTAGAAGATTTTTCAGCTGTTCTTGAATTGGCCAATAGATTCAAAGCCCTACCTTCTAGTGGTGCAAGAAAACTTCCTGCGCTTCAAGGGAAATTAGTGGCAACTTTATTTTTTGAACCAAGTACTAGGACAAAAAGTAGTTTCGAATTAGCCGCGAGAAGTCTTTCTGCAGATGTTCAAAGTTTCTCTGCCAATACCAGTTCATTAAGCAAAGGAGAAACTGCATTAGATACAGCGATGACATATGTGGCAATGGGCGCAGATATACTTGTTGTTAGACATAAATCTTCAACAGTCCCATTACAAATAGCTAACTATTTAGACAAAATCGGCAAGCAAACTGCTGTTCTAAATGGTGGAGATGGACTCCATAGCCATCCAAGCCAAGGATTACTGGATCTCTTTACACTCGCAGAATATTTCAATCCATCCAACCCAAATCTAGATTCTCTTAGAGACAAGAAAATAGTTATTGTTGGAGATATCCTTCATTCAAGAGTTGCGCGATCGAACTTATGGGCCCTTACCGCTTGTGGTGCCAATATCGTTCTATGTGGACCCACAAGCTTATTACCTGAAAATTTCTCAGAATTTGTAAATTCCCCGCCTCCTGGACAACAAGAAGACCCGATTTCAAATAGAGGAAAAGTTAAAATAATAAGGTCACTTAAAGAAGCTTTAAATGGTGCAGATGCAATTATGACACTTAGATTACAAAAGGAACGTATGCAACAAAATCTACTTAGCAGTCTTGAAACATATAATGAAGAATATGGCCTTAGTCATCAAAGTATTAAATGGTGCAAAAAGTCAGTACCAGTTCTTCATCCTGGCCCTGTCAATAGAGGAGTAGAAATGAGTGGGGACCTTATCGAAGATCGTTCTATATGTCTTATAGAAGAACAAGTAAGAAATGGAATCCCTATAAGAATGGCACTTCTTTATTTAATGTCCGCAATTGAAATATAGTTACATGTATCAAGGTAAATCAATCAACTAAATTCATCCACTGGGAAGAAGAATAACAGCAAACTATAAAAGTTTAAATCCTTCCAACAAGAGGCCATAAAGCAATCCAATCCTAAATGAATCTATCAAACCAAAAACAATAGTATTCTTTCTAAAAAGAAATATGTTACGCCTTAAACGAATCAAAATTTCAAGGAACGTAACCGTAAGAAAAGCACCTACAGGGTCCATCAATGCCAAAACACCATTAATGGTTCCAATTGAACTTCCTATAAGGAATCCGGTAAGTAGATTAATTAAAAATAATGAATACCTGCGCCATGGGTTAATACTCCAAAACTCTAACTTCTCCAAAGCTTGGTCAAAGCTACGGTATAAAATTGTTGACTGGAATCTATTTGACATTGAATACCAAAAATATACAGATAATTTAATGTCCTATGTGAAGTTAGTAAATGATAAGCATATCATTTATAGATTCCTTATGCAGATAAAAGAGTATAGTCAGTCTTCTGATGAAATTGGATCACTTTTAACGAGACAACTAATTCGTAAAAAAGAATTCTAAAATAGATTCCAAAAATAAACGAAATACAATCAACTTGCTTCCGACTTAGACTTGCGAGTTGTTTTACCCTCTAGAAGCTCAAGAAGAGCTTCCGTTTGAGCCAAAACACCCCTGACCTCTCCAGCCTCAGGTAACAAATTCTCTTCCATCACTCCAAGGTGCATCTCTCGCAGTTCCTGACGGATATAACGGAGGTGACTAACGACTTGCTCTCGTTTCGATTGTGACATCGAGATTCCAACTTTATCGTTACTCTTTTAACGCATGAGCTATGAGATGGGGAAAAGACACTTTGCAAGGTGAAGTTCAAAACCCCATCCACAAAAGGCGCCTATAGCACAACTGAAGGCTTCAAAACCCTTAGAAGCAAAAGGCAGAGCTAGGATTGCCAGCTGAAAATAAATCTAAAAATTGCTTAAGACTCAAAGAGTAATCTCTTAATGAATATCTTAAAGGTCAGTAATTCAACATAATCAATTCAATTTAAATTATGCATGCATAACAAGTTCACGAATTTAAGTTTAAAACCTTATTGAATAAAGGCAAATCAATAAGAAGCTAATGGAGAATAGGGGATTCGAACCCCTGACCTCTGCGGTGCGATCACAGCGCTCTACCAACTGAGCTAATTCCCCAGGCTTAGGAAGCTAGCGCCCATGCAGAATAAGGCCTATTGGTTTCAGAGCTATGACGGATATGGAACACCCTATTAATCTGGCTGAGGCTATTACTCAAGAGCGTTTAGAAGCCTTTGATGATGAATCAATTGCTGTTTTAGCAAAACGCCTTGATGAAGATGACTATCCAACTCCATTTGCTGGTCTCAATGATTGGCATCTACTTCGAGCGCTAGCGATTCACCGCCCTGAACTAACTATTCCTTATTTGCACTTAATAGATCAGGAACCTTTCGATGAAGATTGAACATAATCATTCCTTGCACAAGCTGAGGGTACTTGTAGCTGCCAGTGGAAGCATTGCTGCAGTAAAAACTCCCATTCTTGTTAGCTCATTAATAAAAGCAGGCGCTGAAGTGAAATGCCTAGTAACACCAAGTGCAGAGAATCTAGTCAGCACGATTGCTCTGGCAAACCTAAGTAGGAATCGTTGTTATAGAGATCAAGATCAATGGAGCTCAGAAGAGCCAAAACCATTACATATCCATCTTTCAGAATGGGCAGACGTTGTTGTCGTTGCGCCTTTAACTGCATCTTCATTATGCAGATGGACTCAAGGACTTGCGGAAGGATTACTCGCGAGTGTTCTCATTGCTTGCGAGAAACCTGTCGTAGCTGCAGCGGCAATGAATACAGCAATGTGGAACAACACAGCTGTTCACAAAAATTGGCTTTCATTACAAAAGGATCCAAACGTAATCGCATTGGCTCCATCCTCAGGTCTATTGGCATGTAACCGTTTTGGTGATGGCCGCATGGTTGAACCAGAACTAATAGAGCTAGCTATCAATAGTGTTTTTATCAAAAAAAACAAAAATGGGTGCCTTCACAAAGACTGGGATGGCTTAAGACTGCTGGTTACTGCTGGTCCAACTCAAGAATATTTAGACCCTGCAAGGATTATCACTAACAAAAGCAGTGGCTGGATGGGAACAATGCTTGCTCAAGCAGCAAGGATACGTGGCGCAAAAGTCAATCTTATTCATGGCCCACTTCAAGTTCATCAAAGCTGGCTCGAAGGATTAAACACTTATTCAATTTCCAGTGCTTCAGAAATGCAAAAACTTCTGAAAAGCCTAGGAAAATCTGCAGATGCAATTGCCATGACTGCGGCAATAGCGGACTTACGAATTCCTGGTGGAGCCAGTTCTAAAAAACTGAATAAAGATTCCTTATTAGTTTCATTATCCGAAGGGCTTGAAAAAGTTCCAGATTTATTAACAGAGTTAGCCCTAGAGAGGCCAACTGGCCAAAAACTGCTTGGCTTTACTGCCCTAAGTGGAGACGACTCAACAATTCAAAAGGTTGGAGCAGCTAAAAGAATTAATAAAGGATGTGATTTGATTTTTGCCAATCCAATTGATCGCCCTAACCAAGGATTTAATTCATCTTCCAACGGTGGCTTCTTATTAGGTCCTAATGGGATGACCAAATCAATCCCAGTAACCTCGAAATTGGACTTAGCTCATCAATTGCTAGATGAATTACTAGCTCTTTCTCCAAAGATTTCTGAAACAATATGATTAAAGGCATTTAAGCCTATCCAAGTCGTCAATCTGGCAAAAGCCTTTCCACAAAAGAGTTCTGAAGAATGCTTGGCTGATTTTCACGCTTAAAAAGAAGCGACGGATTGTTGAGAGCTGCAAAAGGCTTCCCTTCAGCTGCATTTGACCCCTGTAATATCCACATTGAACAAATGGGCGGTTTATACCGCAGTCATCTGGTCTTTCCGGCTTCCCTCCATGCGATTTCGTCCTTTGCTGGCCATAGTGCTAGCTTTCTGTCTCACCTTTATTGGTGCCCCAAGCAGTGTCTCCGCCTCTGGAGAGAGGGGTAATTCAACATTTACAAACGTAGTAAATACTGGCCAAGCAGGCGAGTGCTCCACTCTTCCTCCTGGATCATCAGATTCAATCAGTGCCGATGGAAGTTTCAAAAGCCTCTGTCTTCAACCAACAGAGATCTTTGTGAAGCTTGCTGCTAATAGGCGCCAAAAAGCTGACTTCGTACCTGCAAAGATCATTAGTCCTCGTTTCAATAGCAGCATTGACGAGGTATATGGGGACCTCTCTGGAGGCAAATTCACTGCCAAAGGAGGTATTGATTTCTCATTGATCACAGTTCTTGCTCCTAATGGAGAAGAATTCCCTCTAGTTTTCTCTATTAAAGACATGGTTGCAGATGGAGGAAAATCCATCGCCCCTGGCTCAGAGTTCAGTGGTCCAACTTTCACCCCTAGCTATCGCACTGGCGATTTTCTAGACCCAAAAAGTAGAGCCAAGGACACAGGCGTTGATTACGCCCAAGGTCTGGTAGCTCTTGGTGGTGATGATGAAGACCTAGCAAAAGAAAACATCAAGAAAGACTTAAGTGGCAAAGGCCAAATAACACTTACTGTTGACAAAGTTAATGCTGCCACTAGCACTTTTACTGGCACATTCGTAGCAGTCCAACCTTCAGATAATGACTTAGGTTCTAAAGAGCCAGTAGACGTCAAGTTGACTGGTGTTTTCTTTGGACGTAAAGCCTAAGTCATCTCATTAGACTATTTATCCAAAGAAGGGCCTTATTGGCCCTTCTTTTTTTGTAAGAAAGCTTGAACTGTTCACTCAGGTTTATGCTCAGCATCTGTGAGAATCACTTCAAATCATTGAGCTTGCATGATCACTAAACAAAACACACCTTTGAAAAACTCAGCTGTGATAGAGCCATGCGGTGGAACATTAGTAAATCTGATGGTTCCCAATGAAAACTGCTCCGAAATCGAGAACCTTGCGAATAAAACCCTCGAATGTTCGGATCGCAATGCATGTGATGTGGAATTACTTGTTATTGGTGGCTTCTCACCTTTAAGAGGCTTCATGCTTCAATCAGATTATGACTCTGTAGTTTCTCAATTTCGAACAACATCAGGATATTTATTTGGCTTACCAATTGTTTTTGATACAGATCGAGAAGATATATCAATAGGAGACACAGTTCTTCTGAATTACAAAGGTCAAAAACTAGCTGTCCTTCAAGTAGAAGACAAATGGGAGCCAGACAAAGTTGTAGAAGCAAAAGGATGCTATGGAACAACCTCTATAGAGCATCCTGCTGTACGAATGATTACAACTGAACGTAAAAGGTTTTATCTAGGTGGAAGCATTAAAGGATTAGAACTTCCCAAAAGAGTATTCCCTTGTAAAACACCAGAAGAAGTTAGAACTGAATTACCTCCTGGAGAAGATGTAGTTGCTTTTCAATGCCGTAATCCAATCCATCGGGCACATTACGAACTATTCACTAGAGCACTTAATGCAAACAATGTAAGCAAAAAAGCCGTTGTTTTGGTTCACCCAACATGTGGACCTACTCAACAAGACGATATACCAGGCAACGTTCGCTTCCAAACTTATGAACGCTTGGCTGCTGAAGTAGACAACCCACGTATTCGATGGGCTTACCTACCTTATGCAATGCACATGGCAGGCCCAAGAGAAGCACTTCAGCACATGATCATTCGGCGCAACTATGGATGCACACATTTCATAATTGGCAGAGACATGGCTGGGTGCAAATCCAACTTAAGTGGCGAAGACTTCTATAGTCCCTACGAAGCTCAAGATTTCGCTAGAGAATGTGCTCCAGAACTACTTATGGAGACTGTCCCTTCTCTAAACCTTGTATATACAGAAGAAGAAGGATATGTAACAGCAGAACACGCTGAAGCTCGTGGTCTGCATGTAAAGAAGCTTAGTGGAACTCAATTTCGCAAAATGTTGCGTAGCGGTGAAGAGATTCCAGAATGGTTTGCTTTTAGAAGTGTGGTGGAGGTACTTAGATCCACATGAAGAGGGGGATTCCTACTAACATCATTTCACTGGAGATAAAAAATCTGTGAACAAGCGCTTAAGAAACCTTGGGCTTTATTTGCTCATCGTGATTGCTGTACTAGTGATTGGGACTTCATTGCTTGATCAACCTAATTCAGCAAATGCAACCAGAAGTCTTAGATATAGCGATTTTGTTGAAGCAGTCGAAGACAACCAAGTCACTAGAGTCCTTATATCTCCAGATAAAGGTACTGCTCAAGTTATAGAGGCTGATGGTCGTCGTGCAGAAGTAAACCTTGCTCCCGACAATGAACTTCTAAAACTATTAACTGATCATGATGTGGACATTGCAGTCCAGCCAACTCGTCAACCGGGCCCTTGGCAAGCTGCTGCCAGCAGTTTGATCTTTCCAGTCTTACTTTTAGGAGGTCTTTTCTTCTTATTTCGACGTGCTCAAGGAGCAAATAACAATAACCCTGCAATGAATTTTGGGAAAAGCAAAGCTCGCTTACAAATGGAACCTTCTACACAAGTTACTTTTGGAGATGTAGCAGGCATTGAAGGAGCAAAATTAGAGCTTACAGAAGTTGTTGACTTTCTAAAAAACCCTGATCGTTTTACTGCAGTAGGTGCAAAAATCCCCAAAGGAGTTCTATTAGTTGGTCCTCCAGGAACTGGAAAAACCCTTCTAGCGAAAGCAGTGGCTGGAGAAGCAGCTGTCCCATTCTTCTCTATTTCAGGCTCAGAATTCGTTGAGATGTTTGTTGGAGTTGGCGCAAGTAGAGTCCGTGATCTTTTTGAGCAAGCAAAAAAGAATGCTCCATGCATAGTGTTTATTGATGAAATAGACGCTGTTGGTAGACAAAGAGGCGCTGGTTTAGGAGGAGGGAATGATGAAAGAGAACAAACACTCAATCAGTTACTCACGGAAATGGATGGATTTGAAGGAAACACTGGAATCATTATTGTTGCAGCTACAAACAGGCCAGATGTTCTTGATTCTGCACTAATGCGACCTGGACGTTTTGACCGCCAAGTAGTAGTTGATAGGCCTGATTACACAGGAAGATTGCAAATCCTTAAAGTGCATGCCAAAGATAAAACTCTTTCAAAAGATGTTGATCTAGATAAAGTCGCAAGAAGAACTCCTGGATTTACTGGAGCCGATTTAGCCAACTTACTTAACGAAGCAGCAATTCTTGCAGCAAGACGAGAGCTCACTGAAGTTAGTAATGACGAAATAAGTGATGCTATTGAAAGAGTAATGGCTGGGCCAGAAAAAAAAGATCGTGTAATGAGCGAAAAAAGAAAGAAACTAGTTGCTTATCACGAAGCTGGACATGCTCTTGTTGGTGCTCTTATGCCTGATTATGATCCAGTTCAGAAGATTTCAATCATCCCTAGAGGGCAAGCAGGAGGCCTAACTTTTTTCACTCCAAGTGAAGAAAGAATGGAATCTGGATTGTATTCAAGATCATATTTACAAAATCAAATGGCCGTTGCCTTAGGTGGTCGAGTTGCAGAGGAAATAGTTTATGGAGAGAATGAAGTAACTACTGGGGCTTCAAATGATTTGAAGCAGGTTGCTCAAGTAGCAAGACAAATGGTTACCCGTTTTGGAATGAGTGACAAACTAGGTCCAGTTGCCTTAGGTAGATCACAAGGAGGAATGTTCTTAGGTAGAGATATAGCTGCTGAACGTGATTTTTCAGAAGATACAGCAGCAACTATCGATTCTGAAGTCTCTGAGTTAGTAGACAATGCTTATAAACGAGCCAGCAAAGTTCTATTGGAAAATAGATTTATACTGGATGAATTAGCTAATATGCTTGTCGAACAAGAGACTGTAGATTCAGAGGATCTTCAAGATCTTCTAATTCGTAATGACGTAAAAATTGCTGAATATGTTTAAAGTAAATCAACTAACTAAATTCAGGCATAATACGTTTATTAGTAACAGCATAATCAAGAAGATAAATATATTCTCAACTTCTTAATAAGAAAATATCCAATACAACTGATCATCAAAGAAGTTTACATTGAGCTTGTTGAAGTAGCAAATGGTCGGCCAAAACAATTGCGACCATAGCCTCAACCATAGGAACGGCCCTAGGCAAAACACAAGGATCGTGTCGACCTTTTGATTTTAAAGTGATTGGATTACCTTCCAAGTCAATTGTTTGCTGATCTTTTCGTATAGTTGCGGTGGGTTTGAAGGCAACTCTGAGAATAATTTCTTCTCCATTACTTATACCCCCTTGAATACCTCCAGAATTATTTGTCAAAGTTTTCAGGGTCCCATCACCAGTAGGAACAAAAGAATCATTATGCTCACTACCCTTTAAGAAAGTACCCCCAAAACCTGAACCAATTTCAAAACCTTTTGAAGCTGGTAATGACATAACTGCCTTTGCAAGATCAGCTTCCAACTTGTCAAAAACAGGCATACCTAGTCCAACAGGGGTTTTCCTAACAACACATTCAATAACACCTCCACAAGAATCTCCTTCACGACTTATCTCTTCTATTCTTTCTACCATTAATGCCGCCGTTGTTTTATCAGGGCAACGAACAATATTTGATTCAATCTCTTCAAACTGAACACTATCAGTATTTACATCAGCCTCAATGTCATGAATACGCTTAACCCAAGCCAATACTTCAGTTCCATTGACTTTCTTAAGTAATTGCTTTGCTATTGCCCCAGCGGCAACTCTTCCTATCGTTTCCCGAGCGGAAGCCCTACCTCCTCCACTCCTAGCTTGAATACCATATTTAGCCATATAAGTAGCATCAGCATGGGACGGTCTAAAGACACTCTGCATGTCTTGATAATCCAATGGCCTCTGATCTTTATTACGAACAACCATTGAAATGGGAGTCCCTAAAGTTTTAGCGTCAAGAAGACCGCTAAGGATCTCGACTTGATCAGCTTCTTTTCTAGGAGTAGTTATTTTGCTCTGTCCTGGCTTACGTCTATCCAACTCAGCTTGAATCATTTGAATATCAAGTTCTAACTTGGGTGGACATCCCTCCAATATCACTCCAACAGCTCCGCCATGAGACTCTCCAAAGGTACTGATTCTGAAAAGTTTTCCAAAAGTACTTCCCATGAATTTCTCATTCTGACTAGAGGCTAATAAGGAAAAGA
>QCJW01000002.1 GCA_003215775.1 Prochlorococcus sp. AG-409-G20
TTTTTAACCAGACTCTCAACTCGATCACCTAAGCCTGATCTTTCTCCAGTCACTCCAGTAACACTAACTAAATAAGTAAATCCCTTACTCCTTTCTGAAATGATTTTCATTCTTTCAATTGGTGTCGTAGGTGCAACCAATAGAACCAAGTCAATTCCAAAAGAAGCTGCAATAGGGGAAAGAATCTCTGCTTCTTCTAAAGGAAGATCAGGTACAACAAGTCCTACTACTCCTGCGTTTGCGGCTTCATTACAAAACCTCTCCATTCCTCTATTTAGTAATGGATTGCTATAAGTAAATAAAACTAAAGGAATATTCAATCTGGCTTTCAATGAAGAAAGCATCTCAAGAACTTTTGAAGGAGTAGTTCCTGCATTTAAAGCCCTGGAAGCAGCAGCCTGAATCACAGGACCATCAGCAAGAGGGTCACTGTATGGAATACCCAATTCGATAACATCAGCTCCTGATTCTTGGAGCTTTAACAAGACCTTTTCAGTTATTGACAAGTCAGGATCTCCTGCCATTAGAAAAGGCATTAATGCAATTCTTCCTTCTTGAGCAGAGCGTTCAAATGAAGAATGAAGCGTGGGCCTGTCCAGAGATTGGGAATTCAAAGAACTTCCTATAGCAGCAATAATTAAAGTTATATCAAACCATTCAAAGATTCTGAACTCACTAATCGGATTCACTATGAAGAGTATTGTTGTCCATCTCTACCTCTTCTATAAGCCGTTTCTGTTCTTGCTCTGACATTGACTCAAATTTCTTTTTAAATTCAACTGTGGTGAGTTCTTCATATGCTTTTCTATAACGTTTCCTCTGCTCTACAAAAGTCATTTTCCCAGTAATTACACGAAAAAGATAAGAGCCTGTCCATAAAAAAACAACTAAAACCAAGAGCGCTTCAGCTGATATGCCTGCCGAAACACTGTCGAAACCAGCAAACCTAAAAGCTCCATATACTATTGCCCCTAACAGCAACACAAATAGACCCAACTGAATTACGTTTGCTCGTGTCAACTTCCTAGACCTCTCCTTGGCCATTCAAACGTAAATTTAAAAATGGTGCGAAAATAACTAACCCTGGAAAAAATAGAAACACTAGTCCATATAGCCCCAATCTCTCTAATTTCCCCATGCAATGCCAACGACTGTTCATCCAGTAGTACAGCAATAAAGGAACTACTACCAAATAAATGAAGCCCAAGCCCCCATAACCTAATAGCAATAGAAGAGTGTCATTTGTCATTTAGATTCCTAGGCTAATGGCAGAAATAAGGAGACAGATGTCCTAATTAAAATCTAGGATGCAAACTGGTTCGATTTACCAGATTAAAAAGGGAGCATGGCGGAATTGGTAGACGCAGCGGACTTAAAATCCGTAGGTCCTAACAGACTGTGGGGGTTCAAGTCCCCCTGCTCCCATAACCAAACTGAGCGACAAGAGCCTTCTGAGATTTTCCTGAGGAGGTTCTCAATCTCTTAAGACTCGCCAAGAGAGGGGTTCGCCTGCATGAAAGGGAACCAGGGATTCTGCTGATTGCTTGTCACTGTCTAACTGGCATGACTGTGGAATAAAATGGGTTTCTCTAACAAGAGTAATTGAATTTGTGTTTAATGGCAGTCCATAAAAGGATGGTCCATACTCACTAACAAAAGCTTCAAGTCGTTGCAATGCTCCTTCCTGATGAAATACTTCTGCATAACTTTCTAAAGCATTAGGAGAATTAAAGATCCCTGCACAACCACAAGAAGTTTCTTTTGCATTTCGCAAATGAGGAGCCGAGTCTGTCCCAATAAAAAAACAAGGCTTTCCACTTACTGCTGCACGACGCAATGCAAGGCGATGTCTTTCTCTTTTAGCCACAGGTAAGCAGTAAAAGTCACTTCTCAAACCACCTAAAAACATTGCATTACGATTAATATGTAGATGATGAGGTGTAATAGTTGCAGCAAGATTACATCTGTTTGTCCCAACAAAATCTACTGCTTGTTCCGTTGTTATGTGTTCCAATACAACTCTTAAGCTTGGGAATTTTTTCAATAGGGGTTGAAGAATTTTATCAATAAATACAGCCTCACGATCAAATATATCTACATCTAAATCTGTAACTTCACCATGTATTAATAGTGGAAGTCCAATGCGTTCCATTGTCTCAAATAGTGGATATATAGCCTTAACATTGGTTACACCCATTCCTGAGTTAGTTGTAGAATTTGCAGGATAAAGCTTAGCCGCAGCAAAGACTCCGCTATTTTTTCCCTCCTCTAAAATCTTTGAAGAAATATTATCAGTTAAATAAACTGTCATTAAAGGAGTAAACTCTATGCCCATTGGAACGGCAGTTAAAATTCTATCTCGATATTCAATTGCAGATCTCAAGCTAGTAATAGGAGGTGAAAGATTAGGCATCACTATTGCTCGCCTAAAAGTACGAGCTGTATAAGGTACAACAGTTTTCAATACGTCGCCGTCTCTCAAATGAACATGCCAGTCATCAGGTTGACGAAGGGTTATTCTCTCTGGGAGGAGATTTTCATCCATAAAATATGAATACGAGAAAGAACTCTTTGTAAGACTTAATTAATCTAAGTTCATATATATAAAATGGCTATAAGAATAGCTTAAGACTATTCTAAAAATATTGAATATTGAAAGAGGTACTTCCCTCTTTATAGGAGAATTATCTTATCCAGCAAAAACCCAATGGAAAGCTTTCTCATTTCAGGAATTCAACTACTGATGGGCATAGCTTTGCTTTTTGGAGGTGGTGAGTTGTTTATTCAAGGTTCAGTCTCTTTAGCTCTAATCCTAGAAATACCTCAACTTGTAATAGGCCTCACAATTGTTTCATTGGGGACAAGTGCGCCAGAATTATTTGTAAGTGGAAGTTCAGTCATTCAAGGTTCTGATTCACTTGCAGTAAGCAATATTGTTGGCAGCAACATCTTCAACGTGATGGTTGTTCTAGGTTGCAGTGCACTGATACTTCCCCTCAAAGTCGAGAGTCGCCTTGTTCGAAGGGACGTACCAGTTCTTCTTGCAGTTTCCACAGCAGTATGGGGTTTTGCATCATCAGGGAAAGTCACCTGGCAAGCAGGCATAGCACTCTTAATTGCTTTAATCATTAATAGTGTATGGGAAATTCGAACTGCTCAAGAAGAACCAGAAACTACAGAAAATGCAGAGCCCGACATCAATAGCGACATAGCCAATGGAGGCTGGAATAAAGCTTTAATAATGCTTGGATGTGGAATTATTTTGCTTGCTTTTGGGTCGGAAATTTTAGTCAAAGGAGCAAGCACAACAGCAACTCTTTTGGGAGTCAACGAGACGGTAATTGGCCTGACAATTGTCGCGGCCGGTACCTCAATGCCAGAACTAATAACTTCTATGGTTGCTGCCTTTAAAGGAAAAACTGATCTAGCTATTGGGAATGTAGTAGGCAGTAGCCTTTTAAACCAACTCCTTGTTTTAAGTAGCTGCGCACTTTTTTCCGGCAATAAAGGACTACAAGTAGATAATTTGTTAATAACAAAAGACATTCCGTTAATGATTCTCACGACTCTTGCTTGTATGCCAATTTTCTGGACAAACGGAAAAATAAGTAGACTAGAAGGTGGAATACTTGTGGGTTTATATATAGCTTATTTAATAGATAAAGTCATTCCCTTAACCTTACCCTCAATCCAAGATGAATTTAGACTTTTAATCCTTTGTTTAGTCCTACCATTAGTTTTGATTATAATCACTTTTCAAGCATTAAAATACTGGAATGACACAAGAAAGTTAAATTCATTAAATTAAATTTAACATGTCGAACAAGAGTCTAAAAAATTCATGACATTGTCACAAATTCCTCAGCTATTGTTGGATGCAAAGCCATTGTCCTATCAAAATCTGACTTAGTAGCCCCCATTCTCACTGCAATGGAAGCCATTTGAATAATTTCAGATGCATGCTCACCAAACATATGACAACCAACTACTTTATCCGTATCAGAATTTATAATTAATTTCAAAACACATCTAGGGCCTTTCTTAGATAGCGATTGCGACATGGACCTGAATTCTGATCTAAATACCTTAACTAAATCATTCCCATATTTATTTACTGCTTCTTGCTCAGTAAGACCAACCTTCGCAATTTCTGGATTACTAAAAACGGCACTTGGAATGAAATTATAATCAACTATTCGTGAACTTCCAGAAAAAAGTCTATCTGCAAAAGCTCTTCCCTCATCTATAGCAACAGGAGTAAGGTTAACACGATCGGTCACATCCCCCAATGCAAATATGTTAGGTATATTTGTAGCGCTGTATTCATCTACAGGTATTTTTCCATTCAAGCTAGTAATACTTGCATATTCAGAATTCAATCCATCCAGGAAAGGCTCTCTTCCTGTGGCGAAAAGTACTGCCTCAGAATTGAACTCGAGGCCAGAATTAGATATTAACTTCAAATCACCTTGCTGTCCTTCAATCTTAACTGGAGTATTACCAAATTGTAGATTAATTCCTCTTTCTCTCATAGAAATTGATAGATTTTTAGCTATTTCAGTATCAAAGCCTTTTAGAAGTCTTTCTCCTCTAATCAATTGTGTAACTTCAACACCTAAAGAATTAAGAATACAAGAAAACTCACATGCGATATACCCTGCTCCAATGACTAATATTTTCCCTGGAAAATCAGTCTGTAGAAACAAATCATCACTTACCCAAGCAAGTTTGGATCCCTCAATGTCTAGTCGAGTAGGCCTTCCTCCAACTGCAATCAATATATTTTTACCATTTATCTTACGAGTTTGCTTCTTACTTGCAAAAGTACTTTTGATTAAGATGTTGTTTTGGTCAAGAAAACTTCCCCAACCTCTTATCAACTCTACCCCAGATTTCTCCAATAGCTGAAGGTGAATATCATTCAAACGATCTACTTCTTTACGTATATTATTCAACAAAATAGGAAGATGAAAGTTTTTAATCTTCAGATCTAGACCGTAACTACTTGCGGTATTCAAAGAATCACGAAAAAGAGCTCCATACACCATTAATTTTTTAGGAACACAACCTCTTATTACGCATGTTCCTCCAACTCGATCACCTTCAACAATAGCTACCCTGGCTCCATAGCTGGAAGCACGTTTAGCTGCAGCTAATCCGCCAGAGCCAGCCCCTAAAACGATCAAATCAAAATGATTCTTCAATTCGGTAAAATAATTATCACAATTGAAGTTTATAATACTAATTAGACAGATTACCTAATGGGTCTTCAGACAAATATTTTAATTTCAACGCAATAGCTAAAAACACATCAATTCAATCATTACTTAAACAGCTATTATAATCTTTATTAATTAAAAGGAATATCATGTCAGGTCAAAACACTAGTCAAACATCTCTTAGTTGGGAAGCTTTAACAAAATTGACGTCAAATGAAATTGACTATATTAATGGACCTAATAACTCATACTCATGCTTAAGACTATTTAATCAAAAGGAAAGCTCAATTCGAGTAACTCTTTATAGAGACCATCACGCTTGGTGTCCATACTGCCAAAAAGTTTGGCTTTGGCTTGAATTTAAAAAGATTCCATATCGCATAAAAAAAGTCACGATGCGATGTTACGGAAAAAAAGAAAAGTGGTACTTACAAAAAGTACCAACTGGAATGCTTCCCGCTATTGAACTTGATAAACGTCTGATTACCGAAAGTGACGAGATTTTACTAGCCCTTGAAGACTCCTTTGGACCTTTAGGGACACCGATAAACAATATCCAAAACAAGAAGTTAAGACTCCTCGAAAGAAAGCTATTTCGTGCATGGTGTATATGGCTCTGTAGTCCAAATCTCAACTCTTACCAAGAAGAAATTTGTAGGGATCAATTTCAAACACTAGCCAAAGAAATGGAAGCAAATCTACAAGCTTCGAATGGATCTTGGCTAGATTCAAACTTAAGCATGCATTCCAAACCAGGAAGTATCGACATAATCTTTATCCCTTATGTCGAGAGAATGAATGCTTCATTAGCATATTACAAAGGTTTTAGTCTTAGAGAAAAACATCCATTAATAAATATATGGCTAAGTCATCTAGAAACTCTTAATGAGTATCGTGGTAGTCAAGGGGATTTTCATACACATGCCCATGATCTACCACCTCAAATGGGTGGATGCTGGGTTCATGCCAATAAAAAGCAAGAACAATTCCTAACTGCTATAGATATTGGTCATGGATTGGAAAACCTTGAAATTTGCTTACCCTCAAGACAAACTCAAGAAAGAAGCAAGCCAGAACTTATTGCACTTGAGAGGGTAATAAAACATCGAAAAAATATATTAAAGGTAAATCCTCTTGGTCCAAAATTATTTGATCAGCCATTAAGAGCAGCATTATCAAAAATGGTCCTAGGAAAATCTTTTCATCCTAATAAAGGAAGTGCAATTGGATTGCGTTATCTAAGAGACAGAATATCTATCCCTAGAGACATGCCTTTACTTTCTGGTCGACGACTTAGACAAGCCCTTGAGGCAACAGCTCAACTAGATAGCAATAAACAAAGTCGAACCATATCTACAACCAATCGTTATGATCAAGACCCTGCCAACTTTGGGAGATAGAAGTTATTGAACTAAATAATATAACTAAAACCCATTAATTCCTACAGGTACTAATACTACTTCTTCTTCTTTCTGGAATCTATTTGCAAAAGATCTCTAATTCGTTGAACTTGACTAGCCAATTGAGGATCTGCAGATAGCTTCTTGTCAACTTGTTCAATGGCATACATAACTGTTGTGTGATCTTTACCTCCAAATGCTTCTCCTATTCTAGGCAAGCTTAAATCAGTTCCATAACGCATTAAATACATACCTACTTGCCTAGCTTGACTGACTGGACGTCTTCTACTGCTACTTTGCATCTCCTCAGCTGTTACTCCAAAAACTTCTGAAACTTTCTCAATAACTTGTTTAGGAGTTACTTCAACACCTTGACCAGTTGGATCTAACATTGGAGCCACAGATTCCACCGTCATAGGGAGTCCGGTGATTGAAGCAAAGGCAACTGCCCTTGTAAGAGCTCCCTCAAGTTCCCTAATGTTGGAAGTAAATCTACCAGCTATGAATTGAATCAATTCTCTTGGTAATTTCATTCTTTCTTGCTCTGCCTTCTTTTGAAGAATTGCCATTCTAGTTTCTAAATCAGGTGCCTGAATATCAGCTATTAAGCCCATCGAAAATCTAGAAATTAATCTTTCTTGTAACCTTGGAATCTGACTAGGAGGCCTATCACTAGCAATAACAATTTGCCTACCCGCCTCATGCAAAGCATTAAAAGTATGAAAGAACTCTTCTTGGGTGTATTCTTTTCCTTCTATGAACTGAATATCATCCACAAGAATCAAATCAGCGGCTCTATACCTATCTCTAAAAGCCTGCATCCCATCCTTTCTAATAGCTAAAATTAAATCATTAGTAAACGTCTCAGTTGAGACATAAGAGACCTTGGCCGAAGGATCAATTTCCAGGCGATAATGCCCAATTGCTTGCATTAAATGAGTCTTACCTAATCCAACACCACCACATATAAAAAGAGGATTGAATTCTCGGCCAGGAGATTCTGCAACAGCTAAAGCTGCAGCATGAGCCATACGACTATTGGGTCCTACAACAAACCTATTGAATACATATCTAAGATTTAGACCAGGAAAGAACTTTCTTACTCCATTGACCATTGACAAGGGCTGTTTTTGTTGCTCAGAAGCCAAAGGAAGCCTAGAAACCTCAGATAATTGTCCTTTGGAGGAATCCGCAGTCAAAGAAGACTCCTCAGCTTCAACAAGAACCTGAACGGGCTGACCAGATATATCTTCTGCAACTTGCTGGATTGTTTTTACGTAGTTTTTACGCAACCAATCGCTCGAAAAACTATTAGGAGCAATAAGGGTTAATTTCCCATCCCGGAAGGAGCTGCATTGAGCTGGCCTAATCCAAGTCTCGAACGTTGGCTTACTAAGGTTTTGCTGGAGTGCTTGCTGAACCTTTATCCACAACTCACTACCTGTAGCCACCAGCATTTCCTAGTTGAAAAATGAATCTAAGCATTTAATTGGATCTAAACAGGTTATTTCCTGAGATCCTGATGATTATCTTTAGATAAGTCTTTGATCTCTAAATCCTTGCACTGCAATGCTTAAGGAGGATTCAGGAACCAAAAAGGGGCTCCTAACTCCACCAAAACTTCACACATGATGCAATGAAGCTTCACTTCATTTAGCAAAACCACGCAAGAATCTCTATTTATTGATGAACTAGTGAATAAGACATAAGATAAACAGGTATCATCCACTCATACGAAATCGAAAAGTACAGATTGATTAGGAATCCAGAATAAAATTAAATTCCTTTAATTAACTGCAACCTAACTGTAGATTATTTATAAAGTAAGAAATATGCTAAAAGATAAAACATTGGAGAATGATTCTTAGAAATAAAAAGGCTATTCTAATTATCATGAGTCGATGGGCTGCCCCAGGCCGATGCAAAAGGCGTTTAGCTACAGACCTAGGACCTATCAAAGCCTGCTCAATTCAACAAAGACTGACTTCCCATACTCTATGTGTAGCAAGTGAATTAGAAAAAAAAGGCTTTCTAGACTATAAGCTCGCAATATCAGGAATTCCATCTAAAACTGCCAAGAGATTAACTCTTTTCAAAGAAGTTAAGATGATAGAGAATCAAGGCGGAGGGAGCCTGGGGTTAAGGATGAGAAGACTTATTTTGCGTACTCAGAATCGAAGAAATAAGAATAATAAGCATCCTAGAGCCACCATAGTAATTGGAAGTGACCTTCCTAGCCTTTGCAAAACCGACCTGATAAATGCATTGGACGCTTTAAACCAGCATAAGATGGTAATAGGACCGGCAAGTGATGGTGGATACTGGCTGATAGGCCTTTCAGCTGAGCTACTTACACCAGTTGCATACTGGCCTTTTTGCGGAATACCTTGGGGTACAAATGAAGTATTAAATAGAACTACTAAGAAAGCAGATCAAGCTGGAATTACTTATAGTTTACTGGGTATCAAAAATGATATAGATAAATTAAGTGATCTAATTCCATGGCAAGGTTAAACAAAGAAAAATTATTTTCTATAATTATTCCTTGCCTTAATGAAGCGAAAACCTTACCTCTTTTATTTGCCGATATAAAAAGCTGGGGAAACAACTTTGAATTAATAATAGTGGATGGTAAAAGTAGAGACAAAACTTGTCTTATAAGTCAGATTTCTGGAGCTAAAGTTCTTCAAGCCAAACAAGCAAATAGAGGACTTCAATTGAAGATTGGTGCTGAGAATTCTAATTCAGGTTGGTTGCTTTTTATGCATGCAGATTCACGATTACCTCAAAACTGGCATACTCAGATAGAAGCAGCAATAAATCAACCATTTTCAGACGAATGTGGATTCTACTTTGATTTCAAAGTCAAAAGTAATCAAATAAGGTTTAGATTAATGGAGTCACTTGTAAAAGTTAGGACTGAATTTCTTAAGTGCCCATATGGGGACCAAGGTCTTTTAATCAAAAAGAGTCTCTACAATAAGGTTGGTGGATTCAAGTCAATTCACATAATGGAAGATCTCGAATTCATAAAACGATTAGTGATAGGTCACAGAATAAAGTCATTAGGCTGTCCTATTTATATAAACAAAAGGAAATGGGAAAACAAAAGTATTGTAATGCAAGCATTAAAAAATTACCAGCTAAAACACCGCTGGAAGAATGGTGAGGAATCAAAAGTTCTAGCACGTAAATATTATGATTAGATATTTATATAGATTTGATTGCCAATCAATTTATCTGATTAAAAAAGCACTTGCTAATTAATTTGCATACCAAAACGCACACTTATTACCCCTTGGTTCAAGAGTCCATCCTTGTCTCTCATAAAATGAAATCACTCCTGGATCAGCAAATAATGTAACTCTATCTAGACCTTCTTTATAAAGAGTGTCCAAAACATAGGACATCAAATATTTTCCCAACCCTAAGCCTTGATAAATAGGATTAATTGCCACATCCCAAATAGTTGCTTCTAGGACTCCATCTCCAGTGCAACGTGCAAAGCCAATTAACCTTGGGAACCTATCATCATGAAGCCAAAGGCCAACAGTCAAAAGACTGTTATCAAGCGCTCTTTTAACTCTTCTTACAGGTCTCCTACTCCATCCAACTGATTCAAGTAATTGTTCAAGCTCAATTAAATCAAAAGGCTTAGATTGACTAAATACAAATTTAGTGTCCTTACTCGCAGAAGGACATTCCCGCCAACCTAAGCCATAGAGCTTCTCGAGGCTTTTATTAGATGTAGAACCAAAACTGATCACAATTCAAAAATTGAACTCAATTGGCCTTGCATAGACAAATATGGCATTAAGCGGTTTCCTTATAATTTAGCCAATCCTCGCTCTTGAAGGTCAGCCAACTGCGAATACAAGCCACCTAATGACCTGAGTTCGTTGTGAGTGCCTTCTTCAACTAATCGCCCTCTCCTGAGAACAAAAATTCGATCTGCTTTCTCAACTGTGACTAGACGATGAGCAATGACCAATGCAGTTCTTCTGTCAAGTAAACGATCTAGATCATTTTGAAGAGTAGCTTCAGTTGATGGGTCCATAAAGGCCGTAGCTTCGTCCATTACCAAGACATCTGGATTACGGATAGCAACACGTGCTACAGAAAGCAACTGACGTTCCCCTGAAGAAAGGTTACCGCCTCTTTCTCTTATTTGTGTATCTAGACCTTTTGGTAATTTGTTTAACAAACTATAAAGACCCAGATTTTTGCATATTTTCTTTAATTGTATATCGTCAATACTAGAATCTAATCTCAAATTATCAGCAACATTCCCACTAAACAAAAAGGTATCCTGAAGTACAACTCCCAACTTACTTCTTAGAACTTGAATAGGTATATCTCTGATATCAATTCCATCAAGAAAGATAGTTCCTGATTGAGGTTCGTATAACCTACACAAAAGTCTTATGATTGTTGTCTTACCTGAGCCAGTAGGCCCTACAAGGGCAACATGTTCACCTGCAGAAATCTTAAAGCTTAAGTTCTCAATAATAACTTCATCAGGCCTATAAGAAAAAGATACATTTTCAAACACAACCTCTCCCAACTGTTTTTCTAAGTCCAGAGAATCCAATGAATAATTTTTACTTTGATTTCCCACATCTACAATCTCTACCTTTTTCTCTAATAACTCTGAAATTCTTTCTACAGCTGTAAGTCCACCTTGAATCTGTGTAAACCTTTCAGCTAATTGTCGTAGCGGTTCGAAGAGTCTCTGAGAATAAAGAATAAAAGTTGTCAGTATTCCCAGTCCCATTAAATCAGCCCTAACCAAAATTCCGCCAATGGCTAGAACTACTGATATTGCTGCCAATGAAATCCATTCTATAAAAGCAGAAATACTGCTGTCATAAAAAATAGTTCCATTAACCGCCTTTCTATATAACTGTCCAGTATGACTAAACTTGTTTCCATTTAACCTTTCACGTCCAAACATTTGAACAACTTCTAAACCCTGGAGATTCTCCTGAAAGTCAGCATTCAACTGAGACAGCTCTTCTCTTACACGATAATTAGATCTTCGATAACGTTTTTGCAGCCAAAGAATAAAAAGAGTTACAGGTATCTGTGTAATCAAAAGCAATAATCCTAATCTTAAATCAATCAAAAGCATTGTGATTCCTATCACCAAAAGGCTAACCACATCAGCAAGAACGCCTACAGCTCCACTACCAAAGACTTCTGACAAGGCATCTACATCACTTGTTAATCTTGTCAATAACTTTCCTACTGGCATTCTGTCATGAAAACGTAGAGAAAGTGCTAAAGAATGTGAAAAAAGATCATCACGAATTCGTGCAGTCAACCTCTGACCAACTGCCTGAATGTTATATGTCTGATATCCCTGCAAGGCCAACCTGATCAACACTGAGAAGAGAAGAACTCCTATCAGAAGTCTTATTGAAGAATTCTTTGGAATATCAACTAGAAATGGCAGAGTTGTTTCACCCCTAAGTACACTTATGGCCTGACCAACAACAAGAGGCTGAATCGCACCAGAAAGTGCAACTGGCAATAAGATTATAAGAATGATGAATAGGCGTTTTCTGTCTTTATTTAAATAACGTCCTAATCGTCTAACTCTTCGCAAATCATTCATTTCCATGATTAATTAGAGTTAATTAAGATTTGATTATCATGCATTTGCTGAATAATTTCATTCAACTCACCTCTATCCATGCGTAAAGAGAGTGGATGACCTATCAAGCGAGCAGTTGAATTGAAAAGATCCTCAATTGCCACGAGACCATTCTCTTTTAATGTTCTGCCAGTTGCCACAAGATCCACAATCGCTTCAGCAATACCAGTCAGAGGGCCAAGCTCAACTGAACCTGTTAAATGAACTAACTCCACAGGAAGGTCTAATTCATCAAAAAACTCTCTTGCACAATTTGTAAATTTACTTGCGATACGGCAATGAGGTGGCAAGTCTGAGGCACTTCTATAACCACTATTATCTTTAACCGCAACAGCCATGCGACACCCTCCAAAACCAAGATCCACTAATTGAGCTACTGGCATTTGATGTTCCTTAAGGACGTCATAACCAACAACACCTAACTGAGCCTGACCATATGCAACATAAACAGGGACATCACCATTCCTGACAAGCAATGCTTTTGCCCTCCCACACCTAGAAGGCACCATCAACTGTCGATTACCTTTATCAAGCAACGCAGAGAAATCAAAGCCTGCTCTTTCAAAACGAGCTACAGAATCCTTGAGCAGGGCTCCTTTAGCTAAAGCAACAGTGAACATAAAATCTATTCCATGTATTGGACTTTACAGAACTTCAAATCCAACATGCCAATGAATAAAGGCCAAAGAGATCTTGAAATCCATGCAATTGAAGTATTGGAGGACAATATTATCTGGATATGGGTCTGCGGGAACAAGGCTGTGGTGATCGATCCTGCTGTCACCACACCAGTCAAAGAATGGCTGAAGATAAAGCAACTTGACCTAATTGCCATTCTTCAAACTCACCATCACAATGATCACATTGGTGGAACAAATGGACTTCTTAAGGTATGGCCTAGGGCTGAAGTTATTGCTTCAAAAGATGATATAGATCGAATATCATTTCAAACAACTTCCGTTAAAGATGAAGATAAAATTTCTCTTCTTGGTAGACCTGTCGAAGTCTTAGAAGTGCCTGGCCATACAAGTAATCATTTGGCATACTATATCCCTGCTTTAAAAGAGGGTCTAAGCACTCCAGTATTATTTAGCGGAGACACACTCTTTTCTGCAGGTTGCGGAAAGTTATTTGAAGGAACGCCAAAGGATATGTATTTGAGTCTAAAGAGATTAAGCTTTCTTCCAGATAATACAAAAGTTTACTGTGCCCATGAATATACTGAAAACAATCTACGGTGGGCATATTCACTATGTCCTAATGACTTAGCAATCAAAAAAAAGCTAGATGAAGTTTTAGAAAAAAGGGCTACAAACCAAATAACTTTGCCAACAACTATCAAAATCGAGAAGAATATCAATTTATTCCTACGTGCAGAAAGCATTGAACATTTTACAGAGTTAAGAGAAAATAAAGATTCCTGGATTCCTTAGAAAATTAGAACACATCACTCAATATTCAATCTAAATAATCTGCTGAATTCCAATTGTAAGCAATAATCAGTCGATCTTAAATGGCTTTATTATCAAGAAATTTAAGCTATAGTTAGGTTTAGCAAGGACAAGAGGTTTTAATTTTTCAAGAGTTGCAGGGTCCCAAAAAACACTAAAAAACATTCAGAGAGAATTCCATGTCTTCCAGCTCAATCAAAGCAATCAAAACCAATGAAGCCCCTGCGCCAGTAGGCCCATACAATCAAGCCATTATCGTTGAAAACTGGCTTTATTGTTCAGGGCAAATTGCATTAGACCCGCAAACCAATGAAATGGTAGGTAAAAACGATGTCGTATCAGAAACAAGACAAATAATGAGCAATTTAGAAGCCGTCCTTTATGCAGCAGGGTCAAGCTTTAAACAGGTAATCAAAACAACGATTTACCTTGTAGACCTTGGGGATTTCGAAAAAGTCAATCAAGTTTATGCAGAGTCATTTAAAGAAAGCACAAGTCCTGCAAGAGCTTGCGTTCAAGTAGCCGCTCTACCTAAAGGAGGAAGAGTTGAAATTGATTGCATAGCATGGCTTGGATAAGATCTTTAAAAAGCAATATCTATTACAAACTGAGGAATCAAAGCCACCATACAAATACAGTAGCTTAATAAAACTCATTAACTTTTTAAGCAAGTTGATTAATCATCAAATAAGTAGACAAAAGCTTTACATGACTATGTTTATTTATGTTAGACCAAGGAAATATTTAGATTTTTCACATATCCAATCAACAAAAAGATCCTTTTACTCTCCCTCTTCTTTGCTAAGAGGCACCATGATTGTCTAAATTAAGACTTGCGCTGCGACAAAACATGACTGTAGCCAAGCTGACCATAGGTGAACTAGAGGCTGGCTATCCCCTTTACTGCAAGGCCCTTAGAAGGCTTGCAAAGGAGGGTCGCAGCACTCAGGACATTCAGAAAACTGTTTGCTGGAGCCACCTTGAGACTCTAAACAGATGCCTTCCAGGGAAATACAAAGCGCCATCGTACTTACTTGTGCTTATCAAACGAGATCTTGAACAGCCAAAAGAAGAATAATGCATCTGTTCAATTTTAAGATCTGAATATTACTCATGAACTTTTTCTAATTACTTGGAAGCTATACATAAAATAAATACAAAATCTTTACTTTATATATAGACTCGTTAGCCAATTAACTAACTAAAGAGTCTATTTCTTTAGCCAATTTATAATCATCATCAGACAAATCTGAATTCTCATCTTCTGGGCGAATGGTCAAATTAACATATGTCTTGCCAAAACTTATATCTGGAAAGCGATTAATAGATTCACTATATCCACCTAGGCGATCCAAGAAGTCTCTAGTTATTTCATAATCATTAAACTCAAACCTTTTTTCAAGTCGTTTTGGTCGGCTTCGTATTTCCCAATTCTTCATAGGTAAACTATCTAGCAATTAATAATTACATTCTACTCAATAAAGTCAAAATATTTAAGCTTTCACAAAATGAATAAAATATACAAAATCAACCACCTCTAGTTCTCCCAGACTGCTTCAAGGCAGGCTCCAATTCAATGTGTGGCCTAGCAATAATATGAGCAGCAACCAGGCCATCTCCTACCCTTTCACAGGCATCAGCCCCAGCTCTGACAGAAGCATTAACCGCTCCTGTTTCTCCTCTAACAAGTACTGTGACATAACCTCCACCAACAAACTCTCTACCCACTAGACATACTTCTGCAGCCTTAGTCATTGCATCTGCTGCCTCAATAGCTGGAACCATTCCACGAGTTTCAATCATTCCCAATGCGATTCCATAAACAGCTGATGACGATCCTTCTGTAGATAATGTATTTATTGGTCTACCTGATGCTCCTTTCCGATTAGTTGATTTCTTTCGAGATTGTGATTTTTTGCTATTCCCACTTTCATTCAAGGAAACTTTTTCTTCATTACTTGAGGAATCATTACTTGCACCAGTTGAGACAGGAGACACATCAACCGTTTGCTGAGCCGCTGAAGAAACTCCTTCTGAGATTGACAAATCTTGATTACGATCTGGAGATTTTGGAGAAGGTCGTCGAGGAGAGGAACTAGTCATTTTATTAAATATTTAGTAAGGGTTAAAGACATCAGGACTAACAATGGCTATCCATCAGGATTCCAGTAATCAATAATTCCTCCAATAGTCAAATCAGTTTGAGTAGCTGGTTCCGGACAAGCAAAACGTGCTGCAGAACCACTTGCTGTAAAAACCCAATTACCCTCACGTGCTCCTACTGGATCAACTGCTACAAATTGCTTACCTTTGTTGTTCCGCAAAATACGAAGATTCATATGTCCCAATCCTTCAACTCTCTGAGTACAAACAAGGCGTCCCATAACTTGCATAATTTCCATCAGGCCGTTCCTCCTTGAGGAGAGTCAGGATCCCAATGATCAATAATGCCTACGATTGTCAAATCACTTGGATAAGACTTACTCCCTGCCGCTTCACGTGCTGCAGAACTACCAACACAAATCACCCAATCATCAGGCTTACATCCAACTGCATCTACAGCTACCTTTTTGGAACTCCCATCAAGGACTACCTGCAAGTGTTTATGCTCAAAGCCTGGAATTCTATTTGTTGAAACCAATGGTTTAACAACTTTACAAATCAACATTTCAATGGGCCTCCTGAACTGAAGGATCAAGTGAAGACCCTACAACTTCTGCAGGACCTTTTTGATCTCTATCTCTAATAGTCATTAAAGTATGAAGAAGCCCATCATCTACTAAATCTCGGTATCTCATAAATATTGCATCATTAACTCTTATACAGTCAGCCTTTGCCCTTTCTTTTGCTCCAGGGACCATCCCTGAATAATCAAACCGAATTACAATAGGTATTGGCAATTCTCGTGATACATTTAGCCCCTTAAAGATCTTAACTCCAACATCTAAATCTGGAGAGCCTTCTTCAACTGTATCAAGATGGGCAAAGTAAGTAAGGTTGCGCAAATGAACTTCTTTGAATCCAATACCTACTCCAATAAACCTCTCTGCATGACCTGCATCGGGATATGAACCAGAATAAAACTCTTTAACGTAGTCAATTTGAGAAAAGTTATTAATAATTAATCTTGAGACAAAATTAGTCATTCCTGGATCAACATCACCTGATACATTATCTTTGATTGCTTCTTCAATTCTTTTTTCTGCTCTATTAAGAGTAAGAGAAATTGTTTCTTGATAAAGCTCTAAGGCAGAAATCCACTTGCCCAAAGCAATATTTCCATCAGAACTAGGAACATGTATTCGAATTGCATCAGTATCAGTATCTAAACCGATTAACAAAAGGTCAACGGAAGCACCACAGCAAAAGCTATTTTCAACCGCCTCACGGAAATCCAAAAGCCTTTGCAAACCGGCAGAAGCTGCTAAAGCATCATCACTTCCATGAGCTGCACAACCCTGATGAGAAGGGTCAACTGAACTGAAATGATAAACAACAACTTTTAAATAACGAGTTGGTACAGAAGCAGCATTAGGAAGACTTTCTCTATAACGCCTATGTTCAGTCTTAACCCAACGGTTAACAGTATTTTCTACGTCAAAAAGTGCTCCTGCATGGGATCTGCGTCTAACAGCACTAAATGGAATTCGCAATGCATATGCAATTGAATGAGCAAGGCGACCATCAGCACAAGGAGACACATCAAGCAAATGGAAACCACATTTATCAAGGAATGTCTGAAATTCTTGAGCCTGCTCACTTAGTTCAGATCCTTCAAGAGGGTCTGAACTAAAGAAACGACTACTAGCTTCTTGATGAGACCTAAAAGTACACCATGCAAAAATTGCTCTCATATCAAGAGGACATACCCAAGCCTTATCCAAGTAATGATTGGGTAATTCATATCCCAACTCATCAAGGCTTAACTGTTGTGCTCTTTTAACAAAGTCCTTTTCATGTTGAAGCTCAGAAACCTTTTTAAGAACTGGAACTATTTGATCAAAACAACCTTTTATTTCTTCTTCATAATTATAAAGAAGTTTATTTTGGCGAAGATCTGTTAGTGGATGGCAACGAGAACCAACCCTTTCATTAACTATTGTCGACTTTGATAATCTAGTCAACTCAGATGGAGAGTCAAAGCGTTTTCTCGGGGCTGTGGGTCCCAAGAAAGATTTACTATTTTTGGCCAAACTACGATAGGCCATCAATTAATTAACCTCTTGCTCCGCCAGAGAATGTGACTAGTTGTCCATCTCGTGTATTTCCACTGGATCCTGTGATTAGGAAATCAGGTTTTGCGAGCTCTTCATTTCTCTTAGATTGATTAGAAGGCATGGCATTCATTAAGCCTAATCTTGACGGATTTCTTCTGCGAGCAGAAACACCTTCAGTTCCTGTCACCTGATCACCGCGAGCCCAATCGTCCCCAGTAATATTTAAGCCAGCAGATTGTCCTTCTCCTGTAACTCTTGAAACAGGTCGAGACTGTGAATCATCTTGACTAAAATCTTCTTTGATTTCTGTAGACTTAAACTGACGTTGCTTAGAATCAAATCGGAACTGTTCAGTTCCTGTGACCTTATTAGTGGCCATGTCGAAGGGACCAGTGATATTTGATCCATTTTCATAGCTAGTCCCTGTTACACCTGAAAGGACTTGTCGCTCTACCTGAGCTTCTTTTGCTGGAGACTGAACAGAAAATTGTTTTCCATACTTATTTGGTGAAGAATTCTGATCTTCAGAACTTCCTGCAACAGGACTTGAGGGACAAGCCTGTTGAAATTGATCACGCCCAACATAAGGAGTACCAGTTAAAGGTTCACAGGCACCTTTATTGGCTCCTGTCATCACTCCACCAATACCAGGCTGCTGACCAGTCATATGTGCACCAGGAGTGCCAAAGGGTCTTGGAGTTCGATGATGAATTTCTTGTACAGAGTCTTGATTACACAACTGTGAAACCTGCTCAATTCCAGCATATGGAGTTCCGGTAATTGCCTTACAAGTTCCTGGTTCATCACCAGTTACAAGGTTTGATCGCCCAGTAAGTGTTCCACTTACTGATTGAGACTTATTAGTAAGACTTAATCCTACTTTTGCCGCTTCAGGTTGAGGATTTCCGCCGCAAAATGATTGATATTGCTGAGGTCCAACATATTCGTCACCAGTCACAGTCTTGCAACTACCTGGCTCATTACCTGTAACTGATTGAGAACGAGCAACATTTGTCCCTGTAACACCTGCACCCCTAAGAGTATTAAATGAGCCAACTTTTTCTGCTGGTCTACCTTCAGGTAGTGGTTCTGAACCAAGATATTGGTCACCTGTAAGTCCTTTACTAGAACCAGCCTCATCACCTGTGACATTAGCTGAGCGGCCAACCATAACTCCACTAACTTTCCTGCCCTCAAGGGTGAGACTTTGTCCTACTTTGCGAGGAGAAGGCTGGACTCCACCACAATAAGAATTGGATTGATTCGCTGAAATATACTCAGTACCTGTCAAATTCTTACAAGTCCCAGGTTCGTCTCCAGTGACCTTTTCAGAACGACCTACTTCATTTCCAGTTACTCTATTTCCATGAGTTGTATTGGTAATAGAAACCTTTGAAGGTTGGCTAGGAGTAGGTGAAGATTGGCAAAAAGCATCAAAAACTTCAGAACCTAGATATTGAGTACCAGTAATTGATCGGCATGTGCTTGCCTCATTACCTGTCGTTCTAGGAGATCTATTCGCTTGAGTACCAGTAACTGTTTGTCCAGAACTGGTTTCACTTATTCCAACCTTCCAATGAGCATCAGCAGCTGAGTTCTGTTTGGATCCATTTCTATTAGGACCGCAAGGACGAGTAGTACCACTGCGTTTATTGCCGGTAGAACCACTTTTGCTTCTTAGTTCACGGACTCTTTGGGCTAATTCTCGACTTGTCAAATCAGGATCACCTTGTCGGGCAACTGATGCTGCAGAGGTAGGTTGTTTACCGGCTGTTTTACCGTGTTTAGATTGCGCTTCACGCCTCGCCAGAACAAGTGCTCGGCTGGTATTTTGAATTGCACGTCGTTTTGTTGACTTTCTACGTCCTGAGTTTTTAGAAACTAAGTTTGCAGAGATATCAGTTTTATTTGTTGATTCTGATGTACTGGATGAGATGCCATCTCTAACTTCGCATTCATCACAGCAGTATTTAATAGCAGTGGATGTTGCTACTTTTTCTGATGAGGAATTTCTATGTACATCTACTCTTGTTCTGTCTGTACTTGTTTCAGCAGACTTACCTCTTCTTGATAAAGCTTCTCTACGTGCCAAAACCAACTCACGACTTGGTTGACTAACTTTCTTAATCGTGCGATCTGACTTGAGAGTAGACGATGAGGATATGGAACTTGAGTAATTAATTACTGAGGAAGATTGTTCTTGAGTTGATATTTGAGCAGGATCAGTTCTTGTCGCACGTGCATCTGCAGCCGAGCGAACCCTATTTGGAGATGAAGTCTCCAACAAGGCAGCTTTTTTACCTCCTTGACTGAGAGCCTTACGGCGCTCAAGTACTAACTGTCGACTGGATTGTGTTGACATGTCCGCCCTATAGAAACGTTGTTAAATAAGAAGAAATAAATCCTCTCGAAGGAAACTTAATAGCCTCAAAATGACTTGAGGCTATTAGTTTTAGTTAATTAGCGACCTTCGAATACAACAAACGCAGTACCCTGACTTTGGGTATAAGCGTCATAACCAACCATACGAACATGGTGGTCAGGATATGCACGATGGCAAGCCTCTAACTCATTGACAACTACGTTCAAGTCCTTCTCTCCAAAGAAAGGCAACTTCCAGTAAGACCAGTAGGTCTGCATGGAGCCACTTGGATGAACATGTTCAATGACAGGGCTCCATCCCTGAGCAATGATGTAGGCAATTTGATCGTAAATTTCGTCCTGGGTCATCGGCGGTAAGAAGCCGAAGGTTTCCAGGGTAGCGACTGTTTGATAGTCACCAACTGTGCTCTGGAAAGGCATGGTGAACCTGGGATTGTGAATGTAATAAATAGCCGGTTAATTTCCGACAATTGAAATTAATGAAGTAAAGATGAGGAGGCGTAAGCCCCCTCGACTTAACTACTGCTGAACGTCGAGCTTGTCGACTGTATCGAATTCGAACTTAATTTCCTTCCAAGTCTCAAGCGCTATTGCAAGCTCAGGACTGTGCTTAGCCGCTTCCATAAGAATGTCGCGACTTTCCTTCTCAATCTCACGGCCAGCATTACGTGCTTTGACACATGCTTCAAGCGCTACACGATTAGCAGCTGCTCCAGCAGCAGATCCCCATGGGTGTCCATGAGTACCACCACCAAACTGTAGGCAAGAGTCGTCACCGAAAATTGCAAGTAAAGCTGGCATATGCCAAACGTGAATACCACCAGAGGCAACAGCAAATACACCAGGCATTGATCCCCAATCCTGATCAAAGAAATTGCCACGTGTACGGTCTTCAGGGACGAAAGACTCACGAAGGTTGTCGATATAACCAAGAGTGGTCTGACGATCACCTTCTAATTTTCCGACAACGGTTCCTGTATGTAACTGGTCACCTCCAGACAGACGTAAACACTTTGCAAGAACGCGGAAGTGAATACCATGCTTGGGATGTCTATCAATTACAGCGTGCATTGCACGGTGAATATGAAGGAGCATTCCATTCTTACGGCACCAGTTAGCTAAACCTGTATTTGCGGTAAAGCCACCAGTGATGTAGTCATGCATGATGATTGGCATATCGAGTTCTTTTGCAAACTCGGCACGCTCATACATCTCCTCAGGTGTCGTAGCCGTACAGTTAAGGTAATGACCTTTTACTTCACCAGTTTCCTGCTGAGCAAGTTTTACCGCTTCTGCAACGAACTCAAAACGCTCTCTCCATCTCTGGAAAGGCTGAGAATTAATGTTCTCGTCGTCTTTTGTAAGGTCTAGACCACCACGAAGGCACTCATAAACAACTCGGCCATAGTTTTTACCAGAAAGACCTAGCTTTGGCTTAATGGTGCAACCAAGTAAAGGGCGACCGTACTTATTCAAGCGGTCACGCTCAACAACAATTCCACTAGGAGGACCACCACAGGTCTTTATGAAGGCCATTGGGAATCGAATATCCTCAAGGCGAAGATGCCTCAATGCCTTAAATCCAAAGACGTTACCTACTAAAGATGTAAGAACATTAGTAATAGATCCTTCTTCAAAGAGGTCTAATGGATATGCAATAAATGCATAGAAAGACTCTTTGTCTCCTGGTACATCTTCAATGCGATAACAACGACCTTTGTAAAACTCAAGATCGGTTAATAACTCAGACCAAACAGTGGACCAAGTACCTGTTGAAGATTCCGCAGCAACTGCAGCAGCAACTTCCTCTCTAGGAACTCCTTCCTGACCAGTGCATTTGAAGCAAGCTAAAAGGTCAGTGTCAAGGGGTACATAATCGGGAGTCCAGTAGGTGTCTCTGTACTCCTTAACCCCAGCATCATACTTCTTACTCATTAGTTAACTCCTTTAAGTCGGTATAGGGATTGAAATTGCAGAAGTTCACGAAGAACTTCTCAGCAAAACTCAGTCCTTCTGACCAAGGAAGTTGCCGTTACCTAAAGCTGGCTCAACTTCGCGATGAGGACGAGCAATGATGTGTGCTGCGACAAGACCATCGCCTACTCGCTCACATGCATCAGCTCCTGCACGTACAGCTGCATTAACAGCACCAGTTTCACCACGTACTAAAACTGTTACGTAGCCACCGCCGACGAACTCACGACCTATAAGGCGCACTTCTGCTGCCTTTGTCATTGCGTCAGCTGCTTCAATTGCTGGAACAAGGCCGCGTGTCTCGATCATGCCGAGAGCGATGCCCATAGTTTCGTTAGCCATTGCCTGCCTAAGTAAAGGGTTGGAATGTTCGCTATGGACAATGCCCTGCAAAGAACTATCTCGTCAAGGGAAATTCGGGGAAATATCCATCACCGTCCTTACTGCTCCTTATAAGGAAAACTTATCATCCTGTCCCTGACTGTTTTAGAGAGCTGTTGTTTTCCCGGTTAGCACCTCAGGACAATCGCTTGCAATTAACAAATATTACTAAGTATTTTTACTTCGTGAGGTAGGTCCTTAGGCATTGCTTAAGGGTGGAATGTTCAACCCATCCTGCCTCAAAAACTTCAGTCCCATATAAATAATTTGTATTTTAAAAGCCAAAATAAACCAACCTTTCATCTAACTAAGTGACAAAGACACTTCTTACTATTGCTAGTGGTAACCCCAAAAAGGTAGCTGAAATAGAAACCATGCTGGGCCCTCTTCCATTAGAAGTAAAGCGTCAACCGAGTTACCTAGATGTCGAGGAGACAGGTGCAACTTATCTAGAGAATGCTCTTTTAAAAGCTCAAGCAGCAGCAAAAATCACGAAAAGCTGGTGTCTTGCCGACGACTCAGGACTAGAAGTAGATGCTTTAAACGGAGCCCCAGGGATATTTTCAGCAAGATTTGCACCAACTAATAAAGAAAAAATCCAAAAGATCCTTCTGACTATGGACAACAATCCATATCGAAGCGCCAGATTCATCAGTGTAATGGCTTTATGCGATCCAGAAGGGAATTTAGTCAACAAGGCAGAAGGTATTTGCTGGGGAGAACTATTAAAGTCTCCTGCTTACGAAGGAGGTGAATTCGAATCAATCTTTTGGGTCAGAGAAACGAAATGCACGTATGGAGAATTAAATGATGAACAATTATCAAAGCATGGCAGTAGAGGAAAAGCAGCAAGAGCTCTCGCCCCTCATTTACGAATAAAGCTAGGGCTAAATTAATAAACTTTAACGGTTAATATTATCAATTGCTCTCATTGCAGCAGCAGCTGCTTCTTCTACATCTCCTTCTTTACCAGCGAGCGTTAGCCTGCCAAATGCACCAACACCTTTCACATCAACGACAGTAATATTTGAGGCCTTTTCTGCCTCATTAGCAGCTATCAATACATAACCTGCAGGTTCGGTTTCTAAAATAAACATACTCATACCCGACTCAATCATTGAACCTCTTCGATTTTGGCGGTTAATCAAAACAGCATGATCAGGAGTTATTGCCCTAATTACCTCCGTCCAACTCACTTCACAAGGACTACGTCTACTTATATCGCTACCGATAGCTTCAAGAACAACATCTCCAGAGTGCAAAACTGTGCTCTGATCACGATGATACAAAGCAAGCGAACCAAATGCCCGTTCAACAACCATTTGGCCTAAACGAACATTACTTGCCTTAAGTGCAATATCAGTTACCCGATGAACTGCCATCCCTGGGGAGACTTCCATCCAAAGGCAAGCATCACCAGGTATAGGTAAAAAGCCTTGGCTAACTGTGCCCATATAGGCAGCCAGTTGAGGCTGCAAAGAATCTAAGAAGATGTAAGTCCTAAGCTCTATTTGCTGAACATGACTAGCCTGTCGAGCTACACGAGCATTTTCCGAATCAGTTGTTATTACGCAGCTTGCACCGGAAGCCTGAGGATGAACCTCAGTCCCAGTAACAAGCGAACTCCCTCCAAGTCGCCGCTCACGATTTTCTAAGCCAGCGAATCCGGTCATGTGGCGGATAATACCGGAAAGGCTGACGATTTAGATAATTCATGAAACTTGCAACCTTGATGAGAGCCGATAACTTCAGACAAATATGCGAAGTAAAAGAATGTCCTCTTCAGCAAAAACCACTAATGAAGCAACAAATCTACCAACGGAATTAAAAGCAGAACAGGCTCTTGGATTAATAGGTATGGGGCTAATGCAAAAGATGGGCCAAGAAGATCTTTCAGCTTGGAACTGGACATTAGAAAGCAGTGAGTCCAAGACAAATCTTCTTAATCTCAAGCAAAGGTTAGAACTCATTTCTCTTGCACTAGAAACAGGAGCGCCTTTAAGTACTACCGAGATCACTCAACTTCTAGGAGCTAAACCAGGATCCTCAAAGACTCAAAGAGGTGGGTTATTGGCAGAAAGAATAAGCAGAAACGTGTGGAAGCTAAGCAAGGCTGAAAAAGGAAATTCTTATTGGCGAAATTAAACGCATTAAAAAATGAGGATTTCATGACATTCTGGACACATAATTTCTTTTTTCCCTGACCTTTAAACTCCTAGTCAATCATTTAGCAGTGAGTCAATAGCAATCTTTATCGATACAAAAGTTTTATCCGTTCTTAAATTCATCTATTAATAATCCAGTCCAGAACTGGTTTCTACTAAGAAGCGAAAGCTAAACCTTTTTTTGTTTTGAACTTTTTCTTTTAATAACCATCTTTTTCTTTAACTGAAAAACCATTTAAATGTCCGCAACAAAAAATTTCTGAATCCCAAAGAGTTTTAGTGACAAATGCAACCTTCTTAGTAATCGGTACAGTTTTAATAAAGATCTGAGATCAACCCATGAGTGGCGCAACGCTACTGAAAGAGACTGGACCTCGAGAAGTGTTCTGTGGTCTGACATCAATTGTTTGGCTCCATCGCAGGATGCCAGATGCATTTTTTCTAGTTGTCGGCTCTAGAACTTGCGCCCATCTCATTCAAAGTGCAGCAGGTGTAATGATCTTTGCTGAACCAAGGTTTGGAACTGCAATTCTCGAAGAGAGGGATCTCGCTGGTCTAGCAGATGCTCATGATGAATTGGAAAGAGTTGTTCAAAACCTCCTTAAACGCAGACCTGAGATTCGCACCTTATTTCTGGTCGGTTCTTGCCCTAGTGAAGTAATCAAGCTAGATCTAAGCAGAGTTGCAGAAAAATTAAATATTGCCTTACAAGGAAGCGTAAGAGTAGTTAACTATTCAGGTAGTGGGATTGAGACAACTTTTACGCAAGGTGAGGATGGAGCATTAAAAGCACTTGTTCCTTTAATGCCAGAAAGCCAAGAAGAACAATTACTATTAGTCGGCACACTTGCCAATGCAGTAGAAGATCGGTTAATAACACTTTTTAATCGTCTAGGTATAAATAATGTAAAAAGTTTTCCGCCTAGGAATTCAATTGATTTACCTGCAATTGGTTCAAAAACCAAAGTATTATTAACACAACCATATTTAACAGATACAGCTCGAGAGCTAAATGCAAGAGGAGCAGAAATCATTGAAGCTCCATTCCCTTTAGGAGTTGAAGGCAGCAGCTTATGGATGGAGGCAGCTGCAAATGCCTTTAATGTGAAAGATATATTGCTGGATGAAATTTTAGAGCCACTGATTTTAAGAGCCAAGGCAGCAATCAAACCATACAGAGAGAAGCTTTCTGGGAAGAAGATATTCCTTCTTCCTGAGTCTCAACTAGAAATACCTTTAACACGCTTTCTTAGGAATGAATGCGGAATGATACCAATAGAAGTTGGTACTCCTTACCTGAATAAAGAAATAATGAAAGCCGAATTAGATTTATTACCTTCTGATATCAGGATCGTCGAAGGACAACATGTCGAGAATCAATTAGATCGTGTTAGGGAGCAAAAACCGGATCTTGTGGTTTGCGGCATGGGGCTTGCCAATCCACTTGAAGCAGAAGGTATTTCAACGAAATGGTCAATAGAACTAGTTTTCAGTCCAATTCATGGAATTGATCAAGCGGCCGACTTAGCAGAGTTATTTGCTCGCCCTCTCTACCGCCACGACCTTTTAAACAACAAACAACTTTCTTACGCTTAATCAAATGGAATTAACACTCTGGACTTACGAAGGCCCTCCTCATGTTGGAGCAATGAGAATCGCTTCTTCAATGGAAGAAGTTCATTATGTTTTGCATGCTCCTCAAGGAGATACATATGCAGACTTACTTTTTACAATGATTGAACGAAGAAAAAAAAGGCCTCCTGTTACATACACAACATTTCAAGCCAGAGATTTAGGAGGTGACACAGCTGAATTAGTCAAGAGAAACATCCGTGAAGCTTTCGATCGTTTTCAACCAAAGGCTTTATTGGTTGGAGAAAGTTGCACAGCAGAACTTATTCAGGATCAACCTGGCTCTCTTGCGACAACAATGGGTCTTGATGTTCCAATTATTAATCTCGAACTGCCTGCATATAGCAAAAAAGAAAATTGGGGAGCCTCTGAAACCTTTTATCAGTTAGTCAGAGGTCTTCTTATAAACCAATCTAAGGAAAACATTCAACACGATCCTTCTAGCTGGCAAAAAGAAGGAAGAAAGCCAAGAGTTAATTTACTAGGCCCCTCTTTATTAGGTTTTAGATGTAGAGATGATATTATTGAAATCAAGAAAATTCTTAATGAATATGAAATTGAAATCAATTTAATAGCACCCCTTGATGCTACTCCGTCTGATTTATTAAAAATACCAAAAGCAGATCTAAATATCTGCCTTTATCCTGAAATTGCAGAGACCACATGTAGTTGGATTGAAAGGAACTTTGGAATACCTTTCACAAAGACTGTTCCTATTGGAATAGGAGCAACTAAAGATTTCTTAGACGAAGTCCATCACTTACTTGAGAAAGAGAACAAAAACCAAATAAAAATCAATTCAAGACTGCCTTGGTATTCTCAATCAGTAGATTCGAATTATCTAACTGGAAAGCGCGTATTTATTTTTGGAGACGGAACTCATGCTATTGCAGCAGCACGAATCGCAAAAGAAGAACTTGGATTTGAAGTAGTAGGTATAGGCACTTTTAGTCGTGAAATGGCTAGAAAAGTTCGCTCTGTAGCTAAGGAACTTGGGCTAGAAGCATTAATTACAAATGATTACCTTGAAGTAGAAAAAGCCATCAAGGAAAGCTCACCAGAACTTGTACTAGGCACTCAAATGGAAAGACATAGCGCCAAGCGTTTAGGAATTCCATGCGCAGTAATAAGTACACCGATTCATGTTCAAGATGTACCTGCTCGATACAGCCCTCAGATGGGCTGGGAAGGTGCAAATGTCATATTTGACACGTGGGTCCATCCTCTAATGATGGGGTTAGAAGAGCACCTAATAGGAATGTTTCGTCATGATTTTGAATTTACAGATGGGCACCAAAGCCATCTAGGGCATCTCAGCCGTAATGAGGAGAAAAATTCCGAAAATACGGATAATCACCTTCAGACTTCTTCCCAAGAGAACCAAGAATTACTCATTTGGACTCAAGAAGGCAAAGCAGAGCTTGCAAAGATTCCATATTTTGTCCGAGAAAAAGTACGTAAAAATACTGAAAAATATGCCAGACAAGCTGGTTGTAGGCAAATAGATAGCGAAACTCTATATGATGCAAAAGTGCACTACAAAGACAAATAATTCAACAACGCAAGTCCCTAGCCAAAATAAAGATTTTAGACCTTAAGTATTTTCACCTATTTATAGTCAGAATTGAGTAATATGTCTGTGTTTATAAGGAAAAGATAAAACTCTTGTGTCGAAACTCTCAAACATTAACCAACATCATTTAAGCCTGCTTGAATGAAAACAGTCCAACATCAATTTATAGATAAATGACCACAACTCTTACTAAGCCTGCCGATGGAGAAGGAAGTGTTCAGGTCCAACAAGATCCAACGGTAAACATCAAAGAAGATACCTTGGTTATTGCTGTGTATGGCAAGGGAGGTATTGGCAAGTCAACTACATCTTCAAATCTTTCTGCTGCATTCTCAAAACTTGGAAAGAGGGTTTTGCAAATTGGCTGCGATCCAAAGCATGACAGCACCTTCACTCTTACCCATAAGATGGTGCCAACTGTTATTGACATACTTGAAGAAGTTGACTTCCACAGTGAAGAGTTAAGACCAGACGACTTCATGTTTGAAGGGTTTAACGGAGTCAAGTGTGTAGAGAGCGGTGGACCTCCAGCGGGAACTGGCTGTGGTGGTTATGTCACAGGACAAACAGTCAAACTCTTAAAAGAGCATCATCTTCTTGAAGACACTGATGTAGTGATATTTGATGTACTTGGAGATGTAGTTTGCGGAGGATTCGCCGCCCCACTTCAACATGCCAACTATTGCTTAATAGTTACTGCTAACGATTTCGATTCAATATTTGCAATGAATCGCATTGTTCAAGCAATAAATGCTAAAGCCAAAAACTATAAAGTCCGCCTTGGTGGAGTTATTGCTAATCGATCTGCTGGATTAGATCAGATAGAAAAGTTTAATGAAAGGACAGGACTAAAAACTATGGCTCATTTTAAAAATGTAGATGCCATTCGTCGTTCAAGGCTTAAAAAGTGCACAATTTTTGAGATGGATTCAGACGATGAAGGTGTACTGGAAGTTCAAAACGAATACTTATCACTTGCAAAGAAAATGATAGATAGTGTAGAACCACTTGAAGCAGAGCCTCTTAAAGATAGAGAGATTTTTGACCTTCTTGGTTTTGACTAATTAAACTAAAATTATACCTTGTAAGATTAAATTAATTCTGACTAGTTTAATCCTACAAGTTGTTTTGAAAGCTCCCAAACTCGCTTTGAAATTAATGGATCAGTAGCTCTCTCAGATAGTTCTTGCGAAAATTGTTGACGGTTTTTCTTCTGTCGATTACCCCAACTCCAATGCACACCAGATATTCCAAATTGAGGATCTGCAACTACTTCGGCAACTCTTTTCCCTGCGAGGCTTTCACTGACATAACCACCTGTTATCAGTTTTTGGAACCAAGGGAATAACCACTGGAATATCTTAGGTGTATTCCTAAAAAGCTTTGTATTCGCAACACATCCTGGATATAAAGAGCTAAACAAGATGGGGGAGTCTTTATAACGTCGATGTAATTCTTGAGTTGTAATCATATTGCATAATTTGCTGTCTTTATAAGCCTTTCCAGGTTTAAAAGGTTTACCACTAGCCATACTTATGGGCTCGCGAAAGCCGTTTTCGAAACCTGAAAGATTGCCCAAATCAGCAGGAGCAGGGATCGGTATTTTTCCACCTAGTTCTTTGTAATTTGCAGTGACTGTTCCAAGTATTACGACTCTAGGAGCTTCAAGAGCCCATGATTTTCCTGTCCAAACTGGTCTACTTGAATGCCTCATATTATCTAGTAGAAGATTAATTAACAGAAAATGTCCAAAATGATTAGTCGCCATTGAAATCTCATATCCCTGAGCTGACCTTCTAGGCTGAGACAATCTTGGAAGATATACAGCAGCATTACATACGAGAGCATCCAAAGGTTCTTCAAGCAATTCAAGCAAATTCTTTACACCTAAGCGAACGCTGTCTAAATCTCCTAAGTCCATTAATAAATGCTGTAACTGATTTGGTCGCCCTGCTGGTAAACCCAAATTAATTGCAGCTGCTTGTGCCCGAAGAGGACTTCTGTTGGCAGTAATGACTCGCCACCCTCTATCTAATAAAGCCTTTGTTGCGTACAACCCGACTCCAGAGGTTGTACCTGTAATAAGTACTGTTCCAGGAGCCGCTTGAGAAGAAGCCATCTTATGAAAGTTGTTTTGATTGATGGACTTGAATGCTTTTAAAGCTTATATGCAACACAAAATACAGTTAATTAATTTAAAACTATCGCCACATAATCCTTATGCGATTGGGGGCTATCCAATGATCTTGCTTATCAATAAATCTATTACCACCTCCAATGGTGAACAATTCATCAAAATCCTCCTGAAGAGACTTAAGTCTAGAAGCTTCAACAGACAGAACCGAAGAGATTTCGGAATGTCTTTCCATACGTTGATGAGAAGCTATTCCTAGCTTGAAAATACTTACGACTGAAATTGCAAGCAAGCCAATCTTCATTCCAAGGGCTATAAGGCTATAAATGAAATCTCTATGTTGCTCCTGCATCTGAAGGCTTGAAGCCAAAGTAGCTGCATTAACCCTTCTGCTAGAAGGAAAAGATTTACTAAACCTCTTACTAAATGCTCTAGAGGATCGTGAATTTGAGGACCTAGATTTAGTTTGGGGAAGCGGCAAGAGAAATAAATCACTTAACCGCTTTTATCGCAGAGATTCTTGATTGCCAAGCCCCTACTTCAAATATTCAATTTCTCTGAAGACTAACTCCAAGTCTTAAGGCAAGAATTCCTGCATGAACCAAACAAACTAAGCAAAGACCCGCAAGATCAATAGTAGGAGTGAGATCCATCAGAAAACTTCTAGAGGCATTTATATTCTCCTACCAAACCCCTAGGAATGAGTACTAATAGCAAAAGCCTGTCACACCTAGAAATACTATGTGGCAAACCTTAGGAGAAGCTAAAAGCATGGGAGACAAATATCCAGTATCAACAAAGCTCCAAAAAACTGATTTAATTCTAAAAGTAAGCTAATCCCATATGCAGATATCATTTTTCTTGTAAAGCAAGGAGGCAAAACTTGGGGAGAATTTTTCAGTTAACAACCTTATCTGGGCCTCATCAAATGGCTTTAGACATGCTTATGCTCGAAAAAGCAATATCAAATTCAGAGGATTCCCCATCCTTACGCTTCTATCTATGGGATGGAGCTTGGTTATCGATAGGGAAGAATCAAAGAAATTTACCCCGACATTGGATATCTAATCTAAACAAAGGCAATTTAAAAATTGTCAGGAGGCCCAGCGGAGGCAATGGAGTGCTTCATGCAGGAGGTCTAACATATTCTCTTGTTTGGCCAAGAGCGCCCCGACAAAGACATTCCGCTTATGTTAAAGCTAGTAAATGGTTAATAAAAGGCTTTTCGAAACTTGGGATTAAGCTGCAATTTGGCAATCAAGATCCAAACTCTTGCACTCATGATTGTTTCTCAACATCTACAGAAGCAGATCTTGTTGACAGCAATGGGCAAAAAAGGATTGGGAGCGCACAATTATGGCGTAAAGGTTATTTACTACAGCATGGTGAAATATTGCTAAATCCTCCTAAGAAACTTTGGGAGGGACTTTTTCAATCCAAGCCTCCAGAAGTAAAAATGTCGGTTACATACAATGAACTAACAAAAATTTTAACCAATAGCTTTAAGGAAAACTGGCCTTACTTTCAATGGGAACAATGTTGTTTTTCAAAAGAAGAGTTATTAATTGCTAAAAAGAAATCAAATCAATATCAACTGGATCTTGACAATTCCTCGTCTTCTACTATTCCTATAGACTTCATATCTGCAACAACTTGTGGGAATGCAATTCCCAAGGGATAAATATTCTGAGATTTTGCAGCTTGAATAAATTGATTAGGAAGATTAACTCCCATTGCTTTTAAGACAGCGCAACCAAGATCTACCCTATCGAGGGTGCCACAAGGCAAACCTGCAAGATTAAACACTAAAAGTCTCCCTTCCTTTGAATTTTCCAAGGCTGAAACTGCTTGCCATAAAGGTGACTTTTCACTTATTGAGGGAAGTTCATTTAGAGGTTTCTTAAACTCAGAGATAGTATGATTATCCCAATACTGAACAGGCAAATCTTTCAACTCTTTTTCTGTGATATAACCCACCCATCTACCTGAATTACATACAAGTACCCACTGCGAAATATGTTCTTCTTGGTCTGATTTAAAACTAATTTCACTAAGTCTACTTAAAGGTTCATCTTGTTCTAATACACGATATTGTCGTCCAAAGGCATCTTTAACTTTTATGTGATTTAAAATATGCTGCAAAGCAAGCATTTGACTCTGTGATCTAGAGGCAGCGAGCCCAAACCAACCAAGCATAATGAGCCATAAACCATTAAACCCTCCTCCTCTAATTGAAATCCATATGCCCAAAATAATTGCTAGAAATGATAAAGCTCGACCTGTAGAAGTAGCCACTTGCACACCTTTACGATGACTTCCTGTGAAATACCAAACTATTGCTTTTAGCATTACACCTCCATCCAATGGCAATCCAGGTAGCAAATTAAATAGAGCCAAAACAAGATTTAAGGAGCCAAGTTGACCTAATAAATTTGCTAGCAAAGGATTTATTTCAAAGGCAGATTGCACACTCCTTAATAAAAACACTGCCAAAATCAGGCTTACCAATGGTCCTGCCGCAGCGACTCTGAAGGAACCAAGTGGAGTAGGGCATTCCTTGTCAACCTTTGCAACGCCTCCAAGCAAAAAGAGCGTAATGCTTCTAACTTTTACACCTTCATGTATTGCGACAAAGGAATGTCCTAATTCATGTAGAAGAACTGATAAGAACAGAAGCAATGCTGTAGCAAAGCCCAAACTCCAGCTATATAAAACAGGCAATGTTGCACCTGAGGCTTTAGACACCTGTGCTTCAGCTGTCCAAGTAAAAAGAATCAGTATTAAAAACCAACTTGGATGGACTAGTAAAGGAATTCCTTTAATCCGCATCAATTCCCAACTTTGCAAAGTTTTATCCTCCATCATTAATGTTCACTTGATTATTCAATCCTAAAAAGGAGATTAGCTAATGGTCCTCCAAATGAGATCTAACTTACCGATCGCAATCAAAATTTGTGGGATTACAAAAGCAAATCAAGCAAAAACAATATCTTCACTGGATATTCATGCCCTTGGAGTCATTGGAGTCTCCAGTTCCCCTAGATTTGTCAAAGAGCAGCTAAGACGAGAGATCTTTTCGCAAATATCTCAAACTTCAGAGAATACCAAGAGGGTATGGGTTCTAGCTGATCCTCAAGATAAAGAACTAGATCTTGCACTTAAAGGTCATGGCACTCCATCGGTTATTCAATTGCACGGAAACGAATCAAGTACAAGGTGCGCAGAATTAAGAGAAAAATATCCCAATATGGAGTTTTGGAAAGCCCTTAGAATCCGCTCCAAGCAAGACCTGTTAAAGGCTAATAATTATACAAAGTGTATTGACTATCTTCTTTTAGATGCATGGAATCCAAATATTCTAGGGGGGACAGGGGAACAACTCCCTCTAGAGTGGCTTAAAGAAGCCAACTTCTCTATTCCATGGTGGATAGCAGGAGGGATATCTCCTGAATGGATAGAGAAATCTCTGAAATACATAAGTCCTTATGGAATTGATGCCTCTAGCAAACTAGAAGTAAGTCCTGGCATAAAAGATATCAAGAAAGTACATGATTTAATTAAAGCAGTTAAAAATATTTAAAATCAAGGAATGCGAACCCAATCAATTCACTAACCTCAACAAGAGTCTATCTATTTGCTATGGAAAATAAATACAAGAAATCCTATTTCAAACTTAAATAATTATTAGTTGAGTATTAAATTAAAACCACATAGGACCAGTCAAAACTTACCAACTGCTGGCATTAAGGTAAGATCCTCAACAACCAAATGAGAAGGCTGCTGAGCCAGATGAAGCAGTTCTGCTGCTACATCATCTTCAGAAAGCATTGCCTCTCTATCAAAGTTACTTTGAACAGTTTCAGTGTCCCAGAGCGAGGTGTTAACCGCCCCAAGAGTAAGAGTACATGCACGAATTAAATGCTTTCTTTCTTCTTCTGCTAGACATTTAGTAAAGCTAGACAATGCTGCCTTGCTTACACAATAAGCTCCCCACTGAGAAAAAGCATTTCTTGAAGCATGACTACTGACATTAACAATTAGACCTCCTTTATTTCTCATAAGGGGAACAACTGAAGAACAAACTTGAAAAACACTTGTTAAATTTACTTGCATAAGCCATTCCCACTTTTCCAAAGACATGGAAAGGAGATCACCAGTCCAGGCGACTCCTGCATTATTAATTAAAACTTCCGGGACTTGACCATCGTTAATCAAATCCTCAATAGCAGGGCTTATTAAATTTGGCTTCGAAAGGTCCAATGGCCTATATAAAACGCTACTACCAGTAGGTGACAAGTCTATAGACAGCTGATCAAGAGCATCTTCATCTCGAGCAATCAAAAGAAGATCCCATCCAGCAGAAGCAAATAATTTCGCAGTTGATTTACCGAGTCCTCTTGAGGCCCCCGTTATTAAAGCTGTAGGCAATGGATAAACCCCGTATTAAATAACTCTACGCAGTCGGACTGTTTTCTGAAGCATTAGGCTCTAAAACTCTTCCCATAGATCTAAATTTCTTATATCTTTCGTGTAAAAGTTGCTGAGGTGATAATTCACTCAACTCATCCAAATATTTTTCCAAGGCTTGTTTAAGGACTTCTCCAGCTTTTAAAGGTGCCCAATTATTGCCGCCAGCAGGCTCCTTTAGGACTTCATCAACAATTCCAAGACTAATCAAATCAGGGCCAGTAATCTTTAAAGCCGCCGCCGCCTCAGGAGCTTTTGCTGCATCTCTCCAGAGAATTGAGGCACATGCTTCAGGACTAGCAACTGTATAAACACTATGCTCAAACATAAGAAGACGATCTGCTATACCAATTCCCAATGCACCCCCTGACCCACCTTCACCAATTACTGTTGCAATAATTGGAACGCGAAAACGAAACATTTCACGCAGATTAACTGCTATAGCTTCTCCTTGCCCTTGCTCCTCAGCGAGCACACCCGCATAAGCACCTGGGGTATCAATAAAAGAAAGTATCGGCAAATTAAATCGATCTGCATGCTCCATTAATCGCAGAGCTTTTCTGTAGCCACCAGGGGTTGCCATCCCAAAATTTCTAGCAACATTTTCTTTTGTATCTCTACCTTTTTGTTGCCCTAACAAAAGAACAGATCTTGATCCAATTCGGCCAATTCCACCAATTAAAGCCTTGTCATCACTTCCGCTTCTGTCTCCATGCAATTCAACCCAGTCATCACAAAACATTTGAATAAAATCCAATGTGCTTGGCCTTTGGGGATGCCGAGCGACTTGAATTTTCTGCGCAGGACTCAATCCTTGAAAAATCTCTTCTCGTCTTCTTGTGGCTAATGTTTCAAGCTGTAGCAATTGCTGGCTGACATCCACTTCAGAATCACGAGCAAGTTCTCTAATCTGTTCAATCTGCTTTTCTAGTTCTACTAGTGGTTTCTCAAACTCAAGAAGATAACGGCGAGCCATAAGAGCAAATTAAAGAAACTATTAGTTAGTCAGGCAGCAGCTGCCTGTAATTCTTGATTAAGATTAAGGGTTGAAAAACCGTGCCTCAAAGAAGCCTGTCCTATGAAATCCATTTTTTCTAATGTGATGTTATTTCTCCCCCAACTGAAATTAGTATGGCAATTCTCAAACTCCAAAAGCATTGCTTCGGCAAAACAGGCAAACATCTCTCTATGAGGCTTATCCATTTCAGCTAATTGCATCATATTCCAACCAATATCTTCAAAAAATTGAACTATTCCTCCTTTCAGAACATGAATCCCTGTTCCTGAGAATTTTGAATCAAGATTTTTAGGATAACCACCATCAATCATTAAACAAGGATTTCGAAGATTAGTAGCATCAATTTCTAAAGTACGAGGCATACTTGCAACCCAAACTATTATATCCGCATCGGGCAGAGCCTCTTCCAAGGTCAAAACCTTACCTCCACCCAATTCCTTTTGAAGGTCTAATAAAGGTTGTTGTTGCCTTGCCACCAACAAAAGTTCACCTACAGAAGTTCTTTCAACAAGCCATCTGCAAACAGCACTGCCAATATCTCCAGTTGCACCAACGATAGCTACTCGAGCTTTTTTCAGATCAATGCCGATAGACGGAGCATTAAGTTCTAACTGTCTACAAATAACCCATGCAGTATGAGTATTGCCGGTAGTAAATCGTTCCCATTGGAGAGTTGTATTTCGAATATTTTGATGCTGAAGAAGATTAAAATTCTCAAAAATGATAGAAGTAAAGCCACCTAATGCTGTGATATTTAATCCCTTTTTCTGGGCTAATTCCATTGCATTGAGAACTTTTCTTCTTGCAGTTTTAAAACGACTAAGCATCTCAGGCACAAAACACGAGTCGATATAAGCGCCCTCAATGACTTTCCCAACTCGACTTACAACCTTAAAATTTTCAACTAACTGAGGAGGAGAGCTGCACCAAACATCCATATCACCTTCTGCAATATGGTCAAATCCAAGTTCCATTGCCTTTTGTCTGGCATTTTCAAAACTTGTTGAGTGTCCGATTAAACCAAACATTTCTTCGTGACTAGGTGTAACCGGAACTAATGATTTATCCGAATAGGAAGGTTATACCATCAGATCCCCTTTAGGTAAAACAAAAAGCCAGTTGACTTTAGTGAACCCTATAGGCAGAGAGAACTATGAAGAAAGTTTAAGTATCAGCTTAGATAACTGCTGCCAAAGCCATGCGAGCAATATCACGATTATCTAGACCAATTTCAGTAAGTGAATCTTGGTACGCGATCATAAATTCTTCCATCAACTCTTCTTTATCCATATAAAGCACTTGAGCATCTTCAGCAACTTGATCAAGCATCGATCGAATAATTGGAAGATTGGTTTTATTTGCCTGAATCAACTCCTCCTTGCATTCCGATAAATTTGCTTTAAGCCACTCCTGGCCATAGTTCAGATGAAGATATTCATCTTTAACTACACCTTCTGTAATCTTCCTAGCAAAAGGATCTGCGACACGAATGTAAACGTGATAAGCAGAAATTGCAAAAGCTTCAATAAGAATTGCCTGAATCAGAAAGCAAGTAGTAATTTTCCCTTCTGATAAAGCTGACTGAAAATTGCCATGAAGCTTAGAAAAGAAATTCTTAGCAAAATCCATATCTGCTTGTACACCTAGATTTTTTCCACATGCAGTGAAACCTCTCATATGCTTCATCTCCATCTGAGCAAGCTTTTTTAATTCTTCTGCTCGGTCAGGTATCAAAGTACCAATAGCAATGTAGTTATCATGGGCTTCTTGTTCGCCCTCGATGACGATTGCATTAATGCGGCTATAGGCATCTTTATAGGACTCTGAGGTGAAGTCAGGAAGCTCTGCAAGAGAAGCTTCTGGGCTATCAATCAATCCAACAGCAGGTGAATCTAGGGTCTGCATGAACCTCTTATGCATTGTTCAATTCCAGGGACTTTAGCCACCAATGAGCTAAATGGTCTTTTAATTAATAGTATTTGTCAGATATTAATGTTCTAACCCTCTTAAATCTGGCCAATCACTCTCCATCAATCCTTGAAATAGCTTGCTCCAATGCTCAATCAAAGAATTCTTCAAATCGTTACCTAAGATTGCATTTGAGTGTCGACTATCCCCAATAACCCCTGAAGTACTTAGGTCCTTAGTCAACCAAGAGTATGGAGCAGCTCCTTCCAAACTCCATCCTTCTGGGGGGGTAAGCAATGAATCTTTTGAAGAATGATCTCCATCAACAGGTCTTTCATCACCAACTAAAGCTGGATAAAGAGACATCATCAAACTTGTTTCAGCAAGAGCTGCATGCAAACCGAATTGTTTTTCTTGCTGGGGGATGAGATCTTCCAAGGAATCAACTCCCCTCCAAATAAAACAGGGCAATACTGCCATTGATGGACATTTCAAACGAAGCTGCCTCGCTGCAGCCTCTAAAAGGCCAATCTGACCTCCGTGAGCATTAAAAAAAATCAATCGTTTAAAACCAATTGAAGACAACTGCTCCCCAATCTCCATTACCAATTGCAACAGAACATTGGCTGAAACAGAAAGTGTCCCAGGGAAAGAAAGATGCTCTGGAGAAAAACCAATGGACTGAGTAGGCAAAGACCAAATAGGAAATTTCTGAGGAAGTCTTTTTAAAACTTCCTCAGAAATCCTCTCTGCGAAAAGACTGTCAGTCGAAAGAGGAAGATGAGGTCCATGTTGCTCACATGCTCCAAAAGGCCAAATCAAAGTGGATCCATCTTCCTCAGCAGCCAGTTTCGCTTGTGTCCAAGCAAGTTGATCAAAGCGCCTTGAAGGAAAAGTAATAGCAATCGCCTCCTTTCTAAAGAAATCAACTCTTTGCCTGTCAGAATGACCTTTCGATGACCCCTTGGCCCAATGGCCGCATCCGGCAGCTCGCAACCCCAAAAACCAAAACCACCTTCAGCAGAACCCCCAAGGAAGCCTCTGCAGGTGATGCACATAAGCAAAAAAGAAAAAGAACCCCTCCAAAAGCTTGATGGAAGCATCTCAGGTAGTGATGATGCAAAAAAAGATGCATCAAATCAAGACAAAATACTAGCCAACTCTCCTATTCAAACTGAATCATTTAACTCTTTGCAAACTAGCAAAGAGTTTGATTTTGATAACCCTGAAGGGATATCAATGGCCGATCTAATAGGACCTCAAGATCAACCAAGAACAAATTCAGTACAAAACCAGAACTCGAACAAAACACCTTCAAGAAGTGTCGATGATTTTGATTTCGACGAAGAAGCGTTTGTAGCAGCAATAGAAGAAATTGAACCAATAGGAAATACTGGAGAAATAGCCAAAGGGTCAGTAATTGGGATTGAGAGTGATGGTGTTTATGTTGATATAGGCGGTAAAGCACCTGGGTTTATGCCCAAACAAGAATGCGGGCTTGGAGTTATAACAAATCTGAAAGAACGTTTCCCAAAAGGTCTAGAAGTAGAAGTTCTCGTCACAAGAGAACAAAACGCTGATGGAATGGTAACTATCAGCTGCAGAGCGTTAGCTTTACGCAAAAGCTGGGAAAAGGTAACTCAATTGGCCAAAGATGGGAAAGTAGCAAAGGTCAAGATAAACGGATTCAACAGAGGCGGGGTAACTTGCGATCTGGAGGGATTAAGAGGTTTTATTCCTAGATCACAACTTGAGGATGGAGCTAATCACGACTCACTTGTAGGAAAAACCCTTACGGTTGCTTTCCTAGAAGTGAATCCAGATGCAAGAAAATTAGTGCTCTCAGAAAAACGAGCTACATCTGCTGCCCGATTTGCTGAACTTGAAATAGGACAATTAGTACAAGGGAAAATCGCTGCAATAAAAGCCTATGGTTTTTTTGTTGACCTAGATGGAGTAAGTGGTCTTCTGCATCATTCAATGATCACTAATGGCAGTCTTCGCTCACTTCAAGAAGTCTTTAAACAAGGAGATGACATTAAGGCCCTCATAACTGAACTAGACCCAGGGAGAGGACGAATAGGTCTTAACACAGCCTTACTGGAAGGGCCTCCAGGAGAATTACTTATTGAAAAAGAAAAAGTAATGAATGAAGCAGAAGAGCGTGCAAAAAAAGCACGTACTGTATTAGTAAAAAAAGATCAATCTGTTGAAGATCAAGCACATAGCTCTTAATCGAATGAATATTCCACAACAAGCTGACTGGGAACTTGATTTTTACTCTCGACCAATTCTCGAGCCAGATGGCAAAAAACGATGGGAATTACTAATAACAAGTTCCCAAGATATCTCTGGAGCAAAACCTTTTCAATGGGAAAAAATATGCCCAGCCGGAGAAGTCAATTCTTTGTGGCTTGCAGAAGCACTTAAGGAAGCATTGACTGACGCTAAAAAACAAGGTTGGAATGAACCTCTGAAAATCAGATGCTGGAGGACTTCTATGAGAACAATGATTAAGAAAGCTGCGTCAAAGGTTGGTCTTGAAGTAGTCCCTAGCAGACGAACATATTCACTTATAGAATGGATGGCTCAGAGAGAAAAAGAGATTTACCCTAACGAACCTGGCTACATGGTTGGCCCACTTGCTCCTACTCAATCTCGATTACTTAACCAAGCAATTCCACTTCCCGAAGCAGTTAGAGGAGACGCATTAACCTTAGCCTCTCTTCCGTTAGGGACCTTACGAGAAGCGCAAGATTGGCCAATTGAATTTAGCGGTCTTCTTCCAATCCAAAAAACAGATAATGATAATCTGGAAATTCCTGGATTAAGACTATTTAGCAAAACTCGTGCACTTCCACTTGCTGCATGGCTGTCGGGATTAGAGCCAGTAAAACTAACCTTAGAGGGTAATCAGTTACTTCTAGAAGCTGGAGAAGAAGACAGATGGCTTGTGACAGATCTTGAAATAGATATAGCTTCTAATGCTAAAAAAAGTTTCTTAGCCTCAAAAGATAAAGCAGGAGGTCTCCAATTCATATCTGTTCAATCCACCCCAAAAGAAGAAAGGTTTTTAGGTTTTTGGATGTTAAGAGATTTACCAGAATGAGAAATTATTTATCAAACATAAATTAAATAGAGATTACTTTATTTCCAAAATAAAACATGAAAACTAAAGATTGGGAATGGATCTCCTGCAAACGCGGTAAATATCTACGAAACAATTTACTATATAAAAATGGTTTTATTCATGGCTTCTTTAGCAAACATTCCCAAAAAGACCATCCATCTCAACTAATTAGCTGTCTATCTGAAAGAACAAAGACAAGTATTCATTTGAGCAAACAAGTACATGGAAACAAGATAATTCTCGCTTCAACCGCCTTAGACAATCAATTAATAGAAGCAGATGGGTTAATTAGTGATAAATCAAGGCAAAGCTTATGGGTCTCATCAGCAGATTGCATTCCAATACTTTTTGCTGATAAAAAGAAAGGCTGTGTGGCAGCATGTCACTCTGGGTGGCGAGGTCTCGCAGAAAATATACTTATTGAGATTCTGAAAAGATTAAAAGCAAGAGGATCTGAAATGAAGGATCTAATAATAGCAATTGGTCCCGCTATAAGCAAAAAAAGGTATGAAGTAGGGCAGGAGGTCATTGATAGGATAGGCAAAAGATTAAAATCTAAAACATATCCTGCAAATAACGAGTTAGATAAATCACTGATAGATAAAACAATAACAAATAGTCAAAATATTGATAAATTTTTACTAGATATTCGACTGGTTGCATTAAGGCAACTAATTGAACATGGAATAGGAAGAAATCAAATAAGCGTCAATTCACTATGTACTTATGATGAATCTAATGATTTTCATTCATGGAGAAGAGATAAGTTAAGGAAAATTCAATGGTCTGGAATTTTATCTAAATATTAAAAGTAGTTCTTATTAATCTCCTTAGCTATAAACTCAGCTACTTTTATTCCATCTACTGCAGCAGATAGAATTCCTCCCGCATATCCAGCCCCCTCACCCGCCGGGTATAAGCCTTTAGTATTTGTTGACTCCATAAATGTATCTCTTGATATTCTTACGGGAGAAGATGTCCTAGTTTCTATTCCAGTTAACAACGTATCTGGTTTACAATAAGCGGATAGTTTTTTCTCAAATTTTGGCAAAGCCTCTCTGATAGAAATTATTAGTTTCGAGGGAAGAGCATCATTCAAGTTAGAGAGATTAACTCCTGGAAGGTAAGAAGGTTTTATATTGCCTAAGGAAGTAGAGGCCCTATTTGATAAGAAATCATCTAGTCTTTGAACTGGTGCAAAGTATTTACCCCCTCCCATCTTGAACGCTTTTCTTTCCAAAGACCTTTGAAAATAAATCCCTGCCAAAGGATCACCTTTAAAACGTTCGAAGGGAATAAAGTCTTCTTGCTCTAGATCTACAACTAAAGCAGCATTTGCATTTCGTTCATTTCTTGAATGCTGACTCATACCATTAGTTACAACACATCCCTCTTCAGAAGTAGATCCAACAACTAAACCACCTGGACACATACAAAATGTATAAACAGTTCTCCCATTTGATGCATGATGTACCAGATTATATTCAGCATGTCCTAACTGAGGATGACCTGCACTTGATCCCCATCGTGCATGATCAATTGAAAATTGTGAATGCTCAATACGGAATCCTACAGAAAAAAGCTTTTGTTCTAAATCAACTCCATTCTCTTGAAGCATAGAAAAGCTATCTCTAGCAGAATGACCCAGTGCAAGTATCAAGAAATTTGTCCTTATAGAACTACCATCAGCAAGTTTTATTCCTTCGACTTCTAACTGTTTCCGACATTCTTTCTGATCAAAGTTTCTTTTTAGATGAATATTATCCATACGAGTTTGGAAGCGAATTTCACCTCCAAGATTTTCAATCCTAGACCTTAATCCCCTAACAACAGTAGCTAATTTGAAAGTTCCTATATGTGGTCTATATGAAGTAAGAATCTCTGGATTTGCGCCACTTTCAACTAATTCTTCAAGAACTTTCCTGGAATATCCTTTAGGGTCAGATATACGGCTATAAAGCTTTCCATCAGAAAATGTTCCAGCTCCTCCTTCTCCAAACTGAACATTTGAAAAAGAGTGAAAAGATCTTTTTAACTTCCAGAAGTCAAATATTTCTCTAGTTCTTTCCTTTACAGATTTACCTTGCTCTATAAGCAAAGGTTGAAACCCCATTTGCGCCAACGATAATGCTGCAAAATACCCACATGGACCTGCTCCAACAACAACAGGACGATATTCTTCTTTTCCTGGAAATTTAATAGATGCTCTAACTTTATTAATATACAAAGAGTCAGGTGTTTTACTTATTGTCTCATCAGAATGAATCTTGTTCAATACGCTCTGACAATCAGAAACTGAAACATCCACACTATAAATTATTTTTATAGCTTCTTTCGACCTTGCATCAATACTCCTTTTGACTAATTTATAACTCAGCAAATCTGAATATGAAATCCTCAGTCTCTTGATAATCAGCTCTATAAGAGCTTGATCTGAATGTCCCAAAGGCAATTTAAGGTTTCTTATACGTATCACTTTTTGACGTGGAGTAACGCAATAAGATAAGAACATTTAAAACAGTGATTTATTTCAATGAAGAATTTATTCATATAGAGTATCAAGAACATAACTGTTTTAAATACATTTATTAGTAGCCAGGCCAACATCTACAAGCTTCAAGTTCAACTCATCATTACTTCCTATTAATTTAATTTTAGCTAACAAAAGTCCATCTTCAGCACCTTGAGGAAACAAATTCACTCTCTGTTTACGGTGCAAGTTAGTTTTCAGCCAATCTTTCACAGAGTCTTCGTCTTCAGGCTTTACATCAATGCATGCCAGCTTAACGGAATAGGTTCTATTATGATCTCCTATCAGAAGCGATGAATAACTACTAACTTGAAGTACTTCCGCTGCAGTTGTTGCAATAGGAATTGCAACAACAAGCAGTAGCAAACACAAACAAAATCCAAAAAGTTTATTTATCAAAATTTATTTCCACAATCTGGACAAAAGCGATACTCATTAACGGAATTAGACCCACATGCATCACATTTACGCGAAATCTCTATTTCTGAAGCTGAATCTTCTGGTAATCCAACCATTTCCGCATTACTCTTCCCTGGTGGGACCATTGGATAACAATTTTCTGAACGCCTAACCCGAACGTCAATCAACATTGGTCCCTGTTCTGTAAAAGCTCTCGCCAATTGATCTCTTAAATTCTTACGCTCATTAATAACAATTCCACCCACTCCAAAGGCATTAGCTAATAATTTAAAATCAGGCATACCATGAAGCATATTAGAAGCAGAATAACGTTCACCGTAGAAACTTTCTTGCCATTGGCGGACCATTCCTTGCCATTGATTATTAATAATCACTACCTTTATTGGAAGACCATATTCCGAAATAGTACCAAGCTCTTGAATATTCATTAAGATACTTGCATCTCCTGCTATACAAATAACCATCTCTTTAGGCAATGCCGCCTGAACACCTAGAGCAGCAGGCATTCCATATCCCATAGTCCCCAAGCCACCACTGCTAATCCATTTTCTGGGGCCATTCCTTAAATATTGTGCTGCCCACATTTGATGCTGTCCTACATCAGTTGTTATATAAGCATCTGCAGCTAATTCTCTTATGGCTATCAGGACTTCTTGTGGATAAATTTCCCCTTCCCCTTTAGGTATTACCAATGGATACCGCTGTTTCCATTGAGAGATCTTTTCAATCCATTTAGAAGTCTTAGGTAATACATTTTTCTTTTTACTAACATCAAGTAATTTTTGAAGAGTTACACCAACATCTCCCAAGATTGCTATATCTGCCCTTCTGTTTTTGCTTACTTCTGCTGGATCAATTTCTAGGTGAATAATCTTTGCCAATGGTGCAAATGTATCTAATTTCCCTGTTACTCGATCGTCAAATCGTGCTCCAGCAGCTATTAATAAATCACATTCAGTTACTGCAAAATTCGCATACGCAGTCCCGTGCATCCCTAACATACCAACTGACAAATTATCATTCTCATCAAAAGCTCCTTTTCCCATCAAGGTAGAAGTTACTGGTATTTGATAACGCTTTGCCAGTGCTGCAAGAGCTTGATGAGCCCCTGCAGCAATCACGCCACCACCGACATAAAGGAGAGGTCTTTCAGCCTGACTAATTAAATCAAGTGCAGCCTCAATCTTTTGTAAATCAGGATCCTTGGATATATGAAATCCAGGCGGCACAACACTTCCTGGAGGAACAGGCTGATAATCAAAAACCTCTTGACCAACATCTTTAGGTATATCTATAAGCACAGGGCCTGGACGTCCAGAAGATGCAATAAGAAATGCCTGGGAAACTACCGTGGCTAACTGCGCAGGGTCTCTAACGACCCATGAATGTTTAACAATGGGGAGGGTAATTCCAAAAATATCTGTTTCTTGAAATGCATCAGTTCCAATGGCAGGACGTGGCACTTGACCAGTCACAACAACCATAGGGACTGAATCCATTTGCGCTGTAGCAATTCCTGTAACTAGATTTGTTGCGCCTGGACCTGAAGTACCAAAACATACTCCTACTTTGCCTGTAGCTCTAGCAAAACCATCAGCAGCATGCGTCCCCCCCTGTTCATGTCTTACAAGGATGTGCTTCAACCAACCTTCTTTCTCTGCCTTATGAACTGCATCATAAATAGGAAGTATTGCTCCACCGGGATAACCAAATATGGTATCAACACCATGGCGGCGGAGAGAATCCATCAATGCATCTGCTCCACTAATTTGACGATGCACTTTTTGCTTTGCATCACCTAGAGCCTTAGATGAAGTAGTCAAGATCACTGAAATTTTTAAAGATCTCTAAGTACAACATTAGGGGCCAATCGGAGACTTTGCCCACTAAATCATCAAAGATGACACGATGGATTAAAACTATCCGAGTCCAAATTTCACAAGTGATATCCATCTAGACAAACTAAAAATATGGTAGAAAGCTATTTATGAATTACTAAGTTCTTTCTTAAAGCAAATAAAGGTTAATTTTAAATTTTGCTTCTCAGGAAAACCTAATTACAACAAACCTATCTTATGCAATGGCCCATTTCCACTAATAAATTCAAAAATAAGTGCTAAGAAAACAATCATTGCGACTCTACCATTCCAAACTTCAGAACTATTATTCCAACCCCATTGCCACTTTTCTTGAGGGTAAAGCTTTATCTCATTTGGCAATTTAGCTGCCTCCTCTAAGCCTATCTCTGGTCCATCTAGACAAGAAACAACAAGATCTGCGAGGCCATTTATAAACAGTGGATACGTATCCAAGGCAGGGACTCTATGAAAATATTTAATACCATATTTCTTAGCTAAGTTTCGATATTCAATATCGATTTCCTGTAAAGTCTCAATGTGCTCACTTACAAAACTGATAGGAACTACGACTAAGTTACGAGTAGCAGCATTCCCAAGCTGCTCAAGAACATCCTCTGTATAGGGCTGAAGCCATTCTTCTGGTCCAACACGACTCTGATAAGCAAGTGTATAAGGATTTGAATAACCTAAAGAGCACTCCAGTTCTTTCATGATAAGGCTAGTACAACTTTCTATTTCCTGCTGATAAGGATCACCTGCATCTTCAACATAACTCTTTGGAACTCCATGAGCACTAAAAAAAACATGTGCTTCTTTAGGAAGATCGCATGAAAGAATCTGTCGAGATATTAACTCAGACATTGAACGTATATAACCATCATTGTCATACCAACTAGGAATACATCGTATAGGCAATTTGCTAAAAGCCAGATCGGCTTTTCTTAATCTGCTTAACTCCCTAAAACTTGAACCGCTAGTACTAATTGAGAAATGAGGATACAAAGGTAAAACAACTACCTGGGTCACTCCATCAGCCTTAAGATCAGCAACTGCGCATTCAGTAAAAGGGTGCCAATAACGCATTGCAACATAGGTCGTCGCATCAATTCCACGCAGCCTCAATTGACTCTGCAACTCTCTTGCTTGTTGTTCCGTAATCCGTCTTAACGGAGAGCCTCCACCAATAGCTCGATAGGCCTCTTGAGATTTAGAACTTCTTCTTGTACTGATATACCAAGCTAAAGGTTTAATAAGCGAAGGAATTGGCAGCCTAATAATCTCTGGATCTGAAAAAAGGTTATATAGAAATGGGCCAACATCTTCTATTCGCTCTGGCCCTCCCAGGTTCAATAAGAGGACACCAATACGAGACATAAAAGGAAGAGATGCCTATAAATAGTTGAGAATCACCTCAACTATCTACAAGGTAGCTAAAAAGTTGGATGAATATCAATCTCAAAGAAGAGCTCAGGATTTTCAACAAAGAAAATGCGCTGGCTGGGGTTAAGGTCAAAATTGAGCAGCGTGGTCAGCGACTGAATCTTCGAGGTCTCCTTCCCTCAAAGACAGAGAGAGGTTCTTTAAAGCTTCAGCGTCTTAGTTTAAATTTGGCTGCCGACCTGAACGGATTCATTGAAGCTAAAAAAATTCTAGAGCTTGTTGTCCTACAAATAAGCCATGATCAATTTGATTGGAAGCATTGGAGGAAAAATTCAAGCCAAGAAAAAGTTCAAAGTTTATCCGACAAACCTTCCCTAGCAATAGGTAAATTCAAAACAGCCTTCTTTAATAATCCTAATAGAAAGAATACCCAGGCAGGAGCACGTAGCACATGGAACGCAGCATATCAACCTTACCTAAGAAGACTAATTATGATATCAAAAGAGACAAACCAAGAGATAGAAAAAGATTTATTAGATAGAACTTTATGTAGTTATGAAGAAAATAGTCGTAGTCGGCAACAGTGCGGGACAGCATTAAATGCATTTGCTAAGTACTTAGAAATCGAACTTCCAGATAATTGGAGAGAAAAATCTGGAGGATATGGACTTCACAAGGCTCAATTCCGAAATCTACCTAGTGATGAATTAATTAAATCTACATTTTATCAAATACCAAATTCATCTTGGAGACTTGCTTATGGACTTATGGCAACATATGGTCTAAGAAATCACGAGATTTTCTTTTCTGATTTCTCAGATTTAGGAAACTTTGGTGATCAAGTTTTGAGAGTACTACCAAACACAAAGACTGGAGAACATCAAGTCTGGCCATTCCATCCAGAATGGCTAGATATATTTGATCTAAGAAGAATGGCAGCCGAGAAAAATCTTCTTCCCAAAGTAACTACAGATCTCAACAAAACAACATTGCAATCTGTTGGAAGAAGAGTTGCAGAGCAATTTAAACGATACAAATTACCCATGACACCATATGATCTAAGACATGCATGGGCTGTGAGGACAATTCACATTGGCCTTCCCGATACTGTTGCCGCAAGAATGATGGGCCATTCAGTAGCTATTCATACGCGTACCTATCACCATTGGATAACAAGAAGGGATCAGCAAAAGGCTGTTGATAAAGCTTTAAATAGATTATGATTATAATATTTAAGTATAAAAATAAATATTATCTTTATACCAAATAAAACCTGATTACAATTAGCCTAGAAAATAAAACTACAACTTTCTAGAATAAATGGAATCCAGCAACTCTACTTACGACAATACGACACAGAATCTTGAACTTAGTGCTTCAAAGCTAGGCATAGGTGGCCATTCCAGCCCTGAAAAAGATGAGGATAGCTACAAAAAACGAATGCAGAAGAGAAAAGAAGTCCAACAAGAAAGATTACTAAAGAGAAGCAACGAAAAGGGACTTATTATTGTATTTACTGGACTTGGCAAAGGTAAAACAACAGCTGCACTTGGCATAGCATTAAGAACACTAGGTCATAAAAAAAATGTCGCAATTATTCAATTTATCAAAGGCGGATGGGTTCCTGGCGAAGCAAAGGCCCTAAACTTATTTGGTGAATCTCTGAAATGGCACTCATTAGGAGAAGGCTTCACATGGGAAACTCAAAATAGAGAAAGAGATAAAGAACTTGTTTCAAAAGCTTGGACAAAAGCTTTAAGCTACTTAAGAGACCAAGACTACAAAGTAGTAATCCTTGATGAAGTGAATATTGCGATAAAGCTTGGATACCTTTCAACAGATCAAGTTCTAAATGGAATCAAATCAAGGCCAAGTCTGACTCATGTGGTTTTAACAGGACGAGGTGCTCCTGATGAAATAATCGACCAAGCTGATCTAGTAACAGAAATGAAATTAATCCATCATCCATTTAAAGAACAAGATATCAAAGCTCAAGAAGGTATTGAGTTTTAAAACTAGATCAACAGTAATCATGCTTCTAAAGCATTGCAAAGAAACTGGTTAAAAGCATTCAGAAGATCCAACCCAGCAACCAATAAAGCCTTATCAGCCAAGGGCTCTAGCTAAGGAGAAGAATCCTCAACAACTTTAAATTAGTCCTAAATCGTAAGCCAGACCATCACATGATTTTGAAAATCCTCAGATCTATTCATCTCAGTAAAAATTTCTTTAATCCAAGCTAGAACTAACAATAACCCCAACCAATTCATGCGCATAGCGATCTGTCAGAAGAAGCCTTGCTACTGTCATCAAGATATGAGCTTTTAATGGCATTCACTAGAGCCCTGCTAAAGATCAGCGGAGAAGCACTAATGGGGGATAAGCCTTATGGCATAGATCCCGCAATTGTTCAATCCATAGCAGAAGATGTTTCCAAAGTTGTTAGCAATGGAACCCAATTAGCAATCGTTGTAGGAGGTGGGAATATCTTCAGAGGTCTAAAGGGATCTGCAGCAGGCATGGATCGAGCCACGGCAGATTATGTAGGAATGCTTGCAACCGTAATGAACGCAATAACACTTCAAGATGGATTAGAAAGAGCTGGAGTAGCTACTCGTGTTCAAACTGCTATAGAGATGCAAGAAGTTGCAGAACCATATATTCGCAGAAGAGCTATTCGTCATCTAGAAAAAGGTCGAGTTGTTGTCTTTGGAGCTGGATGCGGAAACCCTTTTTTCACTACAGATACAACTGCAGCTCTAAGAGCAGCAGAAATTAACGCTGATGTAGTTTTCAAGGCTACTAAAGTTGATGGAGTATACGACCGAGATCCAAAGCAGCACCCTGAAGCTATTAAGTATCAAAATCTGACCTTTCAAGAAGTACTAAGTAAAGAAATTGCTGTAATGGATGGCACCGCTATTGCACTATGCAAAGACAACAATATCCCTATTATTGTTTTCAACCTCTTTGTAGCAGGGAACATCAGCAAAGCAGTAGCGGGTGAACCAATAGGCTCTCGCATAAGCAGAGCAATTGAATGAATTCGACTCAGGTTTACCGAATCCTTCCTCATCCCTTCATCCTTTAAAAGAACATGAAAAACCAAGAACTAGAATCAAGCATGCTCAAGTCTGTTGAGGCTGCACAACGCACATTCAGGACAATAAGGACAGGAAGAGCGAACCCGTCATTATTAGACCGAATAGTAGTTGAATACTATGGTGCTGATACACCACTGAAATCTCTTGCGACTATTTCTACTCCAGACTCTCAAACTATTTCCATCCAGCCATTTGACATAAGCTCTTTAGCATTAATCGAAAAAGCAATTGCGACAAGTGACCTTGGCTTCACTCCAAACAACGACGGAAAAATGATCCGAATAAATGTTCCTCCACTTACTGAAGAACGAAGAAAAGAATTTTGCAAATTAGCCTCCAAATATGCAGAAGAAGCAAAGGTTGCTCTTAGGAATATTAGGCGCGAAGCCATAGATAAAGTAAAGAAATTAGAAAAAGAAGGAGATATTTCAGAAGATCAAAGTAGAGACAATCAAGAAGATATACAGAAATTAACTGATAAGTTTATTGCTGAGATCGAAAGGCATTTAGCTGAGAAGGAAGAAGATATCCTGAAGGTGTGATTACGTCTGATGTAATTATCATTGGAGCAGGTGTTGCAGGTTCTTCGGCAGCTTTCCATATTGCAAGTTTAGGGCACAAAGTAATACTATTAGAAAAGAATGAATCTGAAATATATAAACCATGTGGTGGCGGTATTGCTTCTTCCGTACAAAATTTATTTCCATTCAGTTTAAATGAAGCAGTTGATCAAACAATAAATAGAGTTGATTTCACATGGTGTCTTGAAGATCCAGTAAGAGCTAACTTACCCGGCTCATCACCATTTTGGATAGTTCAAAGATCTAAACTAGATAAACTTCTTATAAACGAAGCGATCAAAGCTGGATCAGAGTTTATAAGGCCTTTTTATGTATCCGAAATAAAGAGAGATCCTGAATACTGGAGGGTATATAGCAACCAAGGAGAATTTTTGGATAGTAAGATATTAATTATTGCTGACGGATCTAATTCTCCATGGACCAGAAAATATAAATTAGGTCCAAAGTCAACTCATGTTGCATCCACTACATCAATTCACCTAGAAGGAAAGGGTCTGCTCAAAGAAGGTACTGCTCGATTTGAATTTGGGCTAGTAGAGAATGGTTTTGCCTGGGCGTTTCCATTATCAGATAGTGTAAACATCGGCGTGGGAACATTTTTAGGTAAAAATGATCACAATATAGATAATATTCTTGAAAGATTTCTTCCAGATCTAGGATTTAATAGCAATGACGGAAAAAGACAACAAGCACCTTTAAGAGTATGGAATGGACATAACCCACTTCATGGAAACAAAATTATTGCAATAGGCGATGCAGCTTCACTTTGCGATCCATTTTTGGCTGAAGGGATAAGACCAGCACTGATAAGTGGACATGAAGCTGCTAATACTATAAATAAGTTTCTACAAGGAGAGATTAAGGATCTGAGCCTTTACACACACAATATTAGAGAAAAATGGGGTAACTCAATGTCTTGGGGAAGAAGAATCGCACAGGTTTTCTATAGATTCCCAAAAATTGGATACCAACTAGGAATAAAAAGACCTACCGCACCGCAGAGAATTGCAGAGATATTATCTGGGAATATGGGTTATGGCGATATTGCTAATAGAGCTATAAAAAGATTACTTTTCAACAAAGTTAAATGATGCGTCCAATGATATTCTAAAAACAAAACTTAAAAATAAGTGCAGAGAATGACTACAAAGGTTAATTTAGCAAAATATCTACAAAATACATTCATCAAATGAGGAAGGAGAAAGTTTGGGTATGGTTCAAAGGAGGCCTTCAAGGAGGTGAGTGGAAAGGAGGATTCATAGCAAGCAGCTGTGAAGAAGAAGGACTTATAATTGAAAGTCCCAATTATGTAAATTGCAAGCTTCCAGAATGGAGAGTGAGTCTTACCGAACCAGAAGATAAAAAATTAGCTCCAGAAATTCCAACAGATGGTAAATGGAAAATTTTTTAAGATATAAATAATTTATATGTGATAAATAAAATTTATACTTTACTAATAGACAACGCTGCTCCTAGTCCGCTTGTTATATCTTCTTGAATAAGTCTTCCATCGTGATCATTATCTAAAGCATCGAAGACAGCATCACTTCCTAACCACTCTTCCCGCGTAATACATCCATCTCCATCTAGGTCATTTAGCATAAATATCTCATTTACTACATGTGAGAAAGCTGCTCCTCCCTCAATAACTGCCAAACGATGAGCTAATTGTGATTCCAAATTCTCAATAGCCTTACTAAAACCACGGATACCTTCGTCTAGTTTTTCACTTGCCATTTGATCATCTAACATCATTTTATTGAATAACAATTCATCAACATGAAGTCTCCCTTCATTAGTTGTTGGATTAGAAGGGTCTAATTTCATTTCTAAATTTGCATTAGTGTTGCTTAACTTGTCCAAGAGCTTGGGAGAGATCGTCAATAAATCACAGCCAGCTAGTTCAATAATTTCATCTACATTTCTGAAACTTGCTCCCATTATCTCAGTTTTATATTCATAGGCCTTGTAATAATTAAATATCCTAGTTACCGAAATAACACCGGGATCTTCATTTCCAAGATAATACTCTTTACCTGTTTTCGCCTTATGCCAATCTAAGATCCTTCCAACAAATGGGGAGATGAGTTTCACTTCGGCCTCTGCACATGCAACAGCTTGAGCGAAACCAAATAGCAAAGTTAAATTACAGTGAATACCTTCCTTCTCTAAGACTTCGGCAGCTTTAATCCCCTGCCATGTAGATGCAATCTTAATTAGAACCCTATCCTTAGGCACGCCTAGTTCTTCATATAAAGAAATTAGTTTTCTTGCCTTCTCAATAGTTCCTTCTTTGTCATAACTTAAACGCGCATCAACCTCAGTTGATACTCTTCCTGGAATAATCTTTAATATCTCTGATCCAAAAATCACACAAATCTCATCAAGTGCTTCATTAACAACTTCTTCAACAGCTACATCTTTTCCAATTCTTTCTCTAGATAGTCTTAAAGCTTGATCTATCAAACCTTGATATTTAGGGATCTGAGCAGCTGCCAGAATTAAAGAAGGGTTTGTTGTTGCGTCTCTTGGTGTAAAGGTACGAATAGCATCTAAATCCCCAGTATCCGCGACAACAATCGTCATCGAAGAAAGGTGCTCAAGAAGGGTGGTCATAAAACTTACTCATCTCCAATAAGCACGTAAAATAGCTTGCTTTCTAGGAATAGCATCATTTTGTATTGTCTAAAAAAAGGTTTATAAATGAAAAGCCTGTCTGCAATTAGCTTTTTAGTTTCTGGACACTAGGAGGAATTTTTTCTAAAACCAACAAACCATCAATAATCTTTTTCGCCACAGGAACTGCAACTGTAGAGCCGTAAGCATGTTGACCTTTAGGTTCATCAACGACTACTAAAACGACATATCTAGGATTATCTAATGGAAAATTCGCTACAAAACTGCAAATTTTAGCTCCTGAGTCATAGCCACCGTTGACTGCTTTTTGAGCAGTACCTGTTTTTCCACCTATTCGATATCCGAGTGTCTTAACACCTTTTCCACTACCATTCTCAACAACTGACTCCATCCATGAACGAATCGTTTCTGTGACTTCTGGTCTTAATAATCGATATAAATCAACATTGGACTTATATGAGGTGGTGTCATCAGTTTGCAATCCCTTCGTTACATGTGGACGAACTAACAAACCACCATTAGCAATCAATGCATGCAATTGTGCAAGTTTCAGGGGAGTTAAAGAAAAACCCTGTCCATATGAAGCTGTTGCATGTTCTATAGAATGAGAAACAAAGTTACCCTTATTCTTTAAATGTCCCGCCACTGCTCCTGGTAAGTCTGTTTCAGGAGATACATCCAAACCAAGCTTATGAAGCCAATCCCAATAGTTGGATGGCTTCATTTTACTCATTGCTTTAACCATTCCAACATTACTGGAAACTTGTAAAACTTTTGGAAAATCTATCAAACCATTTGCTCTCCTATCATGGTTATATATTGACCATCCACCTACAGATATTTTTCCTGTGTCATTAACTCTTCCAGTAGGAAGAATAATGCCTTCCTGAAGAGCTAATGCAAGATTTATAGGTTTAAAAGTAGATCCCGGCTCAAAAAGATCTTGTACTGACCATTCCTTAAAAAGAACTGGTGAATATTCCCAATAAGTATTTGGGTCATACGTTGGTGTAGAGGCCAAAGTAAGTATTTCTCCATTATTGACATCCATAACAATTGCAACACCTTTTTTAGCGTCCCATTTGTCAACCTCAACCTGCAAAGCTTTAAGTGAAAGCTCTTGCAGACGTGCATCAAGTGTGAGATATAACTTTTCAGCATCCTTTGCAAAAAGTCCTGGTTCAAGATCATCTGGAAGTGGCGTTCCATCTGCACTTCTCCTTAACAGATGAGTTTTTTCCTCTATCAAAAGATTCTTATTTAGGCTTTGTTCTAATCCAGCTTGAGGAATTCTTTCTTGATTTAAAAATCCAACGACATTTGCAAATAGTGAGCCCTGGGGATAAACCCTCTGCAAATAAGGTTCAAGATCAAGGCCACTAATACCAAGCCTTCTAATTTCCGAAGCCTTCTCTGGATCTAACCCTTCAAAAATCTTAACCCCTGAAGATCTATTTCCAATACGCTTAAGCAACTGAGAAGTTGGCAGAGGTAAAAGTTCTGACAACTTTTGCGCAACTTCACGAGTCGTTCTGATTTGACTAGGATCATCCCCTGGGAAATTGAAATAGCGTGGATGAGCCCATAATCGAAATTGCTCTTCGTCTATAGCAATTAATCTTCCCCTCCTATCCACGATTGAGCGTCTAGACCCAAGGGTCTGAGTCTTATAAGTCTGAAGTGAACGTGCACGAGCTTCTAACTCAGAAGCTCTGAACACCTGCAACCACGCCACTCTTCCAAAAAGTCCTAATATTCCAATGCAAAGAATAGAGAAAACCAATCCAACCCGAAATGAAGATATTGGTTTAATAGGCACAACTGAATGAGAAGAATTAGGTCTTCTTTGATGATGGTATTTCCTACCTATAGACATCAGTAACCATAGATTCTTGGATTAGCTCTATTCACCGTAAAACCAATTAATTCTCTCTTTTTAACTTTGCCAAAATCATGCTTAGAGAAAGGATGATCTATATAAACAAGATCTGAAGTTTTAGTCAAGACAAAGGATTTAGGTCTTAATTTATTTTGAAGAAAATGCCTTTCTAATATCGCTGTGGAATCCATAAGACGATTAGATAACAATCTACTTCTCTCAAGACGTGAAAAAGATACTGTCCACAAGTATTGCCAATGCAAAGTAAGTGCTGACATAAAAGCCACCGCGACAAGAGCCCCAATCAGGGCTCCATCTATTCCTCTATGAAGCCCAGATAGAAGTGGAGACTGCCTAGAAGCTCTCTTTCTAGAGAAGGCACCTTTAAGCAACAACAGTCGACTAGATGAATGCTGTACAGGAGTAAAGAATTTAGAAGAAGAGCTTCGCTCTTGATTAATTGCTAACACAACTATTACACCAATGATTAAGTGAAACATCCACTTCAATCACATGCAAGGGGGTAAGAGAATAAATATAAAAGTATTTAACTATCCACCAAGAAGAAGGAGGTTGATAAAGGTTACGCCATTCCAGAAAGCATGCATTAAAACACAAGGTATTAAACAACCTGAGCTCAATCTAAGAATCCCAAGCCCTAAACCCAATGTAAACAAAGGAGCCAATTCCCCAACACTGAGATGAGCAATGGCAAAAACAAAAGCGCTTACTATTAAGCCAAAAACATAACCAAGCTTTAACGTCAAAACGGGAAGCAGAGTCCCTCTAAAAATAAGTTCCTCAAACAGAGGAGCCAAAACAACAGTAGTTATTACTAGCAAAAAGAGAGGTAAAGTGTCCTTACTTCTAAGGACCAATTCCAACAACGGATTACTACCACCTTGGTCTCCAAAAAGCGAAGTGACAAACCAGCTAATAAAAAGAACAATTGGCATTATCATCAACCAAGCACTGGCGGCCTTTAAGAAAGCATTACCCAGAGGAATAGTTAGCCATTGAAGCCATCCATTTGGTGGTTTCTCTATATCTTTTAGGCTATCCAATTGCCTACGAAAAATAAACAAAGGTGGTATTGTCATCAAAATATAGCCAAGCAATACTTTCAAAGATTGATCTAGAGGGCTCTTAAACCCTCTAGTAACTTGCTCAATCAGGGGAGCAAAGAAAGTTGGAAATATTACTTCGCCAAGAACAACAAAACCACCTGCAACCAATAGGGTCATGTCAACCAAAGACAATGGCATTGAAGATATTTTCGGCCAATCTATAGAACGACTCCTAAATAAAGTCCATGCATTAACTACCAACAATATCGAACCTATAAGAACAGATCCTGCAGGTATCAATTGACTTAATACTAGACGAAATGCAAATAGCCTTGATGTATCAATACTGACACATTCACTAAAAGAACTTTGTTTTAATAAGCATAATGAGCCAAAAAGAACAGGATCAGATTCTTTTATATTTAAGTCTTTTAATTTATTTAGAATTGAGCTACTATTCAAGCTCTTTTCTTTGATTATTTGTTGCAATTCTCTAAAAGAACTGTCTTGAAAAGGATCTCTTAAGGCAGTTTCTCTTGCTGAATCTGATTCTTCAAGTGCAGCCAGCAGAATCCTGTTCCTCTCATCCATTTTAGACAAAGGAATATCCCTCAAAGCATCCCTAAGAGATGATTGTGGGTTTAGACCTACTAAAACTTCTCTAAAAGATTCTGGCAAAGCAGGCTCGGCAAGCAAAGCCAACTCATTTTGATTTAATGAGATTTTGGGGCTTACAGAAGGCCTACTAAAGCTCTCCTGCAGTCCTTGGGCCCAAATCAATGATGTCAATACTAGCGCGAGAATAGCCAGAACAGATTTCCATAGAGGATTGGCATGTCTCATAAACTTTCAAAAAGCAAACAAAGATGAGCAGATAAAGATTCTCTCGCCTTAAGCAAGATTAGAAAGGCAACTTCACCATACGATGATCTCTTTCAAGACCCTCATCTGATAACTATGCGTTTATTACTCATTCGTCATGGTCTAAGCACTTTCAACCTTGAAAGCAAAATTCAGGGTAGAAACGACATGTCAACCCTTACTGAAGAAGGCAAATCCCAGGCAGCAAAAACCGGGGAAATTCTCAAGGAAGTTTCAATTGAAGCTATATATAGCTCTCCATTACAGCGAGCAAAAGAAACTACAAATAGCTTACTGAAAGAATTAGAGAAGCCAATAGAACCAATTTTTGACAATGATCTACTGGAAGTTGATCTAGCCCCTTGGACTGGTCTTACCACTGAACAAGTCAAAAAGAAATTTCCAAAAGAATATCAAACTTGGAAAGTAGATCCTAGAAAACTTGAACTTAAAAGAACAGATAACGGTAGTTTTTACAAGCCAATTGAAGAGTTAAGTTTACAAGCAGAGAAATTCCTAAAAAAACTTCTAAAGAAACATACTCCACAAAGCAAGCAAACCGTAATTGTAGTTGCTCATAATGCAATCCTTAGAAGTTTAATTTTAGAATTAACAGGTTTAAATCATAAAGGATTCAGAAGGATTAAACTAGACAATACCTCTATCTCTATTTTAAATATAAAAGAACATCAATCCAAAGAATACCAAGTACAAATTGAATGCCTTAATAGCACAGTCCATCTGAATAAGTCTCTTCCTAGGAAAGGTAATAGTGCTAGATTGATACTTGTTAGACATGGAGAAACCGACTGGAATCTACAAGGACGATTTCAAGGGCAAATTGACATTCCACTAAATGAAACAGGCAAATCCCAAGCAAAGAAAGCAGGGAATTTCCTTAGCCATGTTCTAATCAATAAAGCATATAGCAGTTCCATGATTAGACCTACCCAAACTGCAACAGCCATTATTGAGTTTCAAGATCAAATTCAGATAGAGCCGAAAAAAGAACTAATTGAAATTGCGCATGGTCTATGGGAAGGCAAGCTCGAATCAGAAATAACTTCTAGTTGGCCAGACCTACTAAAAACCTGGAAACAATCACCTGACAAAGTTCAAATGCCTGAAGGAGAGAACATATATGAAGTCTGGGAAAGGTCAGTAAAATGCTGGGAAGAAATATCTAAGTCTCTAACTGCCCAAGACACCGCCCTTGTAGTTGCTCATGATGCTGTAAATAAAACAATTATTTGCCATCTCTTAGGTCTTCATCCTTCTGACATTTGGATGATAAAACAAGGCAATGGTGGCGTAACAGTAGTCGACATTTCTAATGATCCAGGTCAACCTGACGTAGTGACTTGCTTAAATCTCACCTCACACCTTGGTGGCATTCTGGATAACACTGCAGAAGGAGCTTTATGAATTCATGTCTGAATCTTTTCTTCTAGACCAAGTACAAATTCTTTACGGGCCGAATCAATCCGTCATAAAAGATTGGGCCTTAATTAGGAATGGGAAGATAGAGGCTTTTGGCAATGAAGCCAAAAGAGAAGGTCTCAAAATAGGACTTGAACCCATATCTTCCTCAAAACTTCTATTAGCTCCATGTCTTGTAGATCCTCACTCAATACTTAATAATCCTATAAAAGGAAAAAGTGAAAATCTTGCAAGTCTTAGAAAAACAGCTGCTAATTGCGGTTACGGACAAATAGCTCTTATACCTACAAAAGAATCCTACCGAGACGCTCCTGAACAAATTCAAGGGTTTAATACAACAAATAGTGATGTCATTATTCATCTATGGGGAAGCTTTAGTAAATCTTGTCAGGGCAAAGAACTTGCACCTCATGCTGACCTCCTTCGTGAAGGAGCAATTGGTATTGCTGAAAGTGACTCGATGATTCCATTTGGTCTATTAAGCAGGGGGTTTTTACTTGGAGAGATAGGAGTCTCTCCCATACTCATTGCTCCAAGAGATCTTGATCTTCAAGCCAATGGAATAGTTCGAGAAAGTGTTGAAACACTTAGAGCAGGCTGGCATCCAGATCCAACTATCAGCGAAACAGTTCCCCTTCATGGTCTTCTAGAAATTCACAAACAATTCCCTAATACGAATCTAAGATTAATGAACATATCTACTGAGCAAGGAGTAGCAATCCTTCGAGAAGCCAAATACCAACCAATGTCGACAACCTCTTGGTGGCATCTAATAGCTGATAGCAAAAGACTTTCACCTACAGACCTTGGATGGAGAGTAACACCCTCTCTTGGCAGATCTGAAGATCGTCTTGCTCTAATTGACGGACTCATTGAAGGCTTAATTACCGCAATTAGCGTTAACGCGACACCTATTGACTCCGAAGAAAACGAACTCCCAAATGACCTCAGACCTCCAGGAATAAGTGGGCATCACCTTGTCCTTCCCACTTTATGGCAAGAACTAATTGTTAAAGCAAAAATCCCAATAGAAAAGTTATGGGAATTTATTAGTTTTGGTCCCTCTAAAATTCTCAATCTGAAAGAAGAATGTTTAACCCTTGGAAGTCGAAGATGGTTATTATTTGATCCCGAAAAAGTTTGGGTACAAAATCGCAAAGATGAATTCTCTCCACAAGCTGCTAATCAACCATGGGAAGGGAGAAAAATAGTTGGTAAAGTAATATCATGCGGACTTAATAACGAAATATCTTCAGTCGACTAATTGGCCAGAAACGCCATAAAGCCCTACCAATAATTTCATCCTCTGGCAAAAAAGGACTGCCGGGCCAAAATCTTCCATCCCAACTATTACTTCTATTATCACCCAGAACTAGAACATTACCTTTAGGAACAACATGCTCTATTGACAAGCATTGATTTCTTAGAGAACCTCTATCATCACAATAATGAGTTACATAAGGTTCATCACTTAGAATATTATTAATCCTTACTTGTCCCATAGAGTTAACATTAATTTGATCACCTGCTACAGCAACAACTCTTTTTATATATGCATCACAAACTGGGTCTGATATTCCTGAAATTAAAGAAAACAAAGGGAAGTTGAGTAAAGAGCATTTTATCCAAGGCCTCGTTTCATTAGAGCCTAAAGCTGAATTAAAAGCGAAAGGGGAATTAAAAACTACAATTTCACCTCTTTTTGGAGATCTACTACGATAAGTAATTTTTTCAATTAATAAGCGATCCTTAATCTGCAACCCTGGAAGCATTGATCCAGAAGGTATATATCTTGCCTCAGCGATATAATTTCGAATTCCAACATAAAGAAAAATTGTGAAGAGAACTGGACCCCAGAAATCTAAGAAATCTCTGAAGATTGTCCTTATCTGCTCATTATTTGCAAGGATCTTTTTATTCATCTAGGTAAACTTCATAAGAACAAAAAGGGTCTCAAAGAATCATATTCTTAGATTATTATAAAGAAGCTTGCAATAGCAAGCTTCTTTTAGAACAGGAGATATCACACAAAAGAAAATGTTTGGTTATCTCCAAAACTCTATCCCAAAAGAACATTACTCCATTCATCAGGTTTAAAGCCAAGAAGTATTGTGCCCTTAGGATGAACCAGAAATGGTCTTTTAATCAGTTTCCCATCACTAACCAATGCATTAATTGCTTCTTCATCGGACATGGAGTTAACTAGTTTTGCTCCTAATGTTCTATAACTTAGGCCGTTAGTGTTGAAGATTGACTTCCTTTTCTCTAATGAAAGCAATGCCATAGAAATCAATTCTTTATGAGGAGGTTTCTTAACAATATCTATAAGTTCGTAGGCAATTTTGTTTTCAGCGAGCCACTTCAAAGCCTTCCTACATGTAGAGCAACTTGAATAACTATATACTCGAATAGACTCTGCCATAAGTGAAGGGTATAAAGACGTAGCCTAATTATTATTTATTTAACAGTTAAAGTATATATATTTTATTTAACAGACTGGGCAGCATTTACACATTTTTCTAACAGCTCTGGAACAGCATCAGAGTCTCTCCATCCGTCTATTTCTATAACCCTACCTTCGAGACTTTTATATGTCCGAAAGAACTCAGCAACATCCTCCAGTTGATTAGGAGCGATCTGCTTAATACTATTAATAGAAGCCTGACGTGGGTCAGCCACAGGAACACACAATAATTTTCCATCATATGCTCCTGAATCATGCATATCTAACACCCCAATTGGACGAGCCTTTATAAGACAACCTGCAAAAGTTGGTTCTTGCATAATTACCATTGCATCCAGAGGAGCTCCATCTTCCGCAAGTGTGTTTGGGACAAAGCCATAATCAAATGGATACCTCACGGAAGAATGCAATACCCGGTCTAGAGCCATTACGCCTGATTCTGCAAAATATTCGTATTTATTCCTACTACCAGCAGGGATCTCAACTACCAGGTTGACTAGGCCTGGAGAGGGAGATGGGGACAGTGGGCTTAGATCCATAGTGCTCTAATCCATTAGGAAAAATTTCTTTATTCATAAGTGGCTTTTCAGTAATCACAGCGACTAGTGGAATGCCAATACTGGCAATTGCTATGGCAATGCCAATCAAAACAATTGAAGTTGAGCCAATACTGTAAGGCTCTTCATCATCAATAACTTGCGACTCTTTAAAAAAAGAAGAGGAAGATTCCTCATTCAAAAAAAGAGGTTTTACGGCTGAAGAGGCCGGTTCGGAATCCATTCAGTCGAATTGAGGGACAACCCTAGAAAAGGCGTATTTTGAAAACCAACCAGGGAAATTTAGATGGGAATGAATACTCAGAGCCATCACTTGCTCTCTATTGTCTCATCTAAAGAAAAATTATGCAGCTGGACGGTCGTCTAATCGATCGAGATGATTTGAGAAGTTATTAGAAGTTCTTTGATCTTGTTGAAGGCTTATTCTAATAAGGCGTAGTTCTTCAAGAATCGAATTCAAAACTTGCTGGGTAGCAGAGGAAGGCGAATTTAATACTTCAACTGTTACTTCCTTAATTCTCAATACATCTTTTGCAAATCGAGCAACCTCATTTGGATGGAATAACAACGGATCTTTTTGATCACTTCTATATTCAGGATTTAACTTACGGGGATTAAATGGTGGATTTAAATTTCTTGTATCAGTATTTGTATAGCGATAAACAGAAGCACGTGATCGGTTTAAAGATCTCTGCACATCATCAATAGATACAAGCGAGTCAGAGCTAGCCATGACAGCCTGTATATCTTTACTTATTTCCATTCCTAAGGAAGACTCAAAGGATTCAGGATTAACCGATCCATTCAACATCATATTTCACCAAGGTCAAATTTACTTTCGAAGAAGTTAGCAGACTGATCTGCTTTCACAGAAATACTTTTCAAAAAGCAAGACAGTTTCACGATCGACCTGATCGCCTTAGTAGATGTTATCTTCCAAATATCTATTTGGAATGTCATGCGCGTCTCCCGCCAACTGCTGGTGACGCTTCGAGAAGTACCAGCCGATTGCGAAATCGCATCCCATCAATTACTTGTTAGAGGGAACTTCATCCGAAGAGTCGCTTCAGGTATATATGCCTACATGCCAATGATGTGGAAGGTTTTAAAAAAAATAACCTGCATCGTTGAAGAAGAAATGGCTGCAGCCGATTGCCTAGAGACACTTCTACCCCAACTCCACCCATCAGAACTATGGGAGAGAACCGGCCGATGGGAGGGCTATACCCAAGGGGAAGGAATAATGTTCCACTTGAAAGACAGGCAAGGGCGAGATCTCGGACTTGGGCCAACTCATGAAGAGGTTGCCACCAGCTTGGCAAAAGAACTTATTCGTTCATATAAACAGTTGCCTGTATGCATCTATCAAATCCAAACAAAATTCCGGGATGAAATCCGTCCTAGATTTGGCTTAATGAGAAGCAGAGAATTCATAATGAAAGATGCCTATTCTTTTCATTCAAATGAAAAGAATTTAAAAGAAAAATATGATGTAATGAATAATGCTTATAGAAGAATCTTTGCCAGATGTGGAATTGAGACAGTTGCAGTTGATGCAGACAGTGGAGCAATAGGGGGTTCTGCTTCTCAAGAGTTCATGGTAACTGCAAATTCAGGAGAAGATTTAATTCTTATTAGCACTGATGGATTATATGCAGCAAATCAAGAAAAGGCTACTTCTATAGCACCAGAGGCTAAAGATCTAGAATATTTAGAAGAATCATATATTTCAACACCAAATCAAAATTCAATAAATGAACTTTGCAGCAAACAAGATCTAGATCCATCTCAAATAGTAAAGGTAATTATTTATCTTGCAATATTTGATGATGAAACAGAACAGCCTATACTTATATCAATTCGTGGCGACCAAGAAGTAAACGATATAAAGCTATCCAACTTTTTAGAGATAAATTTAAATAAAAAGATAGTAAGCCTTTCAACTCTTTCACAAGAAAAATTAGTTTCTCAAGGGATAAAAGAAATTCCCTTTGGATCAATAGGACCAGACTTAAAAGATCTAGTTCTCGAGGGTGCAAAAAGTTGGGAAAATAAGTTTCTAAGAATTGCGGATCATACAGCTGCAGACCTTAAAAAGTTCGTATGTGGATCTAATAAGCTAAACTCTCATAGAATTTGTATTAGTTGGGAAAGCTCAGGTGGTTTACCTCAGAAAGCTGACATAAGAAAAGCAAATCCTGGTGACAGATGTGTTCATGACTCAAAAGTAAGACTTATCGCGAAAAGAGGTATCGAAGTTGGACACATTTTCCAATTAGGGAGGAAATATTCGGAAGCTCTTGAAGCTAATTTTACTAATGAAGAAGGTATTAATGAGCCATATTGGATGGGATGCTATGGGATTGGCATATCTCGTTTAGCTCAAGCAGCTGTAGAACAACATCATGATGACTCAGGAATATGCTGGCCTCTTGCAATTGCACCATTTGAAGTGATAATTGTTCCTGCAAATAACACTAATGAAACTCAAAGGAAATTATCAGAGCAATTATATAAAAACCTATTAGAAGTAGGTATTGATGTATTACTAGATGATAGAGATGAGCGAGCCGGGGTTAAATTTAAAGATGCAGACCTTATAGGAATACCATGGAGGATTGTAATTGGTAGAGATTCAGAGAATGGGAACGTGGAATTAGTTGAAAGAGCGAAGAAAAAAACTTTGTTATTAAGCTTTGAACAGGCTACACAGAAACTATTGGAAGAAATTTGCCTTAAAAAAGGCTAAATGACTTACTTGCCTTATAAGATTAAAGGAATTGCTAAAAAAAAATGACTTCTGCCTTTCATCATCTGGCCAAGAGGGTGGTAGGGGCAGCCATATCGATATCACTAATACTATGCCTTATGTTCTCAACCTTCGGCCTGCAAGCTGAAGCTTCACGTTCAATGATGTCTGGAGAATATCCCAAAGACACTATTTCAGTTGCTCAAAGTCTTCAAAAAACTATTGAGATACCAACCGATGACGAGGCAAGGAAAGCATCAGAAGCTGAAGCATCTCAATTAATTAGAGACTACATAGGAAGATATAGGAACCGAGCAGAAGTGAATTCCACAATGTCATTCACCACCATGCAAACGGCTCTGAATGCAATGGCTGGGCATTACAAAACCTTTCCCAATAGACCCCTAACTCCAGAGTTAAAAGATCGTCTCCGCAAGGAACTAGCCAAGGCAGAAGAACTGGTGAGCAAAAGCAACTAAAACTACGCTTTAATTCATTCCTTTGACTTAATGACTGTATATCTGAGAGAGTTATAGATTGTGCAGTGCAGCGGCTTCGTGCCGCAATTTCCTTGGCCAACGTTGTAGTAATAGGTGCTCAATGGGGTGACGAGGGCAAAGGCAAAATCACCGACTTATTAAGTCGTTCGGCTGATGTAGTCGTGCGCTATCAAGGTGGAGTCAATGCTGGACACACCATTGTTGTAGATGGGAAGGTGCTCAAACTGCACTTAATTCCCTCTGGGATCCTCTATCCAGAAACTATTTGCCTTATTGGATCCGGAACAGTCATAGATCCCAAAGTAATGCTCCAAGAATTAGATATGCTCTTGGAAAATGATATTGATATTTCAGGTCTTCAGCTAGCTTCCACTGCCCACGTAACAATGCCTTATCATCGCTTGCTAGATCAGGCGATGGAAAAGCGAAGAGGTTCACAAAAAATCGGAACAACTGGAAGAGGAATTGGCCCTACATATGCAGACAAATCTCAAAGGAATGGAATACGTGTCATTGATTTACTTGACGAAAAAAGATTGAGAGAAAGATTACCTCAACAAATATCAGAAAAAAATGAGCTATTACAGAAAATCTATAATGTTGAGGCTTTAGATCCAGAAGAAGTTATTAGAGAATATCTAGATTATGGAGAGAGACTGAAACCTCATGTTGTTGAATGCACAAAGGCAATCCACCAAGCTGCAAGAAATCGTAAAAATATACTTTTTGAAGGAGCCCAAGGAACACTTTTAGATCTCGATCACGGTACTTTTCCTTATGTAACTTCATCAAATCCTGTATCAGGAGGGGCCTGCATTGGCGCAGGAGTAGGTCCAACGCTTATTGATCGAGTTATTGGAGTCGCCAAAGCATATACAACAAGAGTAGGAGAAGGACCTTTCCCTACAGAATTACAAGGCAGTATTAATGATCAACTATGTGATCGCGGTGGTGAGTTTGGAACAACAACAGGAAGAAGAAGACGCTGTGGCTGGTTTGATGGTGTTATAGGGAGATACGCCGTTGAAGTAAATGGACTTGATTGTCTAGCTATTACCAAGCTCGACGTACTTGATGAACTTGACGAGATTCAAGTTTGTGTTGCTTACGAACTGAACGGAGAGGAGATAGAACACTTTCCAAGTAGTGCAGAAGATTTTGCTAGATGTAAGCCAATCTTCAAAAATCTAAAAGGATGGCAATGCTCAACAGCCCATTGCAGAAAGTTAGAAGACCTTCCATCAAAAGCTATGGACTATCTTAGATTCCTAGCTGATCTCATGGAAGTACCAATTGCAATTGTCTCCCTGGGCGCAAGTAGAGATCAAACAATTGTCATAGAAGACCCAATACATGGTCCAAAAAGAGCTCTTCTTAGTTCATGAATAAATTCCCAAACAAACTCTCCTTGCAAACATCATTTGGCATCAATTATTAAATAATGATCAAAAACTCTGATTCCAATAAATACAAGTTTGATGTTGTTGGAATTGGCAATGCAATTGTAGATATTTTAGCCAAAGAAAGTGATTTATTCTTAGATACACATAATCTCCCAAAAGGAGGAATGAAGCTTCTTAATGAAAAAGAAGCAAATAACTTATATTCATTAATAAAACCTGAGCTTCAAAGCTCAGGTGGGTCAGCGGCAAACACCCTCGCAGGAATTGCCAATCTTGGTGGAAAGGCAGGATTCATAGGTAGAGTTAGGAATGACTATCTTGGTGAAGTTTTCACAAAAGATATCTCCTCTGCAGGTGCAATCTTTAATACGCAAGCAGTTACGTCAGGTCCTCCTACTGCAAGATGCCTAATTCTGATTACACCAGATGCACAAAGAACAATGTGTACATTTTTAGGAGCGTCTGTACTTCTTGACCCAGACAATTTAAATCTTGAAATGGTTAAGAATACAAAAATTCTTTATTTAGAAGGTTATCTCTGGGACAACCCATTAGCTAAGAAAGCATTTATCACAGCTGCAAATACATGCAAGGATTCTGGAGGGAAAGTCGCTTTAAGCCTATCTGATTCATTTTGTGTTGATCGACACAGAGAAAGCTTTATCGACTTAGTTGATAATCAGGTTGATATTCTTTTCGCAAATGAAACTGAAATAATTTCGCTATTTCAATCATCTGATTTCAACTCAGCGCTCAGTCAAGCAAGGAATAGTTGTGAAATAGCAGTATTAACTAGAGGTGAAAAAGGTTCGACTATTACAAGTAGAGGAGAGTCTATAGAAATTGAAGCATATAAACTTGGTACTCTATTAGATACAACTGGTGCAGGAGATCTTTACGCCTCAGGCTTCCTCAATGCATATGCAAATGGAGAAGATCTCAAGAAATGTGGAATTTCAGGTTCGATTTGCGCCGGTCACATCGTCACGCAAATTGGCCCTAGAACAAATATCAACCTTCTCGACCTATGCAAAAAATATCTAGACTAATCAATTGCTCTTGAGAAAATCTCCTCAGCCCAGCTCATATAACTGTTGTTAGCAGATACAGGCCAATAGATTATCTCTGGAACACTATAACTATGATATTTACTTATATGGAGACTAACTTGATCTATTAAGCTTTTCTTTGTCTTCATCAATAATTGAAACTCAGTAGTTACTTCTATTTCTTCCTTCCACCAATAATGAGATTCTATTTCTTTAATGCTTACACATACAACCAGCTTATTTTTTAGCAGTATTTGAGTTAGTTTTCTTGCTTTATCAAAGTTCGCTTCTGTAGTAATAACGATCATCATGTCTTCAACAAATTCAACAGAATGCATAAACCAACCTCCTTTAGATTTATTAACAAGGATAACTATTAAAGAAAAGAAACCCTTTCCAAAAGAGTCTCGAATGAAGAAACAACCTCTAATACTGGAGCCTTAACAGGTCTAGATATCAAATAAAGGTTAAGGTGTAATTCTATACTGATTTCTTGCCAGAGTCTTTGTGTAACACCTCCTGACTGACGACAAATCACACTGTCAATAGACCATTTTCGGCATAAGGCCTTTTCCACTTCCCCAGAAGGTTTAGAAGTAAATGGTCGTAATACAGCCAGATGGTGCTGTTTCATTGAACTACTCAATGCTTTCCTTAGACTTTCTGGAGTATCTAAAACTCGAGCAAATACATTTGCCCCGCCTGCAACAACTGAAGCAGTTGATTTCCTCAAATCCTTAGATCCAATAGCTAAGAGAAAGTTTTTTCTAATTAATTCTTCTCTAGGGATATCTTCTACACAATTTATATAAGTAACCCAAGAAGGATGTTCAAGAGTTCGCTCAAACCTCAGAAGAGCCTGACCCATTTCAGAGCAGGTGGTTGTCAAATACGAGCTAATTAACAAAGCAAAAGGATGTGTCGCATCTAATACCCAATCAAATCCTCCATGCAAACATTCTGCTTCTTGAAGGATCTTTCTCACTCCTTCAACTCCTTCTATAGGACCAATCCACAACGCTTCTAAAGGTAAACCTTTATAAGGCAATGAAGCCTCATAAGAAACGACACTCACACTAACCAGAAAGCCTCTTTCAATCAACGCTTTTGCTAAAACAGGACCTTCACCTGTTCCCGACAAAAGCCAGAGATGCCTCTGGTCAATTTTTCGTATCTGCATCAAGATGGCACTCAAACATTAACAATGCAATGAATCACTGCTTACTCGAAGCGAAAGTCCAACAAGCCCCAACAATTAGATACACCCAAGACAATAAAACTCCAATTGCAGAAATGATAGTGAGCTTCGAGGGGCTTCGATTAGATGATCCTCTAAGCGAAATCAAAGTAATTGGTTGGGGAAATCTTGCGCAAGATCTTCAAAGCAATATTCAAGTTGGGCAACGAATTGTTATCGAGGGCCGATTAAGAATGAATACAGTCCCCAGGCAAGATGGGACCAAGGAAAAGCAAGCCGAATTCACTCTCTCGAGAATTCACCCAATTTCTCAAAATTCATCAAAAAGCTCTGTATCAAATAATTCACCAATCAAGAACCCTGTTGAGCAACAATCACAGACTCCTCAAAATTCACCATCAAGTGATAATGATGTCAGCTGGAACAGCGCACCTCTAATTCCAGATACAGATGACATACCCTTCTAATAAAGCTCAAGAGATTTTCCCTTCTTCAATTTTTTCAGATGCTCTTATGAGCAGTTGTCCAATTTCTCTCTCCAAAGCAGCCAAATCGAGCCGAAGCTCTGGCCATCTCCCCAGATCAATCTGCTCTAGCAACCAAGCCCTATCTTTGTCTAGCTCGTTTATGAGATGTGCTAGATCAGATGTTTGTTTTTTGTGAGAGACCATCGCTTGGTTAACTCAGAGAGCATCATGGAACAAATAACAGCAAAATGCACTTTATGAAAGATCTATTTTCACCTGGAAACCTAATCACTATTACCGGAGCGGTATTAACCGTTATTGGCACAATTGCCTATCTAACAGGAGCAGCAAATCTAAGCGTTCCAACTCTCTTTTATGGATTTCCTATCTTCCTAGGTGGATTAGCCCTGAAGACATCAGAATTACCACCTGCCAAAAGAATCAATCCTTCATCCGAATTTGAAGAGTTAAGAAAAGATGCACCACCAGAGCTAAGCAAATTAATTGGAGATGTAACAAGGTGGAGATATGGCCAAAAAGCTCATCTTGAATCGTCACTAGAAGTTCTAAAGCTTTGGGATGAAGACAACCCACCACAACTTTTAGAAATTGAAGAAATGAAAACAGAAAGGGGGTATGAATTAAGAATGAGATTTCAACTGGCCGGAGTACCAATAAATCTCTGGGAAGATAAAAAAGAAAGATTAGGTAGGTTTTTTGCTGAAGGCTTACAAGCTGAACTAATTTCTCATAATGAAGATGAATTAGACCTCATCCTTAGTCCTAAACAAGTCACAGAAGGATAAATACTAAAAATGGATGATACTTTAGAATCCAATAAAGAAGAAGTAAAAGCCTCTAAACATGAAGGCAAAGAGAAGTTGAATAGAGATTCATCATTAAGGGTTTCTGTATTGGCAGAGGCATTGCCCTACATCCAAAGATTTGCAGGAAGAAGAATAGTTATCAAATATGGTGGTGCTGCAATGGTGAACAGAGAGCTCCAAGAAGCTGTTTTTAAAGATATTGCCCTTTTATCAAGTGTTGGAGTTCAGCCAATTGTAATTCATGGTGGAGGGCCTGAAATTAACTTGTGGTTAAAAAAACTTGATATTTCTGCACAATTTCGTGATGGGTTAAGAGTTACTGATTCACAAACAATGGAAGTTGTTGAGATGGTTTTAGATGGCCGAGTGAATAAGCAAATTGTGAATGGTTTAAATAAATTAGGAGCACTAGCAGTAGGTCTCAGCGGAACAGATGGAGCCTTATTAAATGCAAGACCATTAGAAGGAGGAAGCCATGGACTAGTTGGCGAAGTTTCCAAAGTCAATACTGATCTGCTTCATTCACTTTTAGCCAAAGGCTATGTTCCTGTTATTTCGAGCGTAGCCGCTACAACAGAAGGGTTAACTCACAATATCAATGCAGATACAGTTGCAGGTGAAATAGCAGCAGCATTACAGGCTGAAAAGCTTATTCTATTAACTGACACTCCTGGAATACTAAAAGACAAAAATAATGCTTCCTCATTAATCAAAAAAATACATTTAACAAAGGCTAGAGAACTAATTCGAGAAGGTATTGTAGAAGGAGGCATGATGCCTAAAACCAAATGCTGCATAAGAGCCTTAGCTCAAGGGGTCTCAGCAACTCACATCATTGATGGACGAATACCTCATGCATTGCTCTTGGAAATTTTTACAGATGAAGGAATTGGAACAATGGTTGTAGGACGAGGAGAAATGTGAAAAATGGTTGATGGGTTAGCAACTGCAGAGGCTGCCCTAAACAGAGGAGATTACAGACTCTGCATACAATTACTAAATAAGATTATTGGCCTATATCCAATTAATGGCAAGGAAGGTTCATTAATTCGAATGCTTATGGTTACAGCTTTAATGGGTATGGGAGAAGAAGAAAAAGCTATATCTATGTGCAAAGTAATAACCCATTCTAAAGACCCTGATTCTAGAGAAAGAGCAAGACAATTATTAACAGTCCTACAAGCACCATCTTTAGCGAGACCTGATAACTGGTCAGTAGAAATACCAAGAATTGAAATATCATCAAGCTATACAAATAATTTTAAGAAAAGTAATAAAACCTCAAAAAAAGAGAAATCAGAAGACTATCCACCGACCGGGCCAACAAAAGCCTTTAGCGCTGGCTTTTACTTGATGCTGATGATAATACTAATTAGCCTGACATTGCTTCTAAGCGACTATATATAAATTACCAAAAAAGCTGGGTTTACTAGGAATGGAATAGATAAATTCGATTATCAGAATAATAGCTTAGATGTCTACTTAATAAAATCATACATAGGTGAGATAAGTTTCCAAGGGAATTAAACCTATACAACAAGAGGAAGATCTATCCAAGCGATACATGTAGATGGTATAAATCAATAATTCATATTGATTTCAGAATAACCTTGTCAAGACTCTGGAAGTATATCTTATATATAACATCAACGTTGATAGCTTTTATCCTTTTAAGGCGAAAAGCAAAATTTAATATTAATTTTTTATTATCAACTGCCTAGCTTTTACAATAATCCGAGAATAAACCAAAGAAAGTTTTATTTAAAGATTCAATGGATCTGGGTCTACCGAAAGACTGATTCCTTTAGGAAGAAGTTTCCAAAGAGTTAAACCTGGAGGAAGAGGCAATGAGCTGCCTTCTGGACCATGAAGCAAAATCTGCCATCTAATTCTTCCCGCCATTCTAGGAATCAAAGCAGGAGCTGGTCCTATCAAGACCCATCCTGATTCATTACAGAAAGGCTGAATAAACTCAGCCAAAGCCGTAGCAGCATTAGCAGTAATAGCCGAAGATTCCCCAGAGACCCTTAATACACAAGCTCTGCAAAAAGGGATCAATCCAGATTCTTTTCTTAATTTAGCTTCACTTCTAAGAAAATCTTCATAGCGCCCATCTACCAAGTGTTTAATAACATAATGATGAGGGCAATAAGTCTGAACAAGAACTTTTCCTGGGAGTTCTCCCCTGCCAGCTCGCCCAGCCAACTGCAGAAATAATTGAAGACTTTGCTCAGCAGCTTGCAAATCTGGGCGATGCAATAAACCATCTGCTGCAAGAACAGCAGCAAGAGTTACCTGTGGCAAATCCATACCTTTTGCAAGCATCTGGGTACCTATAAGTACATCTGCCTCTCCAGAAGCAAATTTCTCAAGCAGCTTTCTATGACCATCTCTTCCTCGTGTGGTATCTCTGTCAAAACGTAAAAATCTTAATCCTTCTAACTCTTTTACTAGAAGTTCAAAAACACGCTGAGTTCCTGCCCCAAAAGGTTTAAAAGAAGTTGAACCACATTGCTGACAGCTTGACTGAATGTTTTGACGATGATCGCACCAATGACACCTTAGAAAATAACATTTTTCTCTTGATCTATGAACAGTTAAAGCGACATCACAATTTGGACATTGAACAACATCTCCGCAACTACGACAACTCAAAAAACTGCTGTACCCTCGTCGAGGAACTAACAAAACGGCTTGCTCCCCTTTTTCTGGCAATACCCTTAAAGACTCCATTAACGGACGGCTAATCAGACGGCGATGACCTTCAGCAAGTTCGAGACGCATATCTACGACATCGACCCTGGGCAAAGGTTGATTAGAGATGCGACTATTTAAACGAACAAGCTGAATAGAGCCCTTAGGCGTCAAGGAAGTCCATGAAGAAAGTGATGGAGTTGCACTGCCTAAAACCACTCTTGAACCAAACTTATCTGCTCGATCCATTGCCAGCTCACGAGCGTGATAACAAGGCATTGGTGAATCTTGCTTGTATGAGCTGTCATGCTCTTCATCAAGAACTATCAAGCCAAGAGGCGTAAGCGGAATAAATATTGCTGAACGAGTACCAACAACAACAATTGGGCTCGAAGCATCTAGAGCAACCTTCCAAGTCTTTACACGTTCACGATTTGAACAGCCACTGTGATATTCATAGACACAAGGTCCTAGTCGTTTCAGAAAGCGGTCAAGAATCTGAGGAATCAGTCCAATTTCAGGAACAAGTATCAAACAATGCCTTCCAGCACGGAGTTCTTTCTGAGCTAACTGAAGATAAATCTCTGTCTTACCGGATCCAGTAACTCCCCAAAGCAAAAGCGATCCGCCAGATGGCAAAGCTTCAAAAGCTTCGATTGCTACTTGTTGTTCGCCAGTTAGTCTTCGTGGTTTTTCAAGAACATAACTTTTGTCAATAGGGTCAACCAAGTGCTCATCCCCTTCAAAAACTCGTTTTTCACGAACAACTAAACCTTTAAGAAGTAATGATCTAACCAATGCGCTTGAAAAGCCTTTTTCAAGCAAATCTTTCTGCCAACACCCCCCTCCCAAATCAACTAAATTCGTTACTAAATCCAATTGTCTACGAGAGAGGTTGTCTTCAGAGCAACTACCTTCTTTTAAAGAAACCCACCACAACTTCTTTGGAAGAAAACTCTTACTTTTTTGCTGACCAAGCCATCCAGGAGGCAATGCTGCTTTAAGCATTCGAAAAGAGGTCGTATAACAATCTTTACTTAATGAGTCAATCCAAGCTCCCCAAAGAGGATCAACAGCAGCTGATTGAACCAGCTCTTCAATAGGCAATAAAGAAATTTGATTTTGATGTACCTGAGACTTTTCTTGATTAACTTCTGAAGCAAACCGCTTAGCAACAACAATCCCCTGCATTGGCTTTCCTCGAAGCCTGACCAAAACCAAATCACCAATCTGAACTCCTAATTCACGAAAGTCTCCATATGTAAAGCACCGTCCTTCTCTTCCTACTTCTAACCACACTTCTACTTCTTGTTGAGGTATTGATTCAATAAGACTTGCCGAGTTCACAAGTTTTTTTTAACATTAGTTTGTAGGCAGCAAAATGCTGCTTCGGAATCACGCAGAGATTCCGTCCAGAGGGAAGACAAGAAGCTAGACCAGTGTGGTTTCCCCATAATGGTCTGCCTGTCTGAGAAAGCCCCTGTCATTTCTGCAATTGACCACCCTTCTTTTTCCAAGCTCGTACAAGGAGCTAGCACAGTAAGTACCAAACCATATATGAGGAAAGTTCTAGATTCCTAGGAATTTTAGGCATCCTCTCAAAATCAAGGTTAATCAAGGCTAACTGTGCAAAAGGTCCTAAAAAATATTCATAAGTCTTTTAAAGAAGGACGTTTGTTTACTTTGTTTGCTAATAGCACTTTCCCCTTGCCAGTCGTGTCATGAGTACAGCTCTATCCAAAACAGTAACTTCGAAAAACAAATCAAAGGCTGCTGTCAAAACATCAGCTAAATCTACTAACAAAAACAAAGGGACGGTAAAAGCAAAGAAGTCAAAACCAACTACTAAAACTACAAATACAAAGAAAAGTACCATCTCCAAAGCAAAAACTTCCAAACCAGCAATAACCACAACTAATAACAAAGAGCTCGATTTAGCGGCAGACCAACTACTAAAGAACTCTAGCAATAATCAACCTGACATTGATTTAAATCAAGATCAGACAGATGCACACTCTTTACTTTCTCAAGACGCAAAGGCAAGGGCACTTGCAAGCATCAAAATCGGTCCCAAAGGCGTATACACAGAAGACTCAATTCGAGTCTATCTGCAAGAGATTGGAAGAATACGGCTTCTACGTCCTGACGAAGAAATAGAACTGGCACGTAAAATTGCAGATTTACTCCACTTAGAAGAATTAGCGGTTCAATTTGAAAGCGAGAATCAAAATTACCCTACAAATAAAGAATGGGCAGCAATGGTAAATATGCCATTAATTAAATTTCGTAGAAGATTAATGCTTGGAAGAAGAGCTAAAGAGAAGATGGTTCAATCTAATCTTCGTCTAGTTGTTTCTATTGCAAAGAAATACATGAATAGGGGACTTTCTTTCCAGGATCTTATTCAAGAAGGAAGTTTAGGTTTAATTCGTGCCGCAGAAAAATTTGATCATGAAAAAGGTTATAAATTCTCTACTTATGCTACTTGGTGGATTCGTCAGGCAATTACAAGAGCCATTGCAGATCAAAGTCGAACCATCAGACTCCCAGTACACCTTTATGAAACCATCTCAAGAATCAAGAAAACCACCAAGGTTCTAAGTCAGGAATTTGGGAGAAAACCTACTGAAGAGGAAATTGCAGAAAGCATGGAAATGACTATTGAAAAGCTTAGGTTTATTGCAAAAAGTGCTCAATTACCAATCTCACTCGAAACGCCTATTGGGAAAGAAGAAGACTCCAGATTAGGCGATTTTATCGAAGCAGATATAGAAAATCCAGATCAAGATGTAGCAAAAAATCTTCTTAGAGAAGATTTAGAAGGAGTACTTGCTACCTTGAGTCCACGAGAGAGAGATGTTCTTCGCTTAAGGTATGGATTAGATGATGGCAGAATGAAAACCTTAGAGGAAATTGGACAAATTTTTGATGTAACTCGTGAACGAATCAGGCAGATTGAAGCCAAAGCCCTCAGAAAACTACGTCATCCAAATCGCAATGGGGTTCTCAAGGAGTATATCAAATAAAGAAAAGTCGAGCCTTTCAAAATAAGAACAGTAAGTAAAAATAATTATTTTAAATATCACTTAGCAAGTACATTTAACTATCTAAATAATAGATTCAAAGTAAATTACAGTCTTACCTACTATTCTTATAAAAATCTACCAAGTCAGTAGATAAAGAAAAGCATAGCAAGAGTGCTCTCTAGCATAGAGAGTGCCAGGGGCTAACCTCCACAGAGGATGAGTTCCATACTAATCTCCTAGTAAAATCAGAGCTTCAAAACTCTTAAAAATGAAAAGAGCTAATAAAGGATTGTCAGATTTATCAAATATTGAGAGGTCGTTTGTTTAAGGTGAATAGACACTATTAATAACAAATGTCACTCGACCAACTGCGCATCGCCTCTCGCCGAAGCCAGCTGGCCATGGTCCAGACCAACTGGGTCAAGCAAGAACTAGAGAGAAATCATCCAGGAATGGAGATTTCTATAGAAGCCATGGCCACCCAAGGCGACAAAATCCTTGATGTTGCTCTTGCAAAAATCGGAGACAAGGGTCTATTCACAAAGGAATTAGAGGCTCAGATGCTTGTTGGAAGAGCAGATATAGCCGTTCATTCACTCAAGGACTTGCCCACAAACCTTCCCGAAGGACTTGTTTTGGGATGCATCACAGCAAGAGAAGACCCTGCAGATGCCCTTGTAGTGAATAAAAAAAACACCAATTACCAATTAGAAACTCTTCCCGAAGGTGCAATTGTCGGTACAAGTTCATTAAGAAGACTTGCGCAACTTAGACACCACTATCCGCATTTAATTTTTAAAGATGTCCGAGGTAATGTAATTACCAGGTTAGAAAAGCTAGATGCAGGTAATTATGATTGTTTAATTCTTGCCGCTGCTGGCTTAACAAGGCTTGGTTTTGCAAACCGAATTCATCAGGTCATTCCCAGTTCAATTTCTCTTCATGCAGTAGGCCAAGGCGCATTAGGGATTGAATGTGTAGAAGGTAAAAAAGAAGTATTAGAAGTTATAAAAAGTCTTGAACACATTCCAACAGCTTGTAGGTGCATTGCAGAGAGATCATTTTTAAGAGAACTAGAAGGTGGATGCCAAGTACCAATTGGAGTGAATAGCAAAATCGAAGGGAACCGATTAATTCTTAGCGGAATGGTCGCAAGCCTTGATGGAAAACAGTTAATTCGCGATGAGAAGACTGGAAATATAAACAATGCAGAGGATATAGGCATCAGCCTAGCTAATGAACTTAAGAATCAAGGAGCTGTTGAAATACTCGAGAAGATTTTTCAAGAAGCTAGAAACTAAAATTAGAATAATTTGAATAAATGATAATCATATTAATACAAAAGACTAATATTAATTAAATATATTTTGGTTATCACTTCCTAAATTTATTATTGGAAGACATGCCTAGTCTTCCAATAATGGTTCAATCTTTTCAAGATATCTCGCCTCGCAAGACTTTATTATTTCTATAGCCTTTTGAGTACCAAAGAATCCATTAACCCTACATGTTCCAGGCTTCTTCAAATCTTTATAATGTTCCCAATAATATTGAGTCTCTTTAAGCCAGTGATCTCCTAGATCCTCATAACTATTTATATGATCAAGCCTTTTATCATCTGCAATTACGGCAATAACCTTATCATCAACCTCTCCACCATCATCAAATGTCATGATACCTATAATTCTAGCTTCAAGTATTGACCCAGGTATAAGAGGTTCAGTTACTCCAACAATTTCAATATCTAAAGGGTCTCCATCCTCGTCCCAAGTTCGAGGAATGCAACCGTAAGCAAATGGATAAGCTAGAGAGGAGTATCCAACACGATCAAGCTTCAAATGGCCTGTTTCCGTAATAAGCTCATATTTATTAATGGTATTGGAGTTTAGCTCTACAATTGTATTTACTCTTAAATCAGATTCAGAAGCAAATGCAGGCAAAACATGGAGAAGATTGGGCATAGTTCGGCTTGGTGCCTGATCAAGATTTGCCATACTTAGATGAATTCAATTTTATATATTAAGTTGTGTCAGCCAATCTCTCAAGCTTCAAGCTCAAATAATTTAAGAAAGGAGAACTTGAAAGAGGAGATCCAGTGACTTTTTCGACTAAAGCTTCAGCATTCATCTTTCGTCCATAATGGTGAACCTCCTTTCTTAACCAAGCAAGAAGGCTTGATTCCTTTCCTGAGCCAATACAAAATCCAATTGGATCGGGTGAATTGACTCCTTCTAATTTCAATGCTGCGGACATTGATTCAGAAAATTGTGCACTAATTAAATGTCCTAACAAATAGGAAGGGAAATATCCAAATTGTCCCTCACTCCAATGCACGTCTTGCAAGCAACCCTCAGCATCATTCTTGGGAGTGATACCAAGTAAATCTGAATATTTTTTATTCCATTCAGCAGGCAAGTCATCAACTTCTAAATCATTATCAAGCAATTCAATTTCAAGGTCTGTTCTTATTAATATATGCAAGCCATATGTTAATTCATCTGCCTCAACACGATTCCATCCTGGAGCCAAGGGATTCATTGCTTGCCACATGTCAATTCCAGATTTAAATGGTGCCCCTGCATTAGCAAAATCACTCCAGAATCTTTCGGAGAATTCTTTACTCCTTGCGACTCGATTCTCCCAAAACAATGATTGACTTTCATGAATTGCCATCGAGGTTGCATTACCTAGTGGCCAAGGGAACCATTGATGGATATTGGATGGTAAACCTTGTTCATAAAGAGAATGTCCCCACTCATGTGCAGTAGAAAGGAAGCAAGAAAGAGGATTTCCTTTAACTACGCGATTGGTCAAACGAAAGTCACTTGGTCCAAGAGTTATGGAGAAAGGATGAGGTGATCTAGATACAACAACGCTCGCATCTTCCTTAGCCCAGACTTTAAGTAACTTTTCTGACAAAAGTATTTGATCTTTCTCATCTATATCCCAGCTAAATTTGTGTAAGTTATCATAACCTTTAACTCTTTCTAAAAGTTCTGGAAGCTTATGCCGTAAAGGTAAAAACAAGTCATACAATCTCGCCTTAGACAAATCAGGTTCAAAAGGCTGAGCTAATGTTTCCCAACAACTTCTAGGCTCGGCTAACTGGGTTGATTGTTCTTTCCTTAAGGATATTAAAAGTCTTAAAGCAGGTGCAAAGATAGCAAAATCAGAATTAGCCCTAGCTTCCTGCCAGAGCTTATAACCTTGGGCTTTTGCTGTAGCCATATAACCGACCCAACTAGAATCCAATCGCTGCTGTCTTCTGAGTTCTTGCTTAAGCAAAGCTAAGTTTTGAGTTTTACTTGCAATGTCTGTTTCATCAACAATCTCATGTGGGACTACAGAAGCCAACTCAGCCTCTGCATCATCAATAAGATCTACATATTCATTGCACGTCTGACGATCATGCAAATGTCTAGCCAGAAGACTTAACTGCTGTCCCCGCCATTCTGATCCAGATGGTGGCATAATCGTATTCTGATCCCAATAAAGAGTATTTTGAATAGAACCCAGAAGACGTGTTTCTACAAGATAATTCTCTAGACGATCCCAAGATTTGATGTGAGACTTCAAAAAACGATTAAAAATAACTCCATATAAAGAATGACGTTATTCTGAGATTTTTCAATAAAATCTATTCAAGTGTTGACTTTCAACAACAGAAGCTAAGTAATATTGTTAATCATCAATAGGATTTCCAAATGGCGTCAAGAACTTTTCCTTTCCAGGCCTTCCTCCCCATTTAAGAATATAATATTGCTTATTCCTTAAATAAAGACATAAGTGATTTCTTTTATACTCATTTGATGCATTTTTTAGAGTAGATGAATTTTCATGAGCCCATCGATCCAATTTAACCTTGACGACAGGATTTTTTAACAATTTAAGCCTATATCTACAATCATCATCTTCAAAATATGCAGGATTAAAGATTTCATCAAAACCGCCGATCCCTAGCAATTCATCTGGTTTATTAATAAAAAATGTCGAGAACCCTTCATTTGCTTTAGAATTCTCAAAGATTATAGTATTAGGATAATTATCAGCTGCCTTATAGAAATCAGAAATAACCTCAGAAGTAAACACTACATCGTCATTTGCAACAATACAGGAACCTAATTCTTTGACAAAGTAATTCCAACTTCCAGCCACACCTAAATTATAATTAGGTGTCACTACTTCGATGCTAATTCTTGGGTTATTTCTGTCAAAAGACTTTAAATATCCAGAATCAATAAGACAGCCTCCATTGTCAATTACAAACAATCTAATATTAAAAATATTACTTTCATCCTGGATTAATTTATAACATAATCGATTTAATAAATCATAGCGATTAAAGGTCGGTATTGCAATTGTAACATCATTCATGATTAAATAAAATAAAAATAATTTATTAGAATTAATTAATTGATACTACTATCTATCTTAGTGATGAATCTAAATAGAAATTTCACAAGGGTAAAAGTTAAACAAAAATTACTATAATTTTAATCTAAACCTTGAAAAGTTTTCGTCTAAGGATAAGAGACAAGACAAGAGTACAAGTCCAAAAATTCTTTGTATCCAATCTTAGCATAAATCAAATAAGAAATAGTCATAGAGACTTCGAAATAATTATTCTTTCATGTTATGGTTAAAGGGTGAACATTGAAAGAAGATGGGTGTAGTTAAAAACGTTAGAATCTTTACATTATTGTATTTTTTACTGCCCTGCTTTCCTGTAGAAGCAGGATTAGACAAATTCACAGTTTTAGATAGATACAAGAACTGGATAATAGAAAGGCGCGTGAGTTCAAAAGATACATCAATAAGATGTAGAGCATCTATCCCTAATTATTATAGTTGGTTTGGAGGAAGAATACACCTTGACAACAATGGAGAATTGGTTATCCCAGGCGAGCTAGTCGTTAAGGAAATCCCAAATAAATTTGTGCTCAATAATGTCAGGGAAATACTAACAACATGCAGAAAAGATTTAATATATTCTCCTAATAGATTGGACTATTAAACTTCTTGGTGCCATCACATTACCAGAAATCTCTAGCGAAAGATTCACTCTGGATTCTTTCAAGACATCTTCTATTTCTTATAGGACCTTCCGCAGAGCAAGCAGTTGTTCGGCATTCGCCGGTAGGCCACAACTCACCTCTCTGATAAGCCAAAAGAATGCTTTCATAGTGATTCTGAGACCTGTTTTTAATCGTCTGCATAAATTCCCTAAGCATTCTGATCAAAGGAAACCACATAGCTATACTTATAGCGATAAGAACTAATACTCACCTTCGAAAGCTCAACTAAGCAATTCAACCAATTAAGCTATTTTTGCTAAATGTCAAGGAAGAAGCGAGATAATATTTTCGTTTCTTCATTCTATTTTAGAAAGGAGAATATTTATGTTTAAAAATGAAAACGAATCTAAGACTAAAATTAATAACGCTGAAGCTCTCAAAGAAGTGGAGTTTTTAATTAGAGAAGGAAGAACAAAAGAAGCGAAGTCAAAGCTAATTAATTTAGCCAAGAAAGGCTTAAAAAATTACCACCTATATAAACTTTTTTCAGATATTTTTGCGATAGAAGGAAAATGGGAACAAGTAATATACAGTCTCAAAAGATCAATAATATATAAACCAAGGTGCCTTACATCTATTAATAATATGGGAATTGCATATTCTCAATTAGGTCAATTTAGTGATGCAATAAATTTATTCAGAAAAGCTCTAATTATAGATTCAAAATCATCTGAAATAAGAACCAACTTAGGAAATGCATTACAAGATTTAGGAGATATTGAAGGCTCTATCAAAGTTTATTTAGAAGCACTTAAATTGCAAACAAACCAGCCTCAAATTTATTTTGGACTTGCCAATGCATACAAAGAGCTTGGAAAATCAGAACTAGCCATTCAGAATTATGAGAAGGCAATCAGAGGGAATCCAACTTATTTAGAGGCAATTAATAATCTCGCTCTATCTTTAGAGCAAAAAGGAGAAGTTAGAAAGGCAATCAAATATTTACAGAAAGCTTTAAAAATTGAACCGTATAGAGAAGATTGTCTAATTAACTTAGGGCAAGCATACGAAAAGATTGATAATAAAATTTTTGCTTTAATGGCTTACAAAAACTCTTTGATGATAAATCCAAAAAACACATCAGCTATCTCCAATATTGCACATCATTACAAATCAGAATACAAATATAGATGTGCGATTAATGCATATAGAAAATTACTAGATATAGACCCTATAAGAATAGATGCAAAAGAATCTATTATTGAATGCTTATCAATGACATTTGCTTGGGAAGATAGTGCAAGTCAAAGCAACACAATAAATGAAGTCATTTTAGATAAAGAAGCAATTTCACCAGGCATCCTACTTGCTTTAAATGATGATCCGGCAGTTGAGTATAAAATTGCTCAAAAATACTTCAATAGCAACTTCGATTACAGCCAGATAAAACTAAAAATCAATCAAAATTCAAAAATTAGAATAGGTTATTTCTCAGGTAATTTCTACGAACACGCAGTCATGCATTTGATCATGCCTTTGTTTGAGAAGTTTAATAAATCAATATTTGAAGTCTATGCATATTCGTTTGGAGATAAAGTTGAAGACTCTTATACAAATAGAATAAAAGTTAATGTTGATTGTTTTAGAGACATAAGATCTATTGACGACGACAATGCCGTTGACATTGCCCGAAAAGATAATATTGATATTGCAATAGACCTTATGGGTTATACAAAAAACTTTAGAATGGGGATATTTGCTAAACGAGTAGCACCAATACAGATCTCATATCTAGGGTATCCAGGAACAACCGGTTCAGAATGTATTGACTATATTATTTCCGACAAAGTAATAATACCAGAAGAATATAAGAAATTCTATAGTGAGAAGGTAATCTATATGCCCAACAGTTACCAAAGCAATGATAATAGAAAAGTAATTTCAGATAAAAAATTCTCAAGAAGTGATTGGAATCTTCCAGAAGAAGGCTTTGTGTTTACCTGTTTCAGTAATATATACAAAATTGATTTGAATTCATTCAGTGCTTGGATGAAAGTTCTATTAAATACTAAAAAGAGTGTTTTATGGCTTTTAAAGTCAAACAAATACGCCGAATCTAATTTACAAAAAGCTGCTTATAAAGCAGGAATTGAACCTAATAGAATTATCTTCGCTAATAGAGTTCCCCTCGAAATCCATTTAGCAAGACATCAATGTGGAGATTTATTCCTTGATACATTTAACTACAATTCTCATACAACTGCATCTGACGCTCTATGGGCAGGAATGCCACTGGTGAGTCTCAAAGGAAAGACATTTTCTTCTAGAGTAGGAGCAAGTCTCTTAACTGCTTTAGGATTAGATGAGCTAATAACTTCAAATGTCAACGAATACATTTCTTTAGCAATAGAGTTAGCGCAAAATCAAAGTTCTTTTAATAAAGTAAAAAACAAAACTAAAAGATTAAGACTAAGCTCTCCTTTGTTCAACTCAAAGCAATTTATGCAAGATCTAGAGACTCATTTGATATCACTAAAAAAAGCTAACTTTATTTAGGATATAAAAGTCTGTTTGAAAACCATTTTCAAATGGAGCCAAGCGGATTCGAACCGCTGACCCCCTGCATGCCATGCAGGTGCTCTACCAGCTGAGCTATGGCCCCAGTATTGAATTTTGAAGTGATGTCAAGCAATCTGAGAGATTCTGGTGAATCCCATATCTTGCTTAATATCCCCTGAATGTGATCAACAAGACAGAAGCTTGTCAAGCTCCAATCTCAAGAGATCAATAATCACGGGGCATCTCGGACAAGTGGTGCAAATTTTTGCGCCAAACCATTCAACTCGAGAATGAATCTTTGTGGTCAGTCCGCGGCCAAGGTCAGAAAGAAATCCAAAAAGTCAGGTTTCAGTTCACCTACCAAGAAGGATTAGGCAAAGGGAACCCAAGAGACTATGCAGTTCTTTCTTACGACTGGATCAGTCGTAACCAAAGCAAGATTATCACTGCCTTTGCCGAAGCTAGTTAGGAAACTGGACAATAGGTAGTTCTCTGGTTTAGTTAGATCCTCTGCCTGCAGTAAAGATCAATTAACTTAATTACAATATTTTTATCAAAAATCAAATAAGGTTGTCAAAACCTATTTCTTATACTTCACGCCAAACAGCCAAAAGCTTCCCCTGTAATTGAACTTGTTCAGCATCAAGTTCAATAGCCTCATAGGCTGGATTCGCAGCTTCAAGTCTCACCAACGAACCTTTTCTATGAAAGTGTTTAAGTGTAGTTCCACTACCAGGAACCATTGCACTAACCACAGTCCCATTTCTTATACGTGAAGGTTCTAATACTGGCTCCATTAAAACAACATCTCCATCAGCAATATGAGCATCTACCATTGAATCTCCATTGACTGTCAAAGCAAAAATACCTCTTGTTTCAAGAACGGAAATCAGATCTAATCTCTGTTCTACATCATCAAACGTTTCAACTAGGCCACCTGCAGCAATAGCACCAAGGACTGGGATTCCAGAGACTATTCCACCAATTAGTTGAAGAGTTCTTGCTTGGCCCTCTTGCCAAGTAATCCATCCTTTTTCTTGCAGATGACGAAGTCTGCTTTGAATAGGAGCAGGTGATCTCAAGCCCATTGCTTGCATCATTTGTCTAATAGATGGGCTGTGATGATGAGCTCCTATGTAATCAACTAACCACTCATAAAGCTCTTTCTGGGCTGGAGTCAAAGATGTATCGGCAGGGTAGGCCACTAGCAAATCTCATTTCCGTCAATACATTTGTACCTGCCAAAAAGGGATCTGACAAGCTTTAAAGACCACCAAGCAAAGCTGCCAATAAAGCTTGTTGTGCATGCAGTCGATTTTCAGCCTGTTCAAAAATCCGACTTGACTGGCCTTCAATTAATTCTGAAGTTATTTCTTCCCCTCTATGTGCTGGAAGACAATGCATCACAATGGCGTTGGAATCTGCCTCTTCAAGCAATTCATTATTCAAACAAAATCCACTAAAGGACTTTTTTCTCTCTAAAAACTCTTGTTCTTGCCCCATGGAAGCCCATACATCTGTATAAATAGCTTGTGCCCCCTTAACTGCTGCAGAAGGATCATTGTTTAACAAAATAGTTGTCTCAGGAAGAGCAATTGAAGAAGCTTTCTCTACAACCTCAGGCAATGGTTCAAAGCCCTCAGGGGTAGCAATGTGAATATTAACTCCTAATAATGCTCCGCAAATCATTAAGGAATGAGCAACATTATTTCCATCTCCTATATATGCAAGTGTTTGCCCTCTTAATCCTCCAAAGGCCTCTTGCATTGTCATGAAATCTGCCAATGCCTGACAAGGGTGTTCTAAATCAGTAAGTGCATTTATTACAGGAATTGAAGCCCACTTCGCATAATCCAAGATTTCCTCTTGTGCAAAAGTTCTAACTGCTAAAACATCACAAAAGCGACTAAGTACTCTAGCTGTATCTTTTAAGGGTTCTCCTCTTCCTAGCTGAGTAACTTGAGGGTTAAGATCGACTGTTTGACCACCTAATCTAGCCATTGCGACTTGAAAACTTACTCGAGTTCTAGTAGAAGCCTTTGTAAAAATTAAGCCTAATACTCTATTCCCCAAGTCAATTCTTCGGTTGCCTTTCTTTAACTGAATTGCTAATTCAATCAAAGCAGTAATTTCATCTGAACAAAGATCAGATGAAGAAAGGAAGTCACCGCCTTTAACGCCAGAGAGGGAGGCAGCGACACCATGGAAATTCTCGGCCATGGAGGAAGCTACAAAGAATTGTTATAGGAGATCAAAGCACACTTAGTCACGTCAAAAGTGCCTATGACATTTTTTTAGGTAATGAGCTTGCAGCAAGCATATCTTTCAACTCTTCTCCTTCTATAACTTCCTTTTCAAGAATTTTCTGAGAAATACTTTCTAAAAGGGAAAGATTATGCCTAAGGATATTAAGTGCGTTGTCATGGGCTGTGTCAACTAAATTTCTAACCTCTTTATCAATAGCTTGAGCAGTTGCATCACTTACAACCCTTCTTGGGTTGTTATTTCCACCCAAGAAAGCCCCCCCGCCTTGTTTGTCATAAGCAAGAGGACCTAAAATTTCACTCATTCCATAAGTACCAACCATTTGTTCAGCTAAATCAGTTGCTCTCTGCAAATCATTAGAAGCTCCGGTTGTAATTTTTCCAAAAACAATTTCTTCAGCAGATCTTCCGCCCAGCAAAGTTGCAATTTGCCCTTCAAGATCCTCTTTTGAATTAAGAAAACGCTCTTCTGTAGGCAGTTGCAATGTATAACCCAAAGCACTCATCCCTCTAGGAACAATTGAAATTTTTGCTACTTTTGATCCCCCTGGCATTAAATGCCCAACTATTGCATGACCGACTTCATGATAAGCAACGACTTTTTTCTCATCTTCTTGAAGAACTCGACTTTTTTTCTCAAGACCAGCAACAACTCTCTCAATAGATTCATTTAAATCTTTTTGTTCAACTTTCTTTCTTTTATCTCTTGCTGCTAGCAATGCAGCTTCATTAACCATATTAGCCAAATCAGCACCTGCAAAACCACTGGTTGCCTGTGCAATTCTATCTAGGTCAACTTCTTCAGCTAACTTAATCTTCTTCACGTAAATCTCAAGTATCGTTTTTCTTCCTGAAAGATCTGGCCTGTCAACTAGAACCTGTCTATCAAACCTTCCCGGTCTTAACAAAGCTGCGTCTAAAACTTCAGGTTGGTTTGTAGCAGCTAAGACTATTACTGGTTTATCTGTAGATGCAAACCCATCCATTTCAGTTAGAAGTTGATTTAAAGTTTGCTCTCTCTCATCATTTCCACCTACAACACCCATTGAACCAGATCTACTCTTACCTATTGCATCCAGTTCATCTATAAAAATAATGCATGGTGCCTTCTTTTTAGCCTGTTCAAATAAATCTCTAACACGAGCAGCACCAGCTCCTACAAATAACTCTACAAATTCAGATCCAGAAATAATAAAGAAAGGGACACTAGCTTCTCCAGCTACAGCCTTTGACAAAAGTGTTTTACCAGTTCCAGGAGGGCCTACAAGTAAAACTCCTTTAGGAATTCGTGCTCCAATATCAGTATATCTCTCAGGTGTTTTAAGAAAATCAACTATTTCTGTTAACTCATCTTTAGCTTCATCTACTCCAGCAACATCATCAAAGGTAACCCTTGATTCCTCATCAGGAACATACACTTTTGCCTTGCTTTTAGTAAAACTAAGAGCACCTTGAGCTCCACCACCACCCATACTTCTTCGAGCAAAAAATTGAAGAACTAAAATGAAAATCAATGGTGGGACAACCCAACTAAGAATGGTAGTAAAAATATTTGGCTTCTTAGGAGGGGCTGCAGCAAACTCGACTCCCTTTGACTCCAATCTTTGTGGTAAATCCATATCAAATATTGGTGTTGTGGCCAATACTGAAGGAGCACCTTCTTCAGGTGATTGAAGTTCATATCTAATTTGCTCTTGTGTTATATATGCTCTTTTAACTTCACCATCATTAACTTGGTTAATAAATAATGAATAAGGAACTCTTGGGACCTGCATTGCAGGATTAGGAACAAAACTGCTGATTAGAAGAAACAAGCCAAATCCAATCAGAATAAGATTAATAACTCCAAATCGACGATTAGGTTGATTATCATCTTGACGTATCGCCATGGATTCAAAATTAGGTGGAGTACCAAACTAGGATGTAAATCCATTAAACGTTAACCAAAGCTGGCGTAAGAACCGAACGTATTCAATAGAAATAGATATTTTTACTATTTATCCATAGGTATTCGTACTTTTATTGCCCAATTATCTCCTAGATTCTCAAAGGAAATCCTTTTGGCGAGTAAGACTTCATCCATTCTTGTAAAACCAAGTTCAGCTAAAGGCGTTCTAGCGGGTTCTCCTCCGAGCAATTTAGGAGAAAGAATGACAAGCAACTCTTGAACACAACCTTCTTGAATAGCTTGAGAAGCAAGTAAGGGCCCACACTCCCATAAAACACGATTGCAATTTTTCTGAGCTAAGACCTCTAAAAGATTTTTAGGAGTAGATCTTTCCAATTGAACAAATTCTGGTCCCGCTGGAAACCGTTTCATTGACTTATTATTATTAATTCCAGATGCAACTAAAGTTCTAGCAACAGTTGTATCCCAAAGTTGAGAATCAGCTGGCAAGTCAAGTTTTTGGGTAAAAACAACTCGCAATGGTTCTGGATTTGCAAGACCTCTAGTAGTCAATAAAGGATTATCATTCCGCAAAGTTCCTCCACCAATAATTACTGCGTCGCACTTCGATCTAAGATGATAAACACTTTCTCTAGCCTCAGTATTACTTATCCATTGACTTACTCCATTAGGCAATGCAATTCGACCATCTAAACTCATTGCCCATTTAAGGATTCCCCAAGGTCTTCCATTTTTAACTCGAAAAATAAAGTCTCTATTTTGAAAAGTCGCTTGTTCCTCTAACACTCCTGTAACAACTTCTAATCCAGCATTTCTCAATATAGAAATCCCTTTTCCTGAAACTCTTGGATCTGGGTCCTCAATCGCAATAACAACTCTTTGAACTCCTGATTGCAATACAGCATCAGTACAGGGAGGCGTTTTCCCAAAATGGCAACATGGTTCAAGGGTTACCACAAGAGTTCCTCCTCTAGCCTTTATTCCTGCTTGAACTAAAGCTTGAGACTCTGCATGAGCTTTACCAAAGCCAGAATGAAACCCTTCTCCGACCAGAACTCCTGCTTTATCTAAAACAATTGCACCAACGAGGGGATTAGGGCTCGTTTCGCCTTCAGCCAGAGAGGCCAATTGCAGGGCTCTATCCATCCATTCAATCCAACGAGCCTTTTGATCAATACTTTTACTCATTTAACAAAGTCTGTTTCGCTCAAAGATCGCCATTCTTTAACTAAGTAAGGCGGTATGGGTAAATCATTAAATGCACCTGGCAATTGCATCCTTAGTGGCTTGTTATTCCTGAGGTCTGCAAGCAATGGAGCAAGCAAAAACTCCGCTGCTGCTGCTCGCGAGTCATTAGCCAGTTGCGGGTTTGAAAGTGTTATGTCTTCCAATTCCCAATTTTTCAGCCCAGCATGCACTTTAAGAGGAAGAGGATGGTCAAGCCTAAGAGTGCCAGGAAATCCAACAATTCTCAAAACAATATCCTCTTTATTAGGAGGCTGCTGGTAAGCAATAACTTGCCATGTCTCATAATCAACATCCCGAAGGCTCTCAAGACTCCTTAACAATTGGCTATCGCCAACACTTGTAATAACTTGTACCTGGGCATTTACAAAAACAGGAGAAGAAATGTTAAAGACCAACACTACTAGCAATGAGAGTAGGGTTTTCTTAATCAACATAGTCACTCCTTTTTTTGTAAGTGAGTATTTTCTTCTTGAACCTTAAAATAGAAAAGTTTAAATTGAGAAAATTGCAAACAAGCTTTTGAATACAAGGCCCAATCAAAATCATATACTTTTGATAAGCCATTAGCTGTATTTAATTATTATCAAAGCTTGTTTCTTCAGCATCAAGAAGAGAATCAAGAGTAACAGCCGATCGAATCAGTGATTGATACTTCTGAAGAATTCGTTGATTTCTTTCTAACCAGCGTCCAGGCTCATTACCAGCTACTGAAGTACTACCATCAATCAAAGAGGCCTCGGTATCCAACAGCGCAAAATCATCTTGCTTCTGAATAAGAGCAATGAGCAACTCATGAAGCCTTTGTCGTCTCATCGGTGATTTGTTTATCGGATTAGTAGACTTTTCCACTTTCAAATGATAGTTAGAGCCTTCTTAAATTCAACTCCCTTAAAAATTTAATCACAAACTCTCTTAACATTGCCATAAAATAAAAATGATTAAGCATTCCAATCCAGAAATTATTCATGTAATAGGAACTGATGCATCGGGAATAGAAAATCTATCTCAATACCTTCAGAAACTAATTTTTTCGGCCGAACGAATAAGTGGTCCAAAGAGACTCCTTGATGCAATTCCAAAATGGTGGGAAACACAAGAAAAATCATCTCCACTTCCTGAATTCTTCCCAAGTGAAAAGAGTAAAGAACTTATTTCTTGGCTAAAAGATGGCAATCTCCGAACGATTGTACTCACCAGTGGAGATCCACTTTGGTTTGGGATTGGTAGATATCTTATAGAAAAATTGCCACAAAAGAGACTTAAATTCCATCCTTCACCAACTTCTCTTCAACTAGCTTTTTCACGCATAGGTAGACCTTGGCAGGATGCAAGTTGGGTAAGTTTGCATGGCAGAGATATGTCTCCCTTAATTGAAATTTTACAGAAAAAGCCTAAAACACTTGCGATCTTGACCGATCCAAACAATTTCACATTAAAAGAAATACAAATAGTTCTTAATTCACTAGGGATGAAAGATGTTTATTCAATATGGCTATTTGAACAACTAGGACACCAAAATGAACGCATCACTCAAATCAAGCAAGAACATCAAATCCCGAAGAATATTCACCCATTAAACCTTATAATATTAATCAATGAAAATATTTCTAAAGAAGCAAGTGAAAGCATACCTTTCTTTGGAATTGACGATGACTATTTCATACAATATGAAGATCGACCAGGGCTGATAACTAAAAAAGAAGTAAGAATACAAATACTTTCTGAATTAAATCTACCAGAAGTTGGAGTGCTATGGGATATTGGAGCAGGTGTTGGCAGTATAGGCTTAGAAGCTCTGAGATTAAGACCTAATCTAAAACTTATGTCAGTCGAGAGTAGAGTTGGGGGAAAAGATTTAATCAAAGCAAATGCCGTTAGGTTAGGCGTAAATCCAAGAAAGATTTTCGATCTAGATGCAATTAGTTTATTGAATTCTGGAAAGATACCATCATCATTATCAAAACCAGATAGAGTGATCCTAGGAGGTGGAGGAAAGCAAAAATCTAGATTACTAATAGAAATTATTAGAGAAATTGGAGATAATGGAGTAATTGTAATACCCCTAGTAACTATTGAATCTCTTCCTGAAATGCAATCAATCCTTCAAGAAGGAGGATACGAAATAAGAATCAGTCAAATACACTCAATGAGGGGAGTGCCATTATCAGGAGGCACCAGAATGTTTCCAATGAACCCTGTTTTCATTCTAAGTGGCAGAACTAAACATCAACGAACACCTATTTGTTAGGGGGAGAAACAATTACAGCCGCTGTAGCACCTCCACTCAAAACACCAACGACAATAGAAACTCCAACCAAGAAACCTGTTGGCAAAGGATAACTATTTGCAAAGCCAAAGTTCAATGAATGTCTTTCATTAAGATTTTGAGATCCAAGACAAAGCATAAAAAGGAGTAGTAATGAAGAAAGAAAACTAAATGTAATTAGTTGAATTCGTAATGCCATAGGAATTATCTAGATAACTTAATTCTGCCTTCCTCATGCCTCATTGTCATTTAATGGAATCTTTCTATGCAAAAGAGAATATAAAAATCTCTTTGCATGTCCAGTCCTCTGAGCTAATTGCTTGGCAGCCTCATTTGCACTAAAACCTTTAGAAATCAACAACTCCATTTCTACAAGTAATTCAGAATCATTACTTGTAGGTGTTTTTGACGCCCTATATCCCCCTATAACAAGGGTGAATTCTCCTTGAGGGGAATGGAGTAAAAAATGCTTTAAGGCTGAGGAAACATTTGGTCCAATCTGCTCTTCATAACGCTTGGTCAATTCTCTAGAAACCTGTAAAGGCCTATCTACTCCAAAAAACTCAACAAGTTCTTCAAGCAACTGAACAAGTCTATGAGGAGATTCATAAAGAATAATCGTGCGTTCTTCTATAGCAAGTTGTTCCAACCTTAATTTTCGTTCCTTACTCTTTGTTGGCAAAAAGCCTTCAAAACAAAATCTTTGTGAAGGCAAACCACTAATAACCAGTGCTGTTGTTGCAGCACATGGGCCTGGAATACAGATAACGTCATGCCCTGATTCTTTTGCAGCAATTACTAATTCCTCGCCAGGATCACTGATTCCTGGCAAACCTGCATCAGTAATCAAAGCTAAACTCATTCCGCTATCAAGCAAAGTAAGGAATTTTGGTATCCGACTCTTAGTGTTGTGCTTATGAAAGCTATAAAGAGATGCCTTAGAACCAACTATTCTCAAAAGTTGTCCACTATGTCTTGTATCTTCACAAGCAATTGCAGAGACGTTCTTTAAAAGAGATCTTGCCCTAGGCGACAAATCCCCCATATGTCCTATTGGTGTTCCTACTAAATAAAGAACACCTGATTCAGGCTCCTGTGACTTAATCAAAGCTTACTTATCTCCAAAACCATGGTGAAAAACTTAGAAATGCTTCCCGAAGGCGTTGAAATAGAAACCCTTCTCAATACTTTAAGGAAGCTTAGTTGGGGAGCAGCAGATATTCTTCTGGCTTACGCCAGAGGCAAGCAGCCACCTCATGGATTCCAGAAGGCACTAGATGTTACAAACAATACCGATGGGCCCGTCTCGGCGGCCGATCTAGCAGTAAACAAATGGCTGCTTAATGGCCTCAAGATTGACTTCCCAAAAACAAAGTGGGGGTTACTAAGTGAAGAATCTGCAAAAGAGCAAGATAGAGATGGAGTACCTTTTAAAAACAATTGGCTATGGATCCTTGATCCCTTAGATGGAACTAAAGACTTCCTCAAAGGAACAGGGGAATATGCCGTTCATCTTGCTTTGATCAAGGGAAATACTTCGATTATTGGTGTAATTCTATTGCCAGAGATAGAAGAACTTTGGTTTGGAATTCATGGAAAAGGAGCATGGTGCGAAAATAGAGCTGGGGAACGATCACCTGTAATTTTTAGCAAAAGAAAGTCTATTAAAGATTCAATTTTAGTTGCGAGCAGAAGTCATAGAGATCAAAGATTGGAAGCACTTATTTCGAAAATTGATATTTGTGCAACTAAAGCTGTAGGAAGTGTGGGTTGCAAAATCGCAACTATTTTGCGAGGAGAAAGTGACATTTATATTTCACTCTCAGGAAAGACTTCTCCTAAAGATTGGGATATGGCTGCACCAGAAGCAGTACTAACTGCAGCAGGAGGAAGCTTTACCCATGCGGACGGAAAACCACTTAAATACAACACTGGAGACTTAAACCAAAGCGGTTGCTTAATAGCCAGCACTGGAGTTAATCACTCTGCTTTGTGTGAAAGAGCGATGTCAATAATGAAAGAGATTGACCCTGAGAACTATTTCTAAAGCTCTTATGTTTTTACATAAGAGGTGCTACTGGAGTTGGGGATGGCTCAGGTCGTAAATCTTCTCCATTTTGAGGAACTCCTCTTAATGTGAGATTAATTCTGCCTCTATTGTCTATCTCTCTTACTCGAACAGTTACTTCATCCCCAACTTTAACTACATCCTCAACTTTTTCTACACGAGCTTCAGATAACTGAGAAATATGAATCATGCCTTCTTTGCCTGGAAGTATCTCTACAAAGGCTCCTATTGGAATAATCCTAGTAATTGATCCTGTAAATATTTCTCCTTCATGTACTTTTCGAGTAAGGCCTTCAATAATCCTTTGAGCTTCTTCTGCGGCTGCTCCATCATGTGAAGCAATAGTCACAATGCCTCCATCCTCAATATCTATTTTTGTATTAGTTCTTTCTGTAATCCCTTTAATTGTTCTGCCACCTGGCCCAATTACTGTTCCTATTAGTTCTGGATCAATCCTAAAGCTGAGAAGTCTTGGAGCATGCGGAGATAGATTCTCTCTAGGAGTATCTATTGCCTCTAGCATTTTTTCAAGAATATGAATTCTTGCTGGCCGAGCTTGATTAATAGCTTCTGCAACAGTTGCTATTTCCAAACCAGTTACTTTCATATCCATTTGAAGAGCAGTAATTCCTTTCTCAGTTCCTGCAACCTTAAAATCCATATCACCAAGAAAATCTTCTATACCCTGAATATCTGTAAGGATCCTTACCTCTTTACCCTCCTTAATTAAGCCCATTGCTGCACCACTAACAGGTGCCTTCAATGGGACCCCTGCATCCATAAGTGCCAATGTGCTTCCACATACTGAACCCATCGAAGTAGAACCATTTGAACTTAAAACCTCACTTACCACCCTTAATACATAAGGGAAAGTATCTTTAGGTGGCAAAACAGGAACTATTGCTCTTTCAGCAAGAGCACCATGACCAATCTCTCTACGGCCAGGAGAACGCATTGGCCTAGTCTCACTAACTGAATAGGGAGGGAAATTGTAGTGATGAAGATAAGTTTTTTCTGTATTTGGATTTAGATCATCCATTTCTTGAGCATCACTGGGAGTTCCCAAAGTTGCTGTAGAGAGAACCTGTGTCAAACCTCTCTGAAAAAGACCTGATCCATGAACTCGTTTAGGTAAAACCCCTGCATCTGCACTAATTGGTCTTACTTCATCTAACTTTCTACCATCTACTCTCTTACCATCTTTGATAATCTGCTCACGCATTAATTTCTTAGTTAGTGCCTTAAAGCTTGTTGAGAGTAACTTCGTGTTTGAGGCAATTGCTTTCTTTACAGCATGATCTTCTTTAAGAGCCTCTATTGATTCTGTTACTTCATTCTTTATTAATTCAAGCTTATTATCTCTATCTTCTTTTGTTTGGGTAAATTTCTTAAGTACCTCTCCAATTGCTTTACTACAATTCTTGTCTAAATATGTAGGCAAAGTATTATCTAAAGGAGGCTCTTCTGGCATAACCTGCTTAATACCTAAGTCTTTAAGGAGAGATTGTTGAGACTTAATCAATTCCATTACAGCCTCGTAGCCAAAATCTATTGCCTCTATAACATCCTGTTCTGTTAATTGATTGGCACCCGCCTCAACCATTACAACGCCATCAGGGGTACCAGCAACAACAAGATCAAGATCACCTCTTTCAATTTCTCGAAAACTAGGGTTAAGAACAAAATCATCTCCGAGTAGGCCTACTCGAACTGCAGCCATTGGCCCTTGAAAAGGTATCTGAGCAAGCAAAGTTGCTAGAGAAGCACCTGTTACAGAAAGGACATCCGAAGGAACTCTTTCATCAAGAGATAAGCAAGTCGCAACAATCTGAATATCATCCCTCATCCAAGCTGGAAATAAAGGCCTCATTGGGCGATCAATCAGCCTTGCAATAAGAGTTGCACGCTCTGGAGGACGTCCTTCCCGTCGCATAAAGCTTCCAGGGATGCGCCCTGCGGCATAAAGCCTTTCTTCATAATCACAAATCAAAGGAAGGAAATCTATACCCTCCCTTCCAGTGGATTGGGTTGCTGTAACTAGGACTGCGGTATCCCCACACTCCACCATTACTGAACCTCCGGCCTGTGGCGCATAACGCCCCGTAGTCAGCCTTATCTCCCGACCATCAAAGGAGATTGACTGTGTCTGACCTTGCACGTGCTCTTATCTTTTTTTATGTGTTTATATTCTTGCACTTCATTGGCACTGCTCAAGCAGAAAAAATCAAATTAATTGCTTTTGTTCCAAGACCTAAACAAAAAAAAGGTTGGCGGAAAAAATCCACCAACCCCGAAAACAACTAGTATGACAAGGCTTTAACGGGCAAACTTCCATAAAAGAAAATTTCACCTAATTCCAACCAATAAAAGAAATTACCAACTTGACTTAACAACTCCTGGCAGTTCCCCTTTATGGGCTCTCTCTCTTAATTGATTGCGGCATAATCCAAAATCTCTATAGACACCCCTTGGTTTACCAGTTGCCCAGCAACGATTTCTGATCCTGTTGGGAGCACTATTCCTTGGCAGAGCTTGAATCTTGCGATGAATTTCCAGCCTTTCCATAGGATCTTTAGCTGAATTAAATGCTTCCAATAAAGCCATGCGCTTAGCGTAAAAGCGCTCAACTAGCTTCTTGCGCTTGGCATCGCGCGCAATCATTGACTTTTTAGCCATGTAGTGGCGAAGTTTCTTTATGAGTAGATAGCAAATATTAACTCTTCACGAACTTAGAAGATTCCGAGGAGACAGTAGATAAAGATAAAAACCCAAATTTCTCAACAAAAATATTCGTGAATTTCACCTATGAGTTCTTAAAAATGTCTTGTTGTCATTGACATTTTTAATGTGAGATGAATTGTTGAACTATAGAAAGCTGAGAAGTATCGCGAACTACAAGTACAACACTCAACCCAACCAAAAGAAGCAGGCCTGATTGCAAGAAGACCAATTTTAGTTTTTCAGGGATTGGTTTACCTCTAAGAGCTTCAAATAAAACAAGAGCAAGCTGTCCTCCGTCCAAGAGAGGTAAAGGAAGAGAATTCAGAACAGCAAGATTTATAGACACCAAAGCAGCAAAAAGAACTAATCCCCCTCCTCCCTGCTCTGAAAGTTGAGCTCCAATTTCAATAATCTTCACCGGCCCACTCAATTGTTGCGAAGTTTGAGCAAAATCAGTAAACAATGATTGATATCCCTTAATCGTTCTATTTAGCAAGTCTAAAAATTGAGTATCAGTATGAACTAAAACTTCTCCAATATTCTTTGCAGGCCGAAGTTCTTTACTCACATTTGCCTGAAGTTGAGCCCCGATACGACCATTGCCAAGTTTCTCGTCTGGAATGATTTGAATATGTTTTAGCTCTTCTTTCTTAATACTCTCAAGTTCAATAACTTGACCAGGAGAATCCTGAATTTGGCGGACTAAATTTTGCACGGCCTCTTGTCCTTTCCCAAGCCTTACTCCATCAACTGACAAGATACGATCTCCTGCCTCTAACCCAGCAGATGCAGCAACATTCCCTGCTTGAACAGAAACAACCACAACCCCAGGTTCAGGATTATTTGGAAGGCCAACAAGCGCAGCCTGTCCAAAAACAACAACCCATGCAACTAAAAGATTTGCTAATACCCCTGCAGAAATAACTATTGCTTTTTGCCAAACAGGACGGTTTTTAAGAAGATTTGGATCTTCGGAAGAGATATCGCTATCTTGATCGTCATCTGGGAATGAAACAAACCCACCCAAAGGCAATGCCCTAAGCGCATAAGTTACGCCTTCTGACTCCTTCTTGAGAATTGCAGGTCCAAAACCAATAGAAAATCCCGTTACTTTGATGCCCTGAAATTTCGCAGCAAAAAAGTGACCAGCTTCATGGAAAATAATCAACAAAGCCAAAACTGCTAACGAGGACAGAACATTCATAAAAACCTAATTAGTGAGTTCATTGAGTCAGTAGTCGATCTGAACCAAAGTAAGGTGTCAATGCCTTGGGAAGTTTGACAGTTCCATCTGGCTGTTGACCAGTTTCCAAAAGAGCCGCCATTGTTCTACCAACTGCCAAACCACTACCGTTAAGGGTATGAACCAATTGATTAACTTTGCCAACCTTGGTTCGAATTCCAGATCTTCTGGCTTGAAAATCTCCGCAAACACTACAACTAGAAATCTCTCTATAATTCTGAGAACCAGGTAGCCATACTTCAAGGTCAAATGTCCTTGACGCTGAGAAGCCAAGATCTCCAGTACAAAGTTCTAACACCCTATAAGGCAATTCAAGTGCTTTCAATACATCTTCTGCATCATTAGTTATTTGCTTATGAGCACCTTCTGATTCATCAGGGTTTACAAACCAAAAAAGCTCTACTTTATTGAATTGATGAAGTCTAATTAGCCCACGGGTATCTTTTCCATAACTACCAGCCTCTCTCCTGAAACATGGACTGTATGCAACATATTTAAGAGGTAGTTTCTTAAAGGGAATAATTTCATTTCTATGAAGAGAGGTAACCGGAACCTCTGCTGTAGGAGTAAGCCACAAGTCATCTTCTGCACACCTAAAACTTTCATCTGCAAACTTTGGTAACTGACCTGAAGCTGTAAGAGTGGCAGTATTTACTAAAACTGGTGGAAATACTTCGGAATATCCTTTGCCAACATGTAGATCCAACATGAAGTTTATAAGAGCCCTTTCTAAACGTGCTCCCTGATTGAGGAGTGTCACAAAACGACTTTGAGCAATTCTTGCTGATCTTTCAGTATCAAGAAGGCATAGTTCTTCGGCAATCTCCCAATGGTTCTTAAGATTCTCAGCGACAATTGGTTCTCCCCAACGACGTTGTTCCAAATTATCTTTATCATCTTTACCATTTGGACAATGTGGTGATGGAAGATTTGGCAAAGCCAAAAGCTTTTGCTTCAATTCAAAAGAAATTATTTTTTCTTCTTCTTCATATTGAGCAATTTTCTTTTTAATTTCATTACCATTTTTTCGTAGCTCTAAAAGCAAGTCAGAACCAGGGTTCTCGCCATTTTTAATTCTTTGACCAACTTCCTTCCCTATTCTATTACTGTCAGTCTGTAGATTGCTTCGAAATACCTCCAAATCTCTTTGCTTCTTCGCAAGGGTCTGAAGAGAGGTCATATCAACCTCAACTCCTCTTCTTCCGAGCTCTTTAGAAATGTGAGTAGGGTTCTCACGCACTAGGCGCTGATCTAGCACTAGATTTTCATCGGAGAAATTAAGCCTAAACGCTAACCTCCCAAAGCGAGACGAATTTCTTTTTAGAAAAAAATAAGTAGAAAAATATCCTTATCCAGGAGAAGCCTTTTCACCAAAAACAAAAGATGCAGGTCTTGCTCTTCCAGTCGAAGCCCACTCCTTCAGGACAATTAGTTGCTCTTTTGCAGTCCTAGAAAGTGGGACAAGCTGACTTGCAGCAAGGATAAGATCGGTTTCTTCTAATTCTCTTCTTTCGGCAAAAGCCAAATGCATTCCTTCTATAACAGTTTGCTCTAGCTCCGCACCAGAGAACCCATTGGTTCTATCAACAACGACATCAAGAGGAAGCTTTAAATCAATCCTCCTTTGTTGAATATGTAATTCCAGAATACTCAACCTTTCGTGAGGCGTTGGTAAATCAAGAAGAAAAATCTCATCAAAACGTCCTTTTCGTAAGAGTTCACCGGGCAATCTTTCAACCCCATTTGCTGTAGCGACAACGAAAACTGGTGAGGTTTTCTCTGCCATCCATGTCAAAACATTTGCCAAAACTCTTTGACTAGTTCCTCCATCACTGCGAGCATCTCCACCAAAACCTTTATCTATTTCATCAATCCATAAAACGCATGGGGCCATTGCCTCTGCTCTCTGAATCGTCTCTCGGGTGCGAGCCTCACTAGCACCAACAAGTCCTGCAAACAATCTCCCTACATCAAGACGGAGTAAAGGCATGGACCAACTATGTGCAATCGCCTTTGCAGTCAAAGATTTTCCAGTACCTTGAGGACCAACTAACAAGACCCCTCTAGGAAGAGGTAATCCAAATTCTTGAGCTTCATCTGAAAAAGCTTGATGTCTTTGGTCAAGCCAAGACTTAAGTGCGTCCAATCCACCAATATCAGCAGGAGTGGCTTTAGTTTCGCAATATTCAAGCACCTCACTTCTAGCAACACTTTGCCGTTTTTCTTCAAGAACTTCTACTAGATCTTCCATCCCCAGATGACCTCTTTGTGCCAATGCCCTAGCAGCAACTTGTCTTACTCTTGACTCAGTTAATCCACTACAGGCATGAGTCAACTCCTCTAAAACATCAGAATGCAAAGGAGATCCACTAGTTTCAGCAATATTGTTTAGAAGAGTACGAATTTCTAGCTGTTGAGGTAAAGGTAAATCAAGAATATTAAAGGCATCATCAAGATCTCCAGGGGGCGTCCAAGGACCAGAAGATAGGACAACTGTGTGAGGTTGACTACGCAAATGACCAGAGAGATTACGCAACATCCGAGCTATCCCAGGATCCTCACAAAAACGATGGAAATCTTTTACTAGAAGAATTGTTGGACTCTTTCCATCAAGCTCTTTCAGCCATTGAAGAATAACCATTGGCTGCCTAGCTCCTAGGCCTTCAGAATTAGGAACACCTCTAAGGCCGTCAATATAATCCCAACTAGCCAATCTTCTAGGAGAGAGCCGAGCAGCAGCCTGACTTAACAAAACCTCTACTCGCTCTTCCTCTCCACTACGAATCCAAATAAGAGGCGTTCTTGCCAAAATCAAGAGATCTAAATGGCTTTCCCAACTCTTCATAACTAAAGAAGTTTCTTAAGATCATCCCAACGTGAATCAGTTTGACTCATATTCTTGGAAGTGGATAAATAATTAATTGCATTTTCTTTGAGAATTTCTGATCCTTGGCATTCCTTTCCGCATATTTTCGACACTGGCAGTTGAAGATGTAATTGTTCAAAAACCCATGCCGCCGGATCAAAGATTCCATCAGGTTCAATGAAATCTATAATCTCATCACAACTAATTAATAATCCAGCCTGATCTTTTTTGGGTATAGATTGACCAATCCAAATATACTCATGATTATTACAATTAAGTCTCTCTGAATACTCTACAAGGCATCTATCACAAACAAGACTAACAGTCGTTTCAGCAAAGCCTTTGACAATCAGATAGTCTCCTTTATGCTCAATATCAAGTTCTCCCTCAATCGGGGTTATAGTAGGGAAATTATCTAGATTTCCTTTAAAATTATATGCTTTGATAGATTCTTTTGTTTTTAATTCTTTTAATGAAATAGGAACAAGACCATCTATCATTTTCCACTTTTTGGCTCAAAGGGGAGTCTGTCACCCACCACCCCAGAAGGGAGTTCAACTGCTGTTTTAGTCTTCTGGGAAAGTTGGTCATCAAGTATTTTTTGAAGATTATCAGGTAACTCTTCTTGACTTAACAAGAATGTTTGAAGGGCCTGAAAAATATTTGCTATCAACATGTATAGCAAAACTCCTGCTGGGAGAGGAAAAAATAAAAACATTCCTGTAATCATTACGGGAGTAATTTTATTTGCTGTGGATTGTTGAGGATTAACTGGCATTCCCCTTCCAGAAAGAGCCTGGGAAATCACAAGAGTCACTCCAAAACCAGCCACAAGGATTGCTATATCCCAATTAACTGATCCATCTACGTAAAAACCAACCTGACCAAGAGCTTTTATAAAAAGGAAACCACTTTTAGCAGCCAATCCAGGAATTTTCGCCTCAACAGTTGCATCTCCCGGTGCAATAGCTTGAACAGTTCCATCTGAACCAACACTTAAAAATTCTTGTCCCTTTGTCACTTTCCAAGTAGGTGAGAACTTAGAACCATCACTAAACCTAGAGAGAACATTATTAAAACTTTCTCCTGCGAGAGTTTGAAGCTTGATCTGAACTGAATCTCCTGATCCAATTTTAGTTCCACCTGGCAAAGAAGCAATAACTGGAACATGGTCAGTTTCAGTTACAAATATTGAATGTCTTGGACTTGTAAAAGGCTTTGGCTCAATTGCAGCAATCTGCTCAGAAGGCAAAACCTTCATATTCACTAAATAAGGGACATCAGCAAAAGGTGATCCCCTCAAAGTAGCAAATAAAGCAAAGAGTATTGGCATCTGAACCAATAAAGGAAGACAGCCAGCAAGAGGGCTCCCAAATTCCTTCATCAAGTTGCCTAATTCCTCCTGTTGTTTCTGAGGATTGCTTGCATATCTTGCCTTAATCTCAGCCTGACGTTTTTGCATGACTGGCTGAGCAATCTTCATACGCCTTGCACTTCGAATTGAACCTGCGCTTAAAGGGAAAAGCGCAAGCCTTATAACAACTGTCAGTGCAACTATGGCCAAGCCATAACTAGGTACCAACCCATAGAAGAAATCCAGAATCGGTATTAAAAGGTTGTCGGAGATGTAACCGATCACAATTGTTCTCTGAGGTAAGGAATGGACTTCAAGACAGTCTGCTACATCATCTGGTAATAGTCAGCAAAAATATAAATCACTGGTTCAAGCGGCGAAACCTTTTGAAGAATCATCTGAAGATTTGTCAGATGCAAGATCAATTCTCTGAAGAATAAACTTTTCTGTCTCCCGAAAGCCAGGCAAAGACCTCATCTCCAACCTTGCACCATCTTTCATTACGAGAACCATGTCTCCCCATGACCCAAGTCCTCTTGGGACTGCTCGGACCTCAGCTATTTGGCTATAAACCACTTGTGTTTTGTCCCTTCCAAGCCATCCACCTGTTACGGATATCCGCCTATTTGTAATCTTAAAACGAAGCCAAAGGGCTCTAACAACCGCACCAAAGGTAAAAGGGAGACCTATCAAAGTTAAACCTGCAAGAAGGTTAATTATCAGATCACCTTTTGCGGGTCCACCTTCGTAAAAGACCTCTTCAGCAATAGCTTTCATGAATAAAACCTGCTCTTTCAAGCAATATGTCGCATTCTTTCAACAATTGCGAAGGTTGTTGAGTCATTGAATTGGGCTTAAGGCTAAGCAAAATCCATTTATCTGAATGCTGAGAAGAATCTTCAAGCCTTACTCTGAGATGTTCATGAAAAACTCTTCTAAGCCTATTTCTGACAACAGCCTTTTTACTTACCTTGCCACTAATAGTCAGACCACATCTACAAGCCTTATCCAGACTTTTTTTACAAGAAGAGTTCAATAAATACGATCTAGCTTTTACAACCCTAAGAATCATAAAATCTCCATAAAAGCGTTTTCCAGACCTATGGATTAGATCAAAGCACTTATAACCCTTCAATCTCATTGATTGAGGCAAAACCATTTAGAGAAATTTACAGAGGAAAACCAAATGTCAAGTATATCTATTATTTAAGAATCATTCGTCAAACAGAAAGCCTTGCCCTTCCCCGCTTTCTCCGAGTTCGAATAACTCTCCTACCTGTATGCGTTCTCATTCTCACTCGAAAACCCGAGACGCGCTTTCTCTTTCGGCTTGTTCCCCCAAGAGTTCTTTTGGTCATTGATTCAAATCAGCTTAAAGCCATGTTCGTATGTACATAATTTATCAGTTCAATCGATATCAATGTTCCATGTACCTATGTAACTTGAAACAGGAACATCTCCAGGAGACTGAACGCTGGCATTCAATTGGTACATACCTGCTTGCGTCGGATTAAATATTTTCATCACAATGGCATAAGAATCTTCGACTGGTATAGGGGTATCGGGGAATACTTCGATCTGAGATGGGTCCTTAGAGACCTCAAAAACTGCTGGTATTTTCTTCTTGCATCTCGTTCGAGCTAACATCCCTCCAAGACTTACCTGACACAAACTAAGTTTGTTGGTGCTAATTCTTGAGTCGAAATATTCGGGGAATTTAATTTTCAGCTTCAGAATTGCAGTCCTGCGATCATTTGGTTTAAGAACTAAGTAATAAGTTGACCTATCTCTTCTTTCTCTAGAGCCTTGCAAGTAATAAAGCCTCTTGTACTTAGTTGAATTATCCCATCTGTATTCAAAGAAAGAAGGACTAGCCTTCGCTGTCTCAAAAGGCATAGTTGCAGGAACCAAAGTGGTAGCCCCTACAAGTCCAATTGTTGCGAGTTTTCGCAAATGAAATCTTGAAAAACGCTTAAACATTATGCAAATGCGATGAAGTGAATGACCAGACTTGAAGAAACTAGTCGAATTTTGATAGATCAGCGTAAGTAAAACATAACTCTTTGGACGGCATTTGTGCTGTCAATTTTCAATAGATCTATCTGGTCTTAAAAGACTGGCCTCTTGCAAATAAGGATGCAAAGGTTTTTCTCCCTTTGGCAACCAAGCAATTGCAAGAATGCGTATGCAATATTTCAAATCACCATGGACTTTCATCTGTTGACAGTCCAACAACGCAATGTCGTCCCACCCGTGTCGTTTTCTTGCAATTGCTGCCGGAAAGCAAGCATCCAAATCTGATGTAACAGAAAATGTAATTGAAACAATTTGCTCTAGATCAAGTTCATTTCGATGAACAAGCTCAGAGACAAGCTCTGTTACTGCGAACTCAATTGCTTCACTAGAATTCTCCTTGCAAGTCGTAGCTCCTCTAATACCTTGCAAAATATAAGAGTCAAAATTTAAGGCCATTAGTTAAGGCCTATAAAGCCAAAGAGCTTGGCCAGAATTACCTAATTCCATCCTAATAAGTTCATAAAAATTTAACAGAGCAGAGCCTCCTGGTAATAAACCCATGAACTTCTTCTTGGGACGAGTAAGTGTAATTAGGCGTGTATTTTCTTCATCTAAATCAGCTAATTTTGCAGCCAATTTTCTTGCATGTTCTTCATCACCTAACTCATCCACAAGTCCCAGGTCTAATGCTTGGCTACCAGTAAAGACACGACCATCTGCAAAACCTTTTACCTCTTCAACACTTAATTTCCTTCCTTCAGAGACAGCTCCTACAAATTGATCATAACTACTATCAATTAAAGATTGAAGCAGTTGCCTTTCATCGCTTGTAAGAGATCTATCTGGCGAAAGGATATCCTTATATATCCCGCTTTTAATAGTTTCAAAACGAACTCCAATCCGCTCCAAAAGCTTAGAGAGATTATTTCCTCTAAGGATCACTCCTATAGAGCCAGTAATCGTACCTGGGTTGGCAACTATCTTTTCAGCGGCTACTCCTATATAAACTCCGCCAGAAGCAGAAATGTTCCCAAAGCTTGCTACCACATGAACGCCCTTGTTACGCAGTCTAAGCAAGGCAGAATGAATCTCCTGACTGTCACCAACAGTACCGCCAGGGCTATCTATGCGAACTAATAACGCTGGGAATTCCCTCTCTTCAACTCGTCTAAGTGCTTTCAGAATTAGCTTGCGAGTAGAACCAGTAATAGCCCCATCAATGATTATGCGAGCCATCCCTCTCCGAGACTTACGGCGCAAGGGCCAAATCATTCCAATTCCGCAACATTTCACAGAGTTTAAGGAAGAGATTGCCTTTTGACCGAATGTCTGTGTTCAGCCGCTGGCTATTAATGCTTCTTCCTTTTGCTCTATGGGGCACAGCCATGGCTGCTATGGCACCTCTCGTGAATTCAGGAGGCGCTTTTTCTGTTGCATTCTTAAGGCTCTTCCCTGCAGGAATAACGGTTCTTTTGGCAGTGCCTTTATTTGGGCGAAATTGGTCTATTTCTAAAAATGATTTGTTTTGGTTTTGCATATTTACGATTATTGACGCAAGTATTTTTCAAATTTGTTTAACAAAAGGTCTTACCTACACAGGTGCTGGACTTGGCTCTGTCTTAATTGATTCTCAGCCATTGATAGTTGCTTTACTAGCAAGAAGTCTTTTTGGTGATGCGATAAATCCTATTGGATGGATAGGTTTAATGCTGGGGCTTGCAGGAATTATTTGCCTAGGTGTACCCCCAGAATTTTTAAGTCACTGGTGGTTATTAGCTGACAAAGGATCTATCCAAGAACTTTGGAATATTGGAGAGGTTTGGATGCTTGCAGCTGCTATTTCGATGGCACTAGGAACAGTTTTAATTCGTTTTGCCTGCAAAGAAAGTGACCCAATAGCAATAACAGGTTGGCATATGGTTCTTGGAAGCCTTCCTCTACTTGGATGGCATCTTTTTGAAACCGAATGGCCACTATTACCTGCTTGGTCATTTTCCGAATGGGGACTAATGGCTTATGCAAGCCTTTTAGGAAGCGCATTGGCTTATGGCCTGTTTTTCTGGTTTGCCAATAGAGAAGAGTTAACTACCTTCAGCACTTTAGCTTTCCTAACTCCAGTCTTTGCTCTAATTTCTGGTGGCCTTTGGCTAGGAGAAAGACTCCTTCCTCTTCAATGGGTTGGAGTTTCTTTAGTACTCATATCAGTACTCCTAGTAAGTCAGAGACGTAGATTTTGGGAACAATCTGAATTGAAATCTGGTTTTTCTCAGGAGACATAATTAAATGACTTCAAATACCTTAAAGCTCGTTTTAGTTAGTACTCCCATTGGACATATAGGTAGTGGACGTGGAGGAGGAGTAGAGTTAACAATTACTTCTTTGATTAAAGGACTTACAGCACTAGGCCATGAAGTAACTCTAGTAGCTCCTGAAGGGTCAGAAATAACTTCTAATTGCAGCCAAATTCAAGTAAGTTATGTTTCTGGTAAAGATCAAGAAAGTTGGCAGCATAAAGATTACGATTCAGACATAACCATCCCAAATGGAGGTATTCTCCCAAAGCTATGGGAAAGAGCTCTCGAGCTAGGTAAATACGCAGATGCAATATTAAACTTCGGCTATGATTGGCTACCAATATGGCTTACCGAAAGAGTTAATCTAGAAATCTATCATCTAATTAGTATGGGGAATGTTTCTGCTGCAATGCATAGCATTGTCAAACAAATTTCTCTCGAAAACCAACACAGGTTAGCTTTTCATACTTATAGGCAAGCATCAGATTTTGAATTAAATGAAAAACCTATAGTTGTGGGAAACGGATTTGACCTTGATAATTACAAACTCCAACTTAATAAAAATGGTTCATTAGGATGGGCTGGAAGAATAGCACCAGAAAAAGGATTAGAAGATGCCGTAAAGGTTGCTTCAGCTTTAAAAGATAAGCTAGTAGTTTGGGGTTTAATTGAAGACAGTAAATATGCAGAATCAATAGAAGCATCTGTATCTCCAGGTACTATTGACTGGAGAGGCTTTCTACCTACTAAGCAATTACAGAAAGAATTAGGAGCATGCAGGGCTTTAATTAATACACCAAAATGGAATGAAGCCTATGGGAATGTAGTTGTTGAAGCAATGGCATGTGGGGTACCAGTTGTTGCTTACGACAGAGGTGGGCCTGGTGAACTTATAACATCAGGTTTAACAGGTTGGTTGGTTCCGCCCGATGATATAAATGAGCTGATAAATGCAACATCCAAAGTCAACAAAATTGATCGTAGAAATTGCAGAATCTGGGTTGAAGAATCTGCTTCCAAAGAAAAATTCACCAACCGTATAGTCGAATGGATATCAAACGGAATAAGAGCTAAAACTACTTAAACAAAGCAATTCAAGTGTCATCAACACATCCAAGGGAATTACTTTCTAGAAAGAATCGGAATCGAGGCCTTTGTCTAATAATTGCTTTAGGGATAGTCATTTTCCTATGGCGCCTAGGCTCCACTGGGCTAGTAGACGAGACTCCTCCTTTATTTGCAGCTGCAAGCCGCTCAATGAGTCGCACTGGAGATTGGCTAACTCCAAGAGTGAATGGATTACCCCGTTTCGACAAACCACCTTTAATCTATTGGCTGATGGGATTAGGGTATTCAATTCCCGGTCAGACTCATTTAGATCCTCTTGGAACTTGGTCCGCCCGCTTCCCCTCAGCAATCTCATCAATTGTGATGATGGTTGGTCTAGGGGATACAGTTATGCAATTCCCTCAAAAAGGTGATGCATTCCCCCGAAAAACTGGTGTAATAACTGCTCTGGCATTTGCACTTTCACCTTTAGTACTTATTTGGAGCCGCATTGCTGTAAGCGATGCGCTTCTTTGTTCAACTTTTGGCCTAAGCATGCTGTTTCACTGGAGACGCTATGCGGATCCGACTAAACAAGCATGGTGGCCCGGTTGGCTGATTTTGAGTCTAGCGATACTTACCAAAGGGCCAATAGCAATAGTCCTTATGAGTGCCACGCTCTTATTATTCGGGATTCAACAAAGATCATTAAGACATCTTCTTATTAAATTAAAGCCTTTAAAAGGTCTTTTAATTACCGCTCTAATCTCTATCCCATGGTACTTAGCTGAACTAATCATTGAGGGAAAAGCTTACTGGAACAGCTTCTTTGGATATCATAATTTTCAAAGATTCACCTCAGTGGTAAATAATCACCAAGAGCCATGGTGGTTTTTTGGCTTAATTTTAGTAATCGCATCTTTACCATTTACACTACTATTAGTATCTGGAATTATAAATACAATCAAGTCCTTCCTTCTTACATCCAAGTCCAACAATCAGAAGGAATCACCTAAAGAATCGTTAACAGCTTTTGCCACTTGCTGGCTAATAAGTGTATTAATTCTCTTCACAATTGCCGCAACAAAATTACCAAGTTACTGGCTCCCAGCCACTCCTGCTGCAGCATTGATAATAGGTCTAACATCTAATCAAGGAATAGATTCTAAACCTTTAGTTTCATACACTTGGATAGGCACCATTTTGATTGCAATATTGCTGTCAATAGTCTTTTGGCTATCTCCTTTATGGGTTCCATTCATAAAAGACCCAGAGATACCTAATCTAGCCTCTGAGCTAATCCAGAGCAAACTTCTTTTCAGAAGTGCCATATGCTTCAGTTTTTCAGCACTTTTAGCGACAGTATTACTATTAAAGAGAAATAAAAATATATTAATAAGTATGCAAATTCCTTTTATTATATTTCAACTAATAGTTTTAATCCCATTATCAACTTTAGCTGACAGAACAAGACAATTACCTCTAAGACAAGCAGCCCAATTAATCCTTAATTCAAAGAAAAAGAGTGAGCCTATTGTAATGGTTGGGGCAGCAAAACCATCACTTCATTTCTATACAAATGAAATTATCTTGTACGAAGGAAAATCTTTTTCAGCATTAGTAAATATTGAAGAAAGGCTTCGCAAAGAGACTAGGCAAGGGTTTAATGGGAGCCCTCTTCAAGGAGGGGAAAGCCCCAAGACAGCATTAATTTTAATAAACAACAGAGCAGCTGAATTATCCCACTGGAAATCGCTAGAAGCCTTGGTTCTTGGTCGGTTTAGTATCTATTCTATTTGGAGAGTTGATAGATTAAGGCTTAGCAAAATAGCTACAAGATTAAGAAATCAAGGTGTAACGCCAACATGGCAAAATCCAAGGCCTGAAATTTTCTAATCAGTCATCTAAATATCTTTCTCATTAACATTTCAATGGAGTTGAGACCTTCTACAAAATCCACAATGTCCCCATAAGGCAAGTTCACCTAAAGGAGCAGGACAGCCACAGATATCACAAGATCCCAAACCATGTATATCCACTCGACTAGGATGTCTCTCCCATACACTTTCTTCACTTTCAACAATATTTTCCACCCTAGGAGGATGATATTGCTGAAGTTTAATTTCACGAATTTTGTAACCAGCAGCTCGTAAAGCTGCTAAAAGCTTCATCCTGTTGTATTGAATTGCATGCAACCATTGAAGGTGGGTGACACCAACAAAAAGCGTTTCATTGGAAAGTCTCAAAGGAAGACACTTTGCCGCCAATTGCTCACCTGCCAACCGAGGCCAATCTTGCCAAAGTCCGGCAACATTACGATTATTTTTCCAACGCAATTTCAATGAATCCAAACAATAGGAAAGCGAAGAAACCCCCTCAATTGCTTGCTTTAGCCTCCCATCAGGCTTCCCTAAGTGGGTAGGTTCATGATTGGATGACAATGCCATCTGTCCAATTTAGGTGGAGTATTTTGAGAAGCTAGCTAGCCTCCGATAACCACTAACAAATAATTCGATGGGTTTCTTTGACAAACTAAGTAGATTGCTACGAGCAAATCTCAATGATCTAGTTAATAAAGCTGAAGACCCAGTCAAGATACTTGATCAGTCTGTTGCGGACATGCAAGCAGACTTAGTCAAATTAAGACAAGCTGTTGCAATGGCAATTGCTAGCCAAAAAAGACTACAAAGCCAAGCAGATCAATCACAAAAACAGGTATCTATTTGGTACGAGAGAGCAGAGTTGGCGCTCCAAAAAGGTGAAGAGACCTTAGCCAGAGAAGCTCTTACAAGACGAAAAACCTTTCAAGAGACATCTGATTCACTGACCAACCAATTAGAAGCTCAAGAAGGTCAGGTTGAGGTGCTCAAACGAAGTCTTGTTGCACTTGAAGGAAAAATAGCCGAGGCTCGGACAAAGAAAGACATGCTCAAGGCAAGAGCTCAGGCAGCCAAAGCTCAGCAACAACTCCAAAGTGCTGTTGGGAACATGGGTAGCAATTCAGCAATGGAAGCCTTCGAACGAATGGAAGATAAAGTTCAAGCACTAGAAGCAACAAGTCAGGCAGCAGCAGAACTGGCCGGAGCTGACCTTGAAAGTCAATTTGCCGCTTTAGAAGGAAATAACGATCTAGATGATGAACTAAATGCTATTCGAGAAAAGCTTCAAGGAGGAGCTAAGGCAGTTGCTCTCCCAGCGGGAGATTCAATAAAGCTAAACTCTAAAAAGTTGAATTCAGATATCGATATTAAAGCTGTAGAAGTTTCAGAAATAGATGCTGACTTAGAAGAACTAAAAAAGTCTATCGAAAAGTTATAGAAATTAAATCACAATTACGATGAGTAATTAAATTGATGTATTCATCTAGGAATACTAAGTATTAGATAAGGAAAAGCTAACTTTCAACGGAGAATTCAAAGTCTCACTAACTCAATTAATCAACACTTTATGAACCATGCACTTCGATTAAAGCTTCTAGGAGAAGGAGTTTTCGCTAGAAATGATCATAGGAAAAACAATTATCGATTACTGAGTCATGAAAAAAATTTATCTCCTCTTATAGATTTATCTTTGGGTTCTTCAGATCTTCTTCCTCCACCCGATGTAATTCTAGAAATTCAAAAGGCTTATGATTGTCCTGAAAATTCCTCTTATTGTCTTGAGTCAGGCACAAAACCTTTCTGCGAAGCAGTTGCTGCTTGGTGTAAAAAACGTTTTGGAATAAGTGTTAATCCAAACTCAGAAGTCTTATTGTTAATTGGGTCCCAAGAAGGAACTGCTCACCTTCCAATCGCTATCTTGAACCCCCGGCAGTCAGGATTAATTCTTGATCCATGTTATCCCTCTCACAGAGGTGGTTTAATCCTTGCTGATGCTCAAATTGAGAAGTTAATACTTAAAGCAGAGAATGGGTGGGAGCCTAACTTCAACCAACTAAGCATAAGTCAATTAGAAGAACTAAGAATAATGATCCTTGGATATCCTCATAATCCAACTGCACAAGTAGGGAGACAAGAGTACTTGGATGAAGCTATAAACTTAGGGAAGAGATATCAAATAGTAGTTGCTCATGATAATCCTTATGTGGATTTAGCTATCGAAGGAGATGCACCTTGTCTATTGAGATGTGATGGATGGAGGGAATATGGAATTGAATTCTTTTCATTTTCAAAAGCCTGGAATATGGGAGGGTTTAGATTAGCATTTGCTATTGGTGCAGAACCAATCATCAAAGCTCTGAAAAAAGTTAAGTCAGTAATTGATTTCAACCAATCATTAGCGATACAAAAAGGAGGCATAAAAGCCCTTAATGATTTATACGATTGGCCAAAAAAAGTATTAGAAACATATAGAGACAGGAGAGACAAGACAGTTAATGCATTTCATCAAATTGGTTGGGATGTACCTACACCTTCAATGGCGATGTACATCTGGATGCCATTACCAGAATGGGCTATCAAGAAAGGTTGGGATGAAGAAATGATGGCCTCTCAAATTCTTAACTCAACAGGCGTTGCTCTAACACCAGGCTCAGGATTTGGCAGTGGTGGCAAAAACTGGCTTCGTTTAGCCTTAGTAAGACCCATTAGCGAACTAGAAAAAGCAACCCAGAAAATTGGCGATTGGATAAATGAGCAAAATTAAATCTTTCAAAGGAGCTCCAAGAATTGCGAGGACCCTCAGAAGAAATACTATTTCAGAATCATGGCAACTACGATGGAAACCAGTGTGCGCAAGTACTGAGCATGACTTGTCAAAATGGCTAAATGAAAAACCATTATTAGGAAACTTACCAAGAGCAATTATTGCTAATCGCCAAACTCATGGGAGGGGACAAAGAGGAAAAAAATGGCACTCTCCTATGGGCGGTGTATGGATGAGTGCCGCTATTCCGATATCTCATCAAAAAACTTCAAGTAGCTTATTCGGTTTGGCAGTTGCAGTTGCCCTGTCAGAGCGCCTAGAGAAAGGGGGTGTTCTACTAAAGATCAAATGGCCTAATGATCTAATAATAGGGAAAAGAAAACTAGCAGGTCTTCTGCCTAGACTTGTCTATAGAGGAGGCGAGCTCAAACTAGCTCGAGTAGGAATTGGTCTTAATGTTTTAAATCATGTCCCACATGAAGGTATTGCCCTGAGAGAAGTTCTCAATTTTAAAAACCATCGGACAGAATTCTGGGCATCAGAAATCTTATTAGCACTTGAATCAGCTATTGAGCTGACAAAATCGAGTCAAGTTTTAAGAAAAAAAGCAGAAGAACGCCTTTGGTCTCAAGAGTATAAGGACCCAAAAACATATGAAATTTGGCAAGTAATTGGCATCGCCCTAAATGGTGCTCTCTGCGTCAAAAAAGGATCTAAATACAAGGAACTAATTCATTGGGAATAAAACCTATTTCAGCGCTTATCAGCTATTTCAAGAATCTTTCCATCATGGAATCTTGCAACCCTTCTCGCCCTAGCCGCGACATCATCTTCATGTGTCACAAGAACAATTGTGATTCCTTGCTTATGCAATTCATCAAATAAATTCAAAACATCTTCAGTAGTTTTCGAATCAAGAGCACCGGTAGGTTCATCAGCCAACAATAATGCTGGCTGATTAATAATGGCCCTTGCAATTGCAACTCTCTGCTGCTGTCCCCCAGAAAGCTGATTAGGCCTATTTCCCATTCTCTCAGCAAGGCCTACTCGATCAAGTGCAAGCTCTGCTCTCTGCATCCTTTTCGATGGAGATACACCTGCATAGATCATTGGGAGCATTACGTTTTCCAAGGCAGTTGCCTCTTGCAAAAGATGAAACTGTTGAAAGACAAACCCAAGTTCTTGATTACGCAGATCTGCAAGAGAGTCATCATCAAGACCTTCAACCGAAACACCATTTAGCTGATACTTGCCTTGACTGGGTCGATCCAAACAACCCAAAATATTCATTGCAGTACTTTTCCCTGATCCACTTGCACCCATAACAGCCAAGAAATCCCCATAGTTGATATCCAAATCAAGATTATCTAAGGCCTTAACTAATAATGGTCCATGGCCATAAATCTTACTTACGTTAACTAATTTTGCGACAGGAGTTAAAGGTTTTGAAGAATCAGCCAAGTAACTTATCTCCACTCAGTGCTATAGCTTCTTGCAGGAATGGAGTGCCTAAGACCGTGTTATTTGCCCATTGAAATATTGGATTAGAAAGAATTCCACCTACTGCAGTAACAAACACACATGTCATAAGTGCTATTCTTAATGGAGGCAATCCTATCGTCTTCCATTGAATTAGAGGATAAGACTTAACAACTTCAGAAGCCTCATAAGGTTCTTTAACTACCATCATCTTAATAACAGAAATATAATAATAAATTGAGATCACGGAGGTAACAAGTCCTACGATTACAAGAAGATATTGCTTGTCAGCCCAACCTGCAAAGAAAAGATAAATCTTCCCAAAAAAACCAAACATTGGAGGAATTCCTCCTAAAGATAAAAGACAAAGACTTAGTCCAAGTGTTATTAACGGATCTTTTTGATATAAACCAGCATAATCTGATATTCGATCACTACCTGTTCTAATTGAAAATAAGATTATGCAAGCAAATGCTCCTAAATTCATAAAAAGATAGGCCGCCATATAAAGAACCATTGCAGCAAATCCATCTTCTGTTCCACACACAAGACCTATCATTACAAACCCCGCCTGACCTATAGAGCTATAAGCAAGCATTCTCTTCATAGAAGTTTGAGCGAGGGCAACAACATTCCCAAGCGTCATACTTAATACAGCTAGGACCGTAAACAACAATTTCCATTGACTATCAAATGCACCAAAACATCCAACCAAAATTCTTACTGCAAGAGCAAATCCAGCCGCTTTAGAGCCAACTGATAAAAAAGCAACAACAGGAGTTGGAGAACCTTCATATACATCTGGAGTCCATTGATGAAAAGGAACAGCGGCGATCTTAAATGCAACAGTTGCCAAAACAAAAACAAGTGATAAAGCTGCCAAAGGAGTTGGGCTATTTAACAATGCATCCCCTATTCCTTGAAGACTTGTTGTCCCACTGATTCCGTAAAGCAGGGAAGCCCCATAAAGGAATACAGCAGCTGCAGCTGAACCCACAAGCAAATATTTAAGAGCAGCCTCTGAACTTCTTGCATCTCTTTTCATATAGCCAGAAAGCAAATAGCTTGCTACAGAAAGAGTTTCGAGAGATACAAAAACACTGACTAAATCAGTTGCACCACAAAGCAACATCGCCCCCAAAGTCGCCGCAAGGAGAATTGCTGCATATTCACCTACAGGGTGGCCACCTTGTTCGGCATAGCGCCAACTAATTAGCAATGAAAGGAGCGTGGACAATGCAACTACAGCTCTAAAAGCTATAGCCAACTTGTCTGATAAGAATGCTCCTAAGAATGAAGGTTCAAGAGGAGCATTCCATTGAAAAGCAAGCAATATCAAAGAAGTTCCGAGACCTAAATAACAAATTGGAGGAACCCATCTCGCAGCTACCTTTTCGCCAGCCAAGTCGACAAGCAATGTTGCGATCATTGCAACAAGAACAACACCTTCTGGCGCCACTGTGCCAGCGTTAAGCGCAAGATTGAGCAACTCACCTGGAGCGGCAGATGCCTGAGCGGTGATAAAGCTTGCACCAATCTCAAGCATGATCAAAAGGCTTCAAAAAGTAATTTGACTTTAGCTATGTTATTAAATTCGCCTATGGATATTTCTATCATCTATGCAGTTTGCACGTTGGTGCGATAAAGATAAAGAAGAAGAAAGGCCATAAAGCAACCTATGCCACACACTCTTGTCATCGTCGAAAGCCCCACCAAAGCAAGGACCATAAGGAATTTCTTGCCTAAGGACTTCCAAGTAGAAGCCTCTATGGGGCATGTCAGGGATTTACCAAACAATGCCAGTGAAATCCCTGCTGCCAAAAAAGGGGAAAAATGGGCAAATCTTGGTGTCAACACCAATTCTGATTTTGAACCTCTATATGTCGTTCCTAAAGACAAAAAGAAAATTGTCAAAGAGTTGAAAACAGCTTTGAAGGATGCAAATGAGCTCCTGCTAGCAACTGATGAAGATCGAGAAGGCGAAAGCATCAGCTGGCATTTGATGCAATTACTTGCTCCAAAAGTACCTGTAAAAAGGATGGTTTTTCATGAGATTACAAAAGAAGCCATTTCCAAGTCCCTTTCTCAAACTAGAGATTTGGACATGGAGTTAGTACATGCTCAAGAGACTAGAAGGATCCTTGATCGACTTGTTGGCTATACACTTTCTCCACTGCTATGGAAAAAGGTCGCATGGGGCCTATCCGCTGGCAGAGTGCAATCAGTTGCCGTGCGATTACTAGTCCAAAGAGAAAGAGCGCGACGAGCCTTTAAGAGTGCAAGCTACTGGGACCTTAAAGCCAATCTAGAGAAAGATGGGAATGTTTTTGAAGCCAAATTGGCTAGCATTGCTGATCAAAAAATTGCAACAGGTAGTGACTTTGATGAAACCACTGGAGAAATAAAAAAAGGTCGAAACGTCAAGCTAATAACTGAAAAGGAGGCTCTTACAATTGCAGAATCTTTACGTTCTAGAGAATGGACAGTCGAGCGAGTTGAAGAGAAACCAACAACACGAAAACCAGTTCCACCTTTTACAACAAGCACACTGCAACAAGAAGCAAATCGCAAACTCCGTTTGTCTGCGCGCGAAACAATGCGTTGTGCTCAAGGTCTTTACGAAAGAGGCTTTATTACATATATGAGAACTGATTCAGTTCATCTCTCAGAACAAGCCCTTGGAGCGGCACGTGAATGCGTCCAATCAAAATATGGCAAAGAATATCTAAACGAAACAGTCCGACAATTCAGCACCAAATCACGTAATGCTCAAGAAGCACACGAAGCGATTAGGCCAGCAGGCGAAAGCTTCAGAACACCAAGTGATACGGGCCTACAAGGTAGAGACTTGGCTTTATATGAGCTGATATGGAAAAGAACAGTCGCCAGTCAAATGACAGAGGCTCGACTGACAATGCTTTCAATTGATATAAAAGCAGGGGAGGCATCCTTTAGGTCTTCCGGCAAAAGAATCGATTTTGCCGGATTTTTCCGTGCATATGTCGAAGGTAGCGATGATCCTGAAGCTGCACTAGAAGGGCAAGAAGTCCTTTTACCTGCATTGCAAGTTGGGGATAAATCACTTCCGAAAGAAGTTGAAGCTCTGGGCCACCAAACTCAACCACCTGCAAGATATAGCGAAGCTTCATTAGTCAAAATGCTTGAGAAAGAAGGAATAGGAAGACCTTCTACTTATGCAAGCATTATTGGAACAATTGTTGACCGCGGATATTCAACTCTACAAAACAATTCTCTAACTCCTACTTTTACTGCATTTGCAGTAACAGCTCTACTAGAAGAACATTTTCCTGATCTTGTGGATACAAGTTTTACAGCAAAAATGGAATCAACCCTAGACGAAATATCTACAGGAAAAGTGAAATGGCTTCCTTATTTAGAATCTTTCTATAAAGGAAATAAAGGGTTAGAAACTCAAGTTCAAAAACGAGAAGGAGATATTGATCCAGGTGTGTCTAGAACAATTGATTTAGAAGGTCTCGGATGTGTTGTTCGAATTGGACGATTTGGAGCCTATCTAGAATCAAAACAAGTCGGAGAGAATGGAGAAGAAGAACTAATCAAAGCAACACTGCCTAAAGAAATCACACCAGGAGAATTGGATGAAGAGAAAGCAAATCAAATACTCAAGCAAAAAGTTGACGGACCAGAATCTCTTGGAGTAGATCACGAAACAGGTGATGACATCTATTTATTATTTGGACAATACGGACCCTATGTACAACGCGGTCAAGTTAGCGAAGAAGTCCCAAAACCCAAAAGAGCATCATTACCCAAAGGGGTTAAACCAGAAGATCTGACACTGGAGAATGCAATTGGATTATTAAGACTGCCTCGTCTTTTAGGAGATCATCCTGATGGAGGCAAAGTTCAAGCAGGTCTTGGCAGATTTGGTCCATATGTTGTTTGGGACAAAGGAAAAGGGGAAAAAGATTATCGATCTCTTAAGGCAGATGATGATGTGCTGTTAATAGCACTAGAAAGAGCAATGGAGCTTTTAGCAATGCCTAAGAGAGGAAGAGGAGGAAGAACTGCACTTAAAGATCTAGGCACACCAAAAGATAGCGAAGATAAAATACAGCTTTTTGATGGCCCCTATGGCCTCTATGTAAAACAAGGAAAAGTAAATGCTTCTCTTCCAGAAGGCAAAAAAGCTGATGACATAACTTTAGAAGAAGCTATTGAATTGTTAAAAGAAAAAACAGCTAAGAAATCACCTCGCAAAAAAAGTGGATCTAAAAAACCTAAGAAATCGACTGCAAAAACTAATACTGAAACAAAAACAAAAAAATCAGTCAGTAAAAATGCAACCGAAAAAAGCAAAAAGACTACAAGAACAACCAAAACCGGGAGGCTAAGAGCAAGTGCTGTAAGGATAATAAAACCTGGAGAAAGTTAATGGCAAAAAATAAGAGTTTACATAAGGAATTGGATCAATTTACAAAGATATTTACTGCATTAATCTTCTTTGCATTGCAAGGATGCAGCGAAACAATAGTAGGCCAAAAGCTTGCAAATAGCTTTGATAATCCAGGCTCTAACATTAATTCAGAAAAGCAATCATACAAAAAATCAAAAGGAGTCACTCCAACCGAAAAAGAAAAGCAGCCTAAAGAAAATAATCAAACTTTAGTCAAAAAAGAAAACAAACCTACGATCAAGAAAGTGAAAAAAATTGTAGAAATCAAGCCAGACTCTTTCGACCCTTTACCCTATCGAGTCACAATTAAACTATCTGGAACAAATCCCTCTGCACCAGCTGAATCAGTCACAAAAGCATTAAGAAGAGCTGGTGTAAAATTCGAAGTAGAGATGATTGAACGAATTGAAGTTCTTCGCAAGAAGAATAATTCTCCAAGCCCTAGAACTAGTCGTTAATATGAAAGAAAATAAACGTAATAACAAACAGAATCAACTCTATCTAAGAAAACTAAATAGAAGACAGTCACTGACAATGATGGAAACTTCTTACTTGGCTGCCGCCTCTGCACTTATATGGATAGCACTATATTACTTACCAATTGGTGGTGCTATTTTTCGATTGACTTTACCATTACCCATAGCACTACTTCAGATTCGTAGAGGATATTATTCAGGATTAGAAGGGGTTTGTCTCACAGTACTTCTTTTAACTGCTTTAATGGGACCTATAAGAGGCCCATTAATTTTATTTCCCTATGGATTACTAGCACTTTGGCTAGGCTTAAGTTGGGAACGCAAATTAAGTTGGTGGATTAGCTGGAGTATAGGAGTCCTCATTGGAAGTTTTGGGTTTATTATAAGAGTAGGAATTCTTTCTATTTTAGTAGGAGAAAATCTTTGGGTGATAATTACTCGTGCGGGTTCAAATCTACTTGAAAAATTAATAGATTTGCTCAATATTCCCCTAAGCGCAGAATTAGGACAAGTTCAATTGATGGCAATTTTTTTAGTATTTCTTCAGGAATTAATTTACGTACTAGTGCTTCATGCAGTTGCATTCTGGATTTTTCCTCGACTCAAAGCTGAAGTTCCAAATCCTCCTCGGTTATTACATGGACTCATCTCCCTTGACCCCCTTTAAAGATATTCACTACTCAAACAGTTTTATAAATGAACTACCAGCAGGATGCAAAGCATTTGGAGCAGGTGCATCTCAACATAGAAAAATACAATGGATAAAAAGCTGGAGCACTTGCAACAGTCATTTCACTTTTATATTGATTCTCGCTGGATCAAAAACGGCAGAAATTGAAGGTATTTCAGCAGCAGGGCATACTCCTGACTCTAGACGTTATACAGCTGTTGCAGATGCAGAACTTATTCTGCATGGTCCTGCTGTCTATCGAGAATGGGCTCTTCCTCCATTACCTGCAGGCATTTCACCAGCTCTAATTAGTTATGTGGCAAAAGAATTTCTTAGATCAGATCCTCTTATCTTGACAGCTGGATTAAACCAACTCCCATCATTTCCTCACATTCCTGTGGATTCACCTTTGAACGGACCAGCATCATGCTTAAGCACAGGCAAAGCAATGAGTTTAAAAAGAGTAGAAGCTCTATGGAATAAAGGTTATTCAATGGGCAAGAAATTGCGCCAACCACTTTTAATAGCAGAGTGTATTCCTGGAGGAACAACTACAGCTCAGGCAATCCTTACTGGCCTAGGTTTGTCGATAGCAGATCTTATTAGTAGCAGTTCTAGAACTCGGCCATTAGCTATCAAAAAGAAAACAGTAGAGATAGGACTTCAAAAATCAGGCCTCAAAGAAAATCCTTTACCAAAGCAACTCTTGGCAGCAGTTGGGGACCCATTTCAAGTAATAGCTACAGGATTATTAATTGGAGCTAGACAAGCCGGGCAACCAGTATTACTAGGAGGCGGGAGTCAAATGTTAGCTGTAATAGCACTGGCACTAAGAACAATAAAACCAACCAATCGATCAGTCTTCGTCAATGAAATTGTACTTGGAACAACTTCGTGGCTCGCCGAAGAAAAGTCCTCTTCACAAAAAAGTTGTAACTCACTTATGCTACTAATGGATAAAGTAGGGAAACACTTTGGAGTCGAGCTTCTTGGGATTGCAAGTGGTCTTCGCTTCAACTCAAGTAGATGCCAAGCCTTAAGAGATTACGAACTTGGTTTCATCAAAGAGGGTGTAGGAGCCGGAGCCCTTTCTTTATTAGCTCAACTCAATGGAGCTAGTTGTAATGAACTAATTAAAGGATGCGAAACTGGTGTTGATCTATTGAAATAAAAATCTCCATTCATACAAACTTCCACATTTTTCGATCTCTCAGATGAATCTTGCCGAGCTTAATAGACGCAAGTTCCTTCAATTAGTCCTTTTAATAGGAGCAGGTGCTCTCGCAAGTTGTAGTCGCAAGGAAAATGCCTACCTAATTGCGACTGAGGGTACGCTACCAAAGTCGTGGTTAAAGGTATTACCTACTCCATGGAGTTTTAAATCGATAAAAGTAGATAAACTAGAAAAGACATATAAAAACTCTCTTACAAATTCAGCAGATCTAATTGCACTTGGTGATGGGTGGTTGAATTCATTTGAGGCAAATAATCTTAGTAAGATTAACAATCCCGACCTCACTCTTAATCTTGATTACCAAGCCAAGTTCTTTCTTGACCTACATAAAAGATCTTTAGCTAATTGTCTACTGCCAGTAGGTGTTTCTCCATGGGTAATGTTATTTAGAAATGGTGATCCATGGTTAACTGAAGCCAGAGAAAAATGGGACATACTCCTTGATCCTAGACTTGAAGGGAAAATTGTCTTCCCAAAAAGTCCTAGACTAATAATGTCTATTGCTGATCAAATTGGAAATGGCAATGACTTAAAACAACTGCGTACACAAGCTCTGACATTAGATGATCAAAATGCATCTAATTGGATTCTCTCGGGGGAAGCAAGGGTAGCCTTACTTCCTATGCAACAATGCATGAAAAGCATAAACAGAGATCCAAGATTGCGAATTGCTCTCCCCCGAATGGGATCTCCTTTGCATTGGACCATACTTATACGTCCCAAAAGTGGACTCGAACCATTACCTGAATCATGGGTTAGAAAAACATGGGAGCTGCCTTTGATGGGGAAATTACTTTCCGAAGGATGGATACCACCACTCCCACATAGAAACATAAAAAAAACTTTAGAAATTAATGGTCAGAGTTATTACTCCAAATTCCTTCCACAAGAAGAAGTTTGGAGTAATTGCTGGTCTTTAGAAAAACTTGATAGTTCCAAACAACAACAATTAGAACTTCGTTGGCAAAATTCAGCCCCATAAACGTCTAGAAGGTGAAGACATAAGTCTCCTATGAGTATCTTCAAGCAGCTGAGGAATATTCAAATCATTAGGGCAAAGCGGAATGCATTTACCACAGTCCATACATGCACTTGCATCGACTTCCTCCCACCAGTGACCAGCCTTACCAATTAAGTTATATCTCTCTTTAGCAAAAACTTGCATGTCATACCCAACAGCAAGGTTTCTCAAACGTAAAACTTCTGGTATCGGAACATCTTGAGGGCAAGGGATACATCGTCTACACTGTCCACAAAAGGTTTCTCCAAGTCTTAAAAAACACCTGTTCTTAAGCCTATTAAGAACAGTTATTTCCTCTAAATCCAGAGGTCCATCAGCATTAATCAATTTCTTTGGAAGCTTTAGATCTTCAATTTTTGAAGCTCCAATAGTAAGAGTACTGATACCAGTAGACAATAAAAACCTGTAAGCAATTTCCAGAGGAGTAAAAGGTCTGCAATCGTCAACCAGGATTGAGCTAGGAGTATGCAAATGCCCTCCCTTATCAGCAGGCGAAATAGCCATTACTCCAATACCTTTAGCCAAGGCCCTTTTAGCTAAAGGTATTCGTTGTTGATCAAAAAGATGAAGATGTAAGCTACAAAATTGAAATCTTTCACTATCAAGAGTTTCTTGAATAAGCTCATGAGAACCATGAGAACTAAATCCGACCTGAGAGACAAGTCCTGTTTCTTCTGCCCAACGTAACAAATCAGAGCCCTCACCAGTTAAAGCCCATTTGAGATGCTCTTTACGGTTAATACCATGAATCGCCAAATTATCGATATGACTTTTACCAAGTCTCTCAAGGATTGCACTTATAGCTTTCTTACCGTCATAGTAACTAAGCCCAGGGAGGAGTTTACTTGTAATTACCCATCCACCATCTGGGACTATGCCTTGACGGGTTAATTTCTGTAATGATTTTCCCAGGAAGGATTCAGCAGGTCCATAGACAGGAGCTGTTTCAATATGGTTAATACCTACATCAAAAGCGCCTCTAAGGACAGTTGTCATTTGCTCTATTGAGCAAATGGCTCTCATTGTTCCCAAAGTAAAAAGACTTACTTCAGAAGAACGACCAAATGCATGACGAAATGGAGCCATTAATTCATTCCTTAAATAGCACCTGAGGAATCAATAGGATCTTCTCCTTGCATGTCACGATCTTTTAGATGTTTGATCATTTCTGCAGGACTGAGCTGGTCAACAAAGCGATGAAAGTCATCTTGATCTTCCTTATCGGCATCCACATCAACAGGAATAGATGCCTCCGCAACAACCTCTTCATGCATCCAAATACTGCACTTGGTTCGCAAAGCCAAGGCGATAGCATCGCTTGGTCGAACATCTAAAACAATCAAATCAGCATTCAGAGTATCTTGAGTAATCTCAATTGAACTTTCCTGCTGTAATTGCCCATTATCAATCGAAATCTTTAGCTGGGCCTGAAAAGTTGAGTCTTCAATAGCGTATATAATTACACGATCTAAAGAGAGCTTCCCAACTTTCATAATCTCAATCATAAGATCATGGCTTAGAGGCACTGATTGAGAGGTTTGCTTGAAACCCACCATTATGTTGTGAGCTTGAGCATGGTCAATCCAAATAGGTACTTGGCGACTCCCAGCGAGATCACGAAGCAAGACAATTGGTTTTCTACTAATGGCATCAATAGCAAGACCAGCCACACTCATCTCAACCACAGTTTCACCCTTTGCCTTTAATCAAATTATGCCCCAACAATTGATGATATAGAAAACCAATGTTCACAGGATTAATTCAAGCTATAGGGAAAGTAAGCTTTGATGGTGAAAGACTAGTCATCAAAGGATGTCAACCTTTAGAACCATTGTTACTAGGAGATAGTATTTCTGTTGACGGAGTTTGCTTGACAGTTTCTGAGTTAATTAATAATGGTTTTATTGCAGATGTAAGTGAAGAAACCCTAATAAAAACAACTTTAGGGGAAAAAGCAAAATCAAGAGGATTTGTTAATTTAGAACCTGCACTTAGACTCAGCGATCGACTTGGAGGTCACTTGGTCAGTGGACATGTAGATGGTACAGGTGAAATCATTAATATTAGGCAAAAAAACAAATCCTGGGATCTAGAAATAGGTTGGAATGATTTAAAATTCAGCAAATATATTTGCGACAAGGCAAGTATTTCAGTCAATGGAATAAGTCTTACTATTGCTGGCCATAAAGAAAAAGGTACAAAATTTTGGATCGCAGTTATTCCTCACACCTGGGAACAAACAGCTTTAAACAAATTAATACCTGGAGATATAGTGAATCTTGAAGTGGATATAATGGCAAAATATGCTGAAAACCTGCTCATCGACACTGCTTCGGCTAATAAAAGCTCAAACCATCAGCCAACCATCTCAAATGATTGGCTAAAAGAGCAAGGATGGCAATAAAAACAAACCTATCTTGTTTTTATTTAACCAATCGTTTAATTTTTATCTCCTAGAGGGATTAAGGCTATAACACGAGCTTCTTTCTTCATCTCAATCCTAAATTCTTGACCAGGCTCCAGTCCAAGTTTTTTTGTATAGGCATGACCAATCAGAAGATTGCCATTGCCATGGACTCGTGTACGAAATTCTGCTTGCCTACCGCGAGAAGACCTTCCGCCAGGTCGACCTGTAGTTTCTGAACGAAGCTTATAGCCCTTAGCCTCAACCAAAGCCTTATAGAAGCTCTTCCGTAAAACCCTTCCGCTAGGGCCTACATAGCCACAACCTCTGGCAATTTCATCCTCAGGACGATTGCTCAAGGATCTGGCTTTATCAAGCAGTTCTTTGCCTACAAGCATTTGGGCCATATTAATTAAAGTAATTCTGACTAATTTGTCGAACTTTGCAAGCTATTGTTCTCAATTTTGCTTATTTAAATTAATGATTTGCTATCAGAGGAGGTAGAAGATGATGAACAAAATCACCCATATGCCATCCACAAAGTGCCAGTAGAGCTCTGCTGCTTCTAAAGGGAACATATTTTCCTTTTTAACCCTTCCCCCCGGTATACGAGTTTGCCACCAAACAATGAATATCATGAAAGTACCAAGGGTCACATGTAATCCATGAAACCCAGTAACGGCATAAAAGGTACTTGCATAAAGATTGTCAGTTAGGCCAAAAGGCAAAGAAAAATACTCAATCATCTGACTAGCCAGAAAAGCTAAGCCCAACAAAGCAGTAACTAATAGCCAACGTTGACACAGGCGAGCCTGATCACTCTTCAAGGCCTTCCCGGCTCGATGAAAAGTTGCACTACTTACTAGAAGTAAAATGGTGTTAAGGGTTGGCAGGGCAAGTTCTAATTCATATATCGAATCAGGAAGCAAAGGATTGACAGCCTTAAAAGTAAGATAAGCAGCAAAAAATCCAGCAAATGTCATGCCATCTGCAATAAGGAATGCTCCTAAACCAAACAGTCGATAATCATGATGGTCTAGATGCTCAGAGGATTCCTCAATCTCTTGGTTTTCAGTAATTGGTGAAATAGTTGTCATTTAGTTGAAGCTCCTGTGTTATCCCCTTCAGTCAAATCTTCAACATTTGGTTCTTTAGTAATCCCATATCCATATGGTTCAGTCACAAGCGGAGGGTCTCCCAACCAGTTCTCAACAGGTGGTGGAGAACTGGTCAACCATTCAGGCGTAAGTGCGTTCCAAGGATTATCTCCTGAAACTTTTCCTCTCAAAATACTATTAATTATGTTGAACAAGAAAGGCAGAGTGCTTAAAGCCATTAACAAAGCCCCAACACTGCTCAATTGATTTACAAATGTGAATTGAGGGTCATATTCAGCCACGCGTCTAGGCATCCCATTAAGACCTAGCCAATGCTGCGGAGCAAAGCATAGATTAAATCCAACAAAAGTTAAAAAGAAATGAAATCGACCTAAGTTCTCATTCAGCATTCTGCCTGTGAACTTTGGATACCAATGGTAAACAGATGAAAAAATAACAAAAACTGAACCTCCATAGACAATGTAATGAAAATGAGCAACTACGAAATAGGTATCATGAACATGAACATCAAATGGAACCTGAGCAAGTGCAACACCAGTAATCCCACCTAAAACAAAGTTAACAATAAAACCACATGAGAAAAGAACTGCACTATTCAGCGATATTCGACCACCCCAAAGAGTTGCAACCCAATTAAAGAATTTAATCCCAGTTGGCACCGCTATAAAGGAAGTTGCAATGGTAAAGAAAAGACGCATCCAAGGAGGTGTGCCACTCGTAAACATGTGATGAGCCCATACAACAAGACCCAGACCAACTATCGCCATTATTGAATAGACCATTGTCACATAACCAAAAAGTGGTTTCCTACAATGAACAGGAAGTATTTCACTGACCAAGCCAAATGCTGGCAAGACCATTATGTAAACAGCTGGGTGTGAATAAAACCAAAAAAGATGTTGATAAACAATAACGTTGCCACCGAGCACAGGATTAAAGAATCCAGTATGCGCAACAATATCAAAACTCAAAAGAATCAAAGTCCCGGCTAATACTGGAGTAGATAAAACTACGAGAATACTTGTCCCCAGCATTGCCCAACAATACATAGGCAATTGCATGAGGAGCAATCCAGGTCTTCGTAGTTTCAGGATAGTAGCGATGAAATTAATACCTCCAAAGATTGAGCTTCCTCCTAAAAGAAGAACACTCAAAATCCAAATAATCTGACCTGCAGCAGGCGTAGAAATACTCAAAGGAGGATATGCTGTCCAACCAGATTGTGCAGACCCAGTAATAAAATAACTACTGATTAGCATCAATCCTGCAGGTGGAATTAACCAAAATGCAACAGCATTAAGACGAGGAAAGGCCATATCTCTAGCCCCAACATAAAAAGGTATTAAATAATTTCCAAAAGCACCATTTACTACTGGAACAATCCATAAAAAGATCATTATTGTTCCATGAAGGGTCAAAACCTGGTTATATACATCTCTTGGCATAAAGTCAGAGATTGGACTTGCAAGTTCTATCCGAATAGCACCCGCCAATGCGCCACCGACAAGATAAAAAATAAATCCACAAACTAAATACTGAAGACCAATTACTTTATGATCAAGGCTAAAACTAAAATACCTCAACCATCCTCTTGGTTGAATACTTTCCTGAGGTTGTTTACTAGTAGGAGGAATTGATATTGTCATGCTTCTAAGCTAGTCTCTTTAGCATTTTTACCAAACCATTCCTGAAACTGATCAGGATCCTCAACAACTACCGTTGAACGCATACCTCCATGATAAGGACCACAAAGTTCTGCGCAAATAATTGGATAACGTCCTGGCTTGGTAGGAGTAAAGTTAAGAATTGTTGGCTGACCGGGAATAATATCTTGCTTTAGACGAAACTCTGGAACCCAGAAAGCATGAATAACATCTTTAGACTCCATTCTCATCATTACAGGCTGACCTGTTGGGACATGGAGCTCTCCAGAAAGAATATCTCCCTTTGGATAATGAAATAAGAATGCAAACTGCATTGCTGTCACTTCAATAGGCAATGGTGCATTTAGTTGGTCCATACTTGCTTCAACTGCTCCTGTCCCAATACCACCAAAAATCCTTTCTTCAGATACCATCAAATGATGATCATGTCCATTAAATTGAAGAGGTTGCATTCCCCCCATTCGGTCATAAATGTCATAGCTATATATACCAACAAATAGAACAACTATTGCAGGAACAGCAGTCCATAAAATCTCTAAAGGCAAGTTACCTTCTATGAAAATGCCATCTCCTAGCTCACCTGGCCTACGACGAAAACGAACCAGGCTATAAACAACTAAACCAACTATACCTACAAAGAGAATTATGCCAATTATAAACAAAACCCTAAATAATTCATCGTAAACTGGCGCATTTGTACTTGCATCAATAGGGAGTAAGTTGACATTGTCGCCAACCCAAATACCTGCGATTGCAAGACCGATACACAATAAAAGTGTGAATATGGCCGATGGATTCGGCAAAGGAAATCTCATTGATTCTTTTTAAGGTTATGGAGAATCTGCAAACTTTGCACCTAGAAATTGTTAAGCAGACCTGAAATTCGAGAGTCGGCTACTCCTTAAAGGGCTCCTTAATAGGAATCAAGGCATTTTTTCAATGCTTTTGTCAGGAATGTGTGATCTAAATGCCATCTCTGATGTTGCAGTAGTAAATAGAACATGACGAGACCAATTGAATAGCTAACTTGCACAAATAACAATTGCCTGAGTGGGATGCGAGCTAACTCAGTACCCGCTTCACCGATCTCTCTAGCTCGCTGGAGACTTGCCCAACTTGGGTCTCATCTGGTTGTAGCTCTTATTGCCCTGGTTGTAGTTGGTGGCGCAACTCGAGTAATGGAAGCTGGCCTTGCATGTCCTGATTGGCCGCTTTGTTTTGGATCTTTTTTGCCAGGGAAGCAAATGAACCTACAAGTTTTTTTGGAATGGTTTCATCGACTAGACGCATTCCTGATTGGCATCGCATTATTGATTCAACTAGCATTCTCATTGCGCTGGAAAGCCTATTTACCTAGATCAGTTCCATGGATCTCTGCGATTTTAGTTCTCTTAGTTAGCGGTCAAGGTATCTTGGGTGCACTCACAGTTACTCAACTTTTACCCGGAGATATTGTCACAGCTCATTTAGCAATAGCACTAACACTAGTAGCAATAATGAGCGGACTAACTCAAAACCTAATCACACCCAATAGATTGACATCACCATTATGGTGGCGCCTAATGGGAGGTATCTGTCTTTCGTCAGTAATGGGACAGTGCCTTATTGGCGGCCGCATGGCTACATCTTGGGCCTCTCAAACATGCCTTTCTCAAGGACAAAATTGTTTTTGGCTTGATTTGCACAGAAACACTGCCCAGCCCATAGCATGCATCATCATGCTCTTTGTAATCTTTTCACTTCTATCTAATGCATGGCCTAGAAGCCAATGGCCCAGTCTATTAGCAATTTCTGGGCTTTTGTGCACTCAAATAATCCTTGGAGTGCTTAGTACCAATTTCGAACTAACCAAACCATCTCTAACTATTGCTCATCAACTAATAGCAACCCTCTTAATCGCATTTTTATCAGCCATGTGCGTCAAAGGCCCACCTTCAGAAGCATCAGAAATCACCACTCAACGTTTTCAGGAGATATCTCATGGTTAGTTCTACTTCAGGAATGATCTCAAATGAGTTGCAGCGCAAACAAATTGTGCCATCAAGGAAAATTATCAATCTACCTCCATGGTTAGAAGTAACTAAACCACGTCTAATCCCTCTTCTTTTAGCCACAACAATTGGCGGGATGGCATTAACTGAGGGATGGCCATTATCATCCCCAAGATTAATTTGCACTTTGACAGGAGGAGCATTCGCTGCTGCTGCTGCTGGAGCTTTGAATTGCTTATGGGAAGAGGATTTAGATGGCCATATGCAACGAACCAGTGGAAGAGCTTTGCCTTCAGGGCGATTATCTTCTAACACTGTTTTTGCACTTGCAATCTTTTGCGCAATTAGCAGTGCTGCTCTTCTCATTGGAGGTGTAAATTGCCTAGCCGCAGGTCTCTCTTTACTTGGACTTTGCTCATATGTTCTGCTTTATACAGCTCTTCTTAAACCGCGAACCTCTCAAAACATAGTCATCGGTGGTGTAGCTGGTGCGATACCTCCTTTAGTAGGAGCTGCTGCTGCCACAGGACACTTAGGTTTAGGTGGCTGGTGGCTATTCAGTTTAGTAATGGTATGGACTCCAGCTCATTTCTGGGCACTCGCCTTATTACTTAAAGATGACTATCAATCAGTAGGGATACCAATGCTGCCCGTCGTCAAAGGTCCATTCATTACCGCAAAAGCTATTACTCGATATGCATGGGCAACAGTTCTTCTAAGTCAATTTGGCATTTGGGCCTTACCAGAAGGGGGATTGCTTTACGGGCTGCTTTTAATCCCCTTCAATGGAAGGCTAATACAAATGGTCAACAGATTAGAAGAAAATCCTGAAGATCTATTCAGAGCAAAAGGGCTTTTCAGATGGTCAATTCTCTATATGTTTGGAATATGCCTTTTATTAACATTAAGTCGCCTACCAATTTCTGTCGAATTCAACAATCAAGGAATTCAACTTTTGAACCAAATCATTAATCTCTAACAAGTAATTTAAATCAAACCAACCAGTCGATGACGGCAATTGAACTACATAAGTTAGTTAAATCCTACGGAGCTGTAAAGGCGCTTAAAGGATTGAGCCTAAAGATTCCAAAAGGATCTTTATATGGTCTACTAGGCCCTAACGGATCAGGGAAAACAACAACGCTCAAAATCATATGTACTCTTCTCGCTCCTGATGCAGGGAAAGTTACTGTTTCAGGGATTGATGCCTTACAAGACCCAAGAGCTGTTCGCCAAGAAATTGGATATGTAGCTCAAGAAGTCGCAATCGATAAAATACTTACTGGGCTTGAGCTACTAGAGCTTCAAGGAGATTTATATCACCTCAACAAAGCCACTAGGGACAAAAGGATTCAAGAACTGGTTGATCGACTTGACATGGCTGAATGGATTAATCGGCGCTCCGGGACATATTCAGGTGGCATGAAACGAAGACTAGATCTTGCCTCAGGTTTGCTTCATGAACCTAAAGTATTAATTCTCGATGAACCAACTGTTGGACTAGATATCGAAAGTCGCTCTAAAATTTGGAAATTGTTAAAAGAATTCCACAAACAAGGAAAAACCATATTGCTTAGCAGTCATTACCTAGAAGAAGTTGATGCGCTTGCAAGTGAAATGGCAATCATGGACTGTGGAACAGTTATTGCAAAAGGAAGTCCAGAAGAACTGAAGAAAGAGTTAGGAGGAGACAGAGTAACCCTAAGAGTCAAAGAATTCAGCAATGAGGTTGAGTCAGAGCAAATACAAAAATTGCTAATCAACATTCATGGAGTTCGCCAAGTCGTTATAAACAAAGCTGAAGGATATTCCTTAAATCTAGTTATAGACGACGAAGCTGTTTTACCTTTTTTAAAGCAAGAACTAGCTAAAGCAGATTTTCAAGTCTTTGCAATGACACAGAGTCGTCCAAGCCTTGATGATGTGTACCTACAGGCAACAGGAAGAAGGTTAATGGATAGAGAGCTTGAAGTGGCGGGACAAAGAGACTTCAAGCAAGAAAATAAAAATTCAATGCGTTAATTTCTAGGCAAAATTGCTTTAGCTTTTTTCAAGAAAAAAAATTTCCTTAGCAAATTTATATTTGCAACCTTTTCTTAATAAGCACATCATGACGAAATCCAATAATCTAGATCTAAGAAAAAATTTCCTTCAAACAAGAATGAACGAGATAGCACAAGAAACTTTTGCTCTTACAAAGCGACTATTTCTACAACTGATTCGTCGGCCTTCAACACTAATAGTTGGAATACTCCAACCACTGATTTGGCTTATCTTATTTGGTGCCCTTTTCGCTAATGCCCCTCAAGAGCTCCTTCCTGGCGGTATGAGTTATGGAAGATTCCTTGGTGCTGGTGTAATTGTTTTTACAGCTTTCAGCGGTGCCCTTAATGCTGGGCTACCTATAATGTTCGATCGTGAGTTTGGCTTCTTAAATCGATTATTAATTGCACCATTAAGTAGTCGTAGTTCAATTGTGCTGGCCTCAGTTATCTACATCACAGCAATAAGTTTGTTACAAAGTGCCGCCATCATGGCTACAACTTATCTACTTGGTTATGGGTGGCCAAGCACAGTTGGTCTTTTAATCGTTCTAGTAACTTTGCTAATGCTAGTTTTTGCTGTAACAGCAATGAGTCTTGGGCTTGCTTTTGCATTGCCAGGTCACATTGAACTTATAGCAGTTATCTTTATAACCAACCTTCCTTTACTTTTTGCAAGCACTGCATTAGCTCCTATTTCATACATGCCTACCTGGCTAGGCTGGCTTGCTTGCCTAAATCCGCTTACCTTTGCAATTGAACCCATACGTGCTGCCTATGCTGGTCCCTTCGACCTTGACATGATTCTCATTCATGCACCTTATGGCGAAGTGACTGGCTTGGGATGTTTAAGCATTTTAATGGTCCTCTCAATCGGATTATTCCTCATAATCCGTCCTCTACTAAACAGTAAGTTAGCTTAATCCTGTGAACAAAATTTCTTGGCCTTATTCTTCATCTGATCGACAAGACGAACTCCAAGGTCAAATATTTGAAGCAAGCACATCTCAACAAGACAAACTCCTTGATGTTTTGCAAGCTCAATGGGTTCATCGCTATGGAATAGAAACTCTTCCCGAAGAAACTTATTCAAATAGCAACAAGACTAGGCTGATTGAAGCAGAACAGAACACCGACTCAATTTCAAACACTCAAGAACATATAATTCGAAAATTTGCTGACAACAAGTCATTTATTTATGAGAATGAAGATTTAGTTGAAAGCCAGTCTTCAGATCAAAGCTTGAAAACCAAATATAAAGCTGAAAGTTCTTCGAATTCAAAGGAAAAAAACTTATTCCTCTTGAACACCCCACCCCCAACTCCTTCTCTCAGCCATCTTCGAAAATGGCTACCAAATCCAAATATAGAAACCAGAAAGGCATCCTAATTTAATTAATTTCCTTTCTTGATTATGTCGTATTAATAGTCTCCCCTAAGTTCATAAGCTGAACTTAATAGATAATTTTTCTCCTGGAAAGCTAGAAAAACACAGCAAAGATCACATCATTCCTGGCATACCCATACCTCCCATACCTGGCATACCCATTCCTCCCATTCCTCCCATACCTGGCATACCCATACCTCCCATACCTCCCATTCCTCCCATAGGATCAGCACCCCCTTGTGCTGCTGGGTCAGGAGCCGGCTCTGGCTTGTCAGCGATAACCACCTCTGTAGTTATAAGTAGTGAGGCGATTGATACTGCATCCTGAAGAGCTAGTCTCAATACTTTTGCTGCATCAATTATTCCTGCTTGTAGTAGATCCTCATAAGCACCTGTTAACGCATTAAACCCTTGTTGAAGTCTTTTGATTTCTGAAACAACTACATCTCCATTATGACCAGCATTAATCGCGATCTGCTTTGTTGGAGAAAGTAAGGCTCTTTGTACTATTTCTACACCAGTTCGACGATCTCCCTCTAAATCCGCCAGCAGTGTAGATAAATCTTCGCTGATCTCTATAAAAGTTGTTCCACCTCCAGAAACAATTCCTTCTTCAACTGCTGCTCTAGTAGCATTCAAAGCATCTTCTATACGTAATTTTCTATTCTTTAATTCAGTTTCAGTTGGAGCTCCCACCTTAATAACAGCCACTCCGCCTGCAAGTTTTGCGATACGTTCATTCAATTTTTCTTGATCATATTCTGAATCTGTCTGATCAAGCTCACGTTTTATAGAAGCGACCCTTGAAGCAACTGCCTCTTTTGTCTCATCACTAGCAACAATAGTTGTTGTGTCTTTGCTAATAGTTATTTTTCTAGCCTTTCCCAAATCAGACAATTCAACCTTATCCAAAGTCATAGCTTTATCTTCACTTATCAGTGTTCCACCGGTTAGAACTGCAATATCAGCTAAAGCAGCCTTTCTTCTCTCACCAAATGATGGGGCTCTAACCGCTGCAACCTGAAGAACTCCTCTGTTTTTATTTACAACCAACGTAGCAAGAGCCTCACCTTCAACTTCTTCAGCCAAAATCACTAAAGGTGATCCACTTTTTTGAACAGTCTCTAAAACAGGTACTAAATCGGTAACAGAACTGATCTTTCTATCAGTAATAAGCAATAGCGCATTCTCAAATTCACAAATTTGCCTGTCTCCATCAGTTACAAAATAAGGAGAACTATAACCACGATCAAACGCCATTCCTTCAGTAACTTCTAGTTCCGTAGCCAAAGATTTCGATTCTTCAACTGTAATTACCCCATCAAAACTAACTTTTTCCATTGCATCAGAAACCATCCTCCCAATCTCTTGATCTCCTCCGGCGCTAACAGTTGCGACTTGCGAAATTGCATCTCCACTTACACCTTGACTTCGTTTAGCAAGGCCTTCAACAGCGTGTTTTACTGCTATCTCCATTCCTCTACGTAGCTCTATAGGACTAGCACCTGCTGCAGTATTTCTTAAACCTTCCCGAACCATTCCCTGAGCAAGAACTGTTGCAGTAGTAGTTCCATCTCCAGCCTTATCCTTTGTTTTAGATGCAACTTGCTCAATTAATTTTGCTCCAAGGTTCTCAAAAGGATCCTCTAGTTCTATTTCCTTTGCGATAGTGACTCCATCATTAACAATGTCAGGAGCACCAAATTGCTTTTCCAAAACCACATTGCGACCTCTAGGACCAATTGTCACTTTCACAGCATTAGCCAAAGAATTGACGCCATTTTCTAGTGATTCCCTTGAGTCTTCGGAAAAGCTAAGAAGTTTTGCCATTGTCTAATCAATAATCGAAGGTAAATTTCCCACAAAAGAGTGGGTTACAGGGAGGTCTTATGAGTGGGGAAAGCCGAATGCCCCTACTCTCAAAGTACCAATAAGCAATGAAGGTGGTTAAGGTCGAAGAATGAATGACTCAGGGACATTATTTTTTGTCATCATGGCTGGTCTAGCCGGAATAATGACCTTGGTGTATTTTCCCTTGCGTCTATTCCTTACAGCCACAGCTAGGAGCAGAAGATTAAGACTCCTTCAACGCATAAGAAAATTAAGAGATGAATTAGGGCAACCTCTGGAATCTTAACCAGATTAGATAAGAAGTTTGTCAACTCATAACCATCCCCCCATCAACTTGCAAAACCTGCCCAGTCATATAAGCCGCAGCTGAATCAGCAGCTAAGAAACGGACAACTCCAGCAACCTGATCAGGTGTGCCAAATTGTCCGAGAGGAATTGACGAAAGAATTTGTTCTGCCTCTAGATCTTTTGTCATATCAGTTGAAATAAATCCAGGCGCAACAGCATTGACCGTTATCCCTCGACTTGCAAACTCCTTTGCAGCACTTCTTGTAAGGCCAATAACCCCTGCTTTTGAAGCAGCATAATTAGCTTGACCTCCATTTCCCATAAGTCCAACCACAGATGTGATATTGATAATTCTTCCTTTTTTTTGCTTGATCATTGACCTTGCAACTCCTCGAGTACATAAGAAAACACCGCTCAAATTCAAATCAATAACTGACTTCCAATCTTCCATTTTCATTCTCATAAGCAATCCATCACGGGTAATTCCTGCGTTGTTTACCAAAACATCGATCTGCCCACTTTTTTCCAAGATGCTATCCATTAGTTCTTTAACAGCATCTTCTTCAGCAATATTTGCTTTAAGTGAATAAGCCTTGCCACCGGAAGAGGTTATTAAATGAACAACCTCGTTTGCTTTGTCTGGAGAATTGGAATAGTTCACAACAACTTCAGCTCCTTCCTTTGCAAGAGTTAAAGCAACAGCTCTGCCAATTCCTCGACTTGCACCAGTAACGAGAACAGTTTGGCCAGAAAGATTTTTGGATGAGGTCATTTAATTATTAGATGTAGAAGGATCGTACTAACCAGAACATATACATCTCAAGGAGGCATACTCCTAAATAAGTAGGATTTACTTATGCATCTTTTAATAGCAGCTGCAGGCAGTGGCCGCAGGATGGGAGCAGATCAAAACAAGTTGTTATTACCTTTATTAGGACGACCAGTTCTGGCATGGACTATTGATGCTGCTCTGAAGGCAGAGTCAATTACATGGATTGGAATAATTGGTCAACCAAAAGACCAATCCGAAATCATGAAGCTGATAAAAGGAAGCAACAAAGAAGCAATATGGATCAATGGTGGAGATTCCAGACAAGAGTCAGTTCAAAGAGGGCTTTCAGCATTGCCCAACAAAGCAAATCATGTGCTAATTCATGATGGAGCACGTTGCCTGGTTGAACCTTCTCTTTTCAACGAATGTGCTGAACTTTTAGCAAAAGGAAACTCAGTTATCGCCGCAACAGCTGTATCAGACACTATCAAGAAAGTAAATCAGAAGGGGATGATCATAGATACCCCGAATCGAGATGAACTATGGGCCGCACAAACTCCCCAAGGGTTCTCAGTAAAAGAATTACAACTAGCTCATCTAAAAGCACAGAAAAATGGTTGGAATGTTACTGACGATGCCTCTTTATTCGAAAAACTTGGACTCCCTGTTCGAATTTTGAGATCGGGTCCTTCAAATATCAAAGTAACTACTCCTTTCGACTTAGTTGTAGCAGAAGCAGTGTTATCAACTAGACCAAAGAACTAATAATGCCTTTATTGCCATCTATTTTAATTGGTCTTCCTAAAGGTAAAGCCGCATTACCTCGACAATGACCTATAGGTAACTTACCTATTACAGGAATGCCTAAATCAAAGCTTCTCTCTTGAAGTACTTGATCAAAACTAAAAGAATTTTCTTCAGGCATGTTTTGCTGAGCAACAGAATCTGAGAAGTCTCCAAAACCAATACCAACCAAACCTTGAAGCAAACCAGCTAATCGCCATTGAGTAAGCATTCGATCTACGCGATATGGTTCTTCACCAATATCTTCCAAAATAAGAATTGCACCGTTTAAATCAGGGAAATATCTAGTTCCAATTAAATGAGTTGCAACCGTTAGGTTTGCAACTACTAAAGGGCCAGTAGCAACACCTCCTCTCCAGGCCTGTCCATAAAGATCAGGTATTTTCTTCCCAAAGAACAATGCATAAACCCTTTCCTGACTCCAAGAGGGTTCATCCGCAAGAGAGGTAAGAAGAGGTCCATGAACACACCCATCAAACCCTGCAGAAAGTCTTGCCAAAAGAAGAGATGAAACATCTGAGTATCCAAGGAACCAACCTTTCTTCCAAAGTTGCTCGTTTTCTAGCAGTCGAGCAGCACCCCATCCCCCACGAGCAAATGCTATTAAGGCTGCAGCTTTCTTAGGGTTTATATCTGAATTTCTAATATGATCTTGACCAGCAAAATACCCCCAAGATCGTCCCAAAACATTTTGAGAACAACATCTCAAACCCCATCCTTCAAGCACACTAATCCCGTTAAATAAAGACTCCGAATCATTAATTTCTGAACTAACAGCTGCGACAAGAAATTCATCTCCTCTTTTTAGAGGTTGAGCAACATTTTGAGCATGCAACGAAACCATTTAACTTATCAAATTCGGCCTAACATCAAACTCATCAAAAGCAATCCACCAATCATTACTTGTTTTTGGAAATGCTTTCCATAAATTGATTTGTCTAAAGTAATACTATTAAGAAAATCGATTTCACGACGCATTGCAATAAGTGCCATAGACCAAATAGGCCAGAAAGACCAATTAACACCTGCCACAAATGCAGCACTTGCAAAAAACAAGCATGCACATAAATAACTTATAGAAACAGCATATTTAGCCTTTTCTCCCAAGCTTATAACACTACTATTTAAACCAAGAGCTTGATCATCTTCTTGATCTGCCATTGCATAGACCGTATCAAATCCAAAAGTCCAAAATAATGTGGCCAACCAGCAACCCCAGAGTGGCCAACCTCCACCCAAATTCCACTGACTAGATGCCCAAGGAATCAAAACGGCAAACCCCCAGCAGAAGGCCAATATTGCCTGTGGATAGGCGAACCATCTTTTAGCAGATGGATAAAACATAATCACTATGAATGCTAAGAATGAAAGTCCAAAGCAAAGTCCCCTGGCGGCAACAGGGAGAGAAAGGACCACAAAAAGACTTATTAGAAGCATACTTATCAACAAATACACTGCTGTTTTTATAGAAACAACTCCTTGAGGTAAAGGCCTCAACCTAGTTCTTTGAACTTTGCCATCTATTTCTCGATCCCAAAGGTCATTTGCAATGCACCCAGCACCACTGACTGCTAAACCTCCAAGAACAATTAGAAAAATTAGAGATAACTCAGGAGGACTTGATGGAGTAAGCCACAAAGACCAACATGCTGGTATCAGAAGTATTAATCGTCCTGCTGGCTTATTCCAGCGAAGTAGTTGAAACAAGCCATCCGCAAATCTGAATGTTGAAAGTTTTTTCACTAGATCTAGCTTTTACACAACTTTAGGCATTAACTTAAATATTGACTAAATAATCATGAACATATCCAGTCAATATTGCGAAAGCACAATTGATGGGAGTCAATCAATTTGATAATCAATGCATAACAACAAAACTTCTTACCAAACCTCCGACAAGAATAGGCCTAGAAACATTGGTGCAATTGACATAGGAACAAATTCTACTCATCTACTTATAACTGCTATAGATCCAATAATAAGTACCTTTAATATAAAAATTGCAGAAAAAGAAACAACTCGACTAGGCGAAGTCGATCCAGAAACAGGCGAACTAACAGATAATTCAATGTCAAGGGTTTTAGAAACCTTACACCGGTTTAAAGAGCTTTCAGCCAGTCACCAAGTAGAAGAATTAGTAGTAGCAGCAACTAGCGCTGTAAGGGAAGCACCCAATGGAAACTTTTTTCTTAGTCAAATCAGAGATCTAATTGGCCTAGATGTTGAGCTAATAAGTGGGACAGAAGAGGCAAGACTTATCTATCTAGGAGTTCTCTCGGGAATGAAGTTTAGCGAAAGCCCTCATCTTTTAATTGATATAGGGGGAGGATCAACAGAACTAATACTTGCAGACAGAAAGGACGCACGTGCTCTTACAAGCACAAAAATAGGTGCAGTCCGTCTTCAAAGAGATCTAATACACCAGACAACCCTCTCAGAAAAAAGAATTGACTTTATAAAAACTTTTATTCAAGGAACACTTGAACCAGCAATTCAAAAAATCGTAAGAAGAATTAATCCAGGAGAAACACCTTTAATGGTAGCGACCAGTGGCACAGCCTTAGCACTTGGTTCATTAATAGCGAATGAAGAAATAAACCACAAATCTCATTTACACGGTTATCTAATCACAAAAGAAAAGCTAGACAAACTTATGAACAAATTAGTGAGAATGACATACGAAGATAGGGTAAAGCTTCCACAATTAAATGAAAGGCGTGCAGAAATAATTATTCCTGGCGGGCTAATACTTCAAAAATCAATGGAAATGTTCAAAATAAATGAACTATATCTTAGCGAGAGAGCTCTTAGGGAAGGATTAATTCTTGATTGGATGCTTAGACATGGAATTTGTCAAGATCGCTTTAGCTTTCAAGGAAGTATTAGAAAAAGAACTGTGATACACCAGGTAAAAAGGTTTGCAGTTGATTCAAATCGTGCACAAGAAGTGGCAAAAAATGCTTTAGATTTTTATGATAAAACATATGGTATTTTACACACTGACAATGGAATTGGGAGAGAACTACTATGGGCAGCATCAATGCTTCATAGCTGTGGAAAGCATATAAACATAAGTTCATATCATAAACATTCTTGGTATTTAATACGTCATGGAGAATTACTTGGCTATTCACAATCAGAACATCTAATGGTTGCAGCAATAGCGCGTTATCACAGAAAAAGCTTGCCGAAAAAGCGTCATCAATCTTGGCAATTAATAACTAATAGGAATCATCGAAAAATCGTTTTAGAAATGTCTTTAATTCTAAGGTTGGCATCTGCTATAGATAAACGTCCTTTGAGCGCAATAAAGTCTATCAAGATAGAATCACAAACACAAAAACTAAAGGTTTCTTTTATAGCAAAGAACTCTGATCAAAATCTTAATCTTGAGAGATGGTGTTTATCAGAATGTTCTTCAACTATCAAGGAAGTTTGCGGCGTTGATTTAGAGGTTTACTAATCAAATAAAAGTAAGTTTTATTAATTATAATAGTCGTTTAGGCTATACCATTTCAAGATTTTTCTTTTACCCAAAGAAATTGGATCATGGCCTTCTTTCTGTATTTGGATTAAATCTGGACGGGAAGAGTAAACCTCCACTCCTTCTGCATATTCAAAGCTTAAAGGTTTACGCATCTTCCCTTCAAATATAATTTCTCCAATGGAGTTTCTTATTTTTACTCTTGTTGGCTTTATTGCTATCAAATCTATTCTTTTGTTAATTATATAACCTTTACTTTCTTCACTAACTTCATAGGATTTATTAAAAAATAAATTGTGCTTTCCACCCAATACATATGCGATTATTGAAACAATGATTATTGAAGAAGTAATTGATATAGCTCTGACTGGGTAATCAAAGAGAGTCTTTACTGATACGAAGTTGGTTAATATTGAGGAAGAACTATCACTTTTGTTATTTTCCTCGGCAAATATCTGCTTAGCTTTCACTTCATAAGATCTAAACTCGTTCATAAGAAGTAAAGAATCAAGATCCAATTTCTCGGCAACCCTTCTAATCATTGCCTTTACAAATACTTCCTCAGGCAAAAGATCTATCTCGGCATTCTCTAAAGCTATTAACTGTTCAGCACCAATCTTAAGAGTCGCGGCTAATTCCTCAACAGACATACCTTTGGATTTCCTTGCCTCGCTCAATACAGAACCAATATTGGCTAGAGGATTGCAATCACTACCTAAAGCACCCTGGTCGATCTTGTTATTAGAAGAGGGTGGCGTCATCGAATTGATAGCCTAATTCAAGAAATGATATTAGATTATAGGCGAAAAAAATTTTTTGAATAATATCAATTACAATAAATCCTGATCGATACAAAACATAGACAACTATCAAATAGTCAAAGAGTAGGTGATCAATTCAACACTAAATGAAAAAACCAACTAGAGATTAGAACTTTCTAGCAGAAATTCTCTTAGAGGAAGTGCTAAGTCAAAGCAATTTAAGATATATTTTTACTCTTACGGAAAAGATGACTATGATCTCTTCCATATAGCTTAGAACGTTTATTATTGCTAGCTAATGCAGGACTAATTATATAAAGAGTTGTCCTAAAAAGTCCTCGATCCTTTGTAGAAGAAGCCATCTTACTAAGTGGAACTATATTCAACCATTGATCAGGCCAGCTAACCCTATAGCCAATTGCAACAGGAGTATCATCAGGATAGAAATTTAACAATATTCTTTCAACATCATCTACATGTCTCGCACTTAAATACAAGCAAAGTGACGCACCAAGAGATGCCAATCTTTCTAGTCTCTCTTTCTGAGGCACTTCAGTCCGACCTCCTGCTCTACTCAAAACAATAGTTTGGATAGTTCCAGGAATAGTTAATTCTGCATTCAAGGCTGCCGCTGTGGCTTGATAGGCGCTAATACCAGGAACAACTTCTACATCTATACCTTCTTCAGCAAGTGCTGAGATCTGCTCTGACAATGCACCATAAAGACAAGGATCTCCATCATGAAGGCGAACTACTTTTTTACCTTTATGAAAGCGGTCAACCAATAAGGGAACAATCTCTTCAAGAGTCAAAGAACTTGTTGAAATCTTTTCGCACTTACCAGGAACTAAATCTGCTATTTCCTGAGATACCAACGAATCAGCCCAAACCAGAACATCAGCGTCCTTGAGTCTTTCGAATGCACGAAGAGAAAGAAGATCTACCGCACCAGGTCCAGCTCCGACTATTGATATTTTATTCACAATTAATTCTCCTTATCTCGTGAAAAATTAAGAATCTTGGCTTTTCGCCTGTAAATCAAAGCAAGAGCAATACAACCAACAACTATCAAAACAAAGCTCATCAGCTGGGCCATTCGTATTCCACCCGAGCAGAGGGGGGGTAAAGCTCCTATGCACAAAGGATCGATTCTTAATTGCTCAATCCATACCCTTCCCAAACTATAACCAATCAAATAAATGCAGCTCAAAGCTCCAGAAGGCAGATTTATCTTTCCTCTTTTCCCTTGATAGAATAAAAATATCAACATAGAAAAAATGAAAATATTCCATAAAGACTCATATAGAAAAGTAGGATGAAAATATTCTGTAGACTGAAATAATTTGGGCCTAAATATATCTGGGATATAAAGCTTCCAAGGCAAATTACTGGGAAGACCAAATGCCTCATTATTAAAAAAATTCCCCCAACGTCCTATTGCTTGACCCAGAGCAAGTGAAGGGACAATTACATCAAAAACGTCCCCAAAAGAAACTCTTTTTATTTTACAAACCAAAAATACAGCGCAACAACCTCCAATCAAAGCTCCATGAATAGCTATACCCCCATTCCAAATTGCAAAAGTCTCAAACAAATTATATTTATAATTTCTCCACTCAAAAAGAACATAATAGATTCTTGCTCCCACTACAGCAGCAAGAACCAGAATCGGAAGTAAATCATTAATTATATTTGGCTCTAGGCCCCTTTCCTTGGAAAGGCGATTGGAAACATTCAATCCTATAAGTACTGATAGTGCTATTAAAACTCCATACCATCTAAATACAATAGGTCCTAATCTCAACAAATCCGGACCAGGAGAACTTAGAGCAAGAAAAACTGCATCCATTAAATTTATATTTTTTACTACATGCCTTCAGCTGCTTGAACTTTCTCTACTTGCTTCTTCTTAAGAACAAGAAGAATTTGAGTGAGAGTTACACCTATAAAGAATGCAAGCAGACCATATATTCTTGCTGGGCTTTGCAAAACAACTTCCGTATCAAGCTGACCAAAACCACCTACATTTGGATCATTTGTAAGCAAATCGCCTGCATTTATAGAATCACCTTCACTAACAATTACCTTAGGGCCTATCGGAATTGATTCGCCAACAGATCTTCCATCTTCAGTCTGGATGTTTATAACAGTAGCCCCACTATCTCCTGGCTCTATAGAACTGACTACCCCACTTTCACTTGCTGTAAACAAAGAATTATTGCTCTTTTCCCCAGTTGGATAAACTTGACCCCTACCTCTATTACCTCCTACATGAATAGAATATTTACCAAAATGAATATTACTATCAGTTGCAGGATCAGGTGAAAGTATTGGGAAAACTATTTCTCTATTCTGATCGCCTGGCAAAGGACCAACAATAATTATATTATCCCTTTCTTCACTGTATTCACTGAAGTAAACGCCTTTTGTTTCTTCCTTTATATCATCTGACCATCTTTCTTGCGGAGCAAGTTTAAAACCATCCGGAAGCATCACCACTGCACCAACTTGAAGTGGAACTTCACTTCCATCTGCGCCAATCTCGGTTGTATTGTTTTTATAAGGAATCTTTACTACTGCCTTAAAAACACTATCAGCACTAACAGACTGAGGAACTTCTGCTTGTGTAGTCATCTTTGCCAGATGACAATTAGCACAAACTATTTTGCCTGTGGCCTCTCGAGGGTTCTCATAATTCTGTTGAGCCCAGAAAGGATATGCCCAACTTGCTGAAGGGGCAACAACTACCAAAACCCCAACAAATAAGGAAGCTAAGAAAGAAATCAAAATACGTTGCATCGTGGATTGCTCTAGAAGTGAATAAGGTTTAAGGCCCGAAAGAAGGAGAAACTATGTCCACCAAGGCTTGTCGCCTGTTCGAAAATCTGTCTCAGTCCACTGACTAACGAAAACATTATCATTCTCAATTTCAATATTTGCTAGAGCAAGTGATAGTGGAGCAGGCCCTCTAACAACCTTTCCATTGGAATCGTACTGACTGCCATGACAGGGGCAAATAAATTTATTGGCTCCACTATTCCATGGCACTACACAACCCAAATGAGTACATATTGCATTAATTCCAAAACTGCCAATTGCATCAGATCCTTCAACGATTAAATAAGTGGGATCTCCCTTAAGTCCCTGGACAAGGCTGCGATCGCCAGCCGGGTGAGTTGAAAGCCAACCAGTTGCATTAACAGGATTACCAAGCTCATCTTTTGCAGTAGTTCCTCCTCCTCCTCCTCCTGCTCTTAAAGGCATGAAGTAATTAGCAACTGGGTACATAGCACCTAGTGCAACTCCCGTAGCAGTACCAAAAGTAAGCAAGTTCATAAACTGCCTTCTACCCATTGAAGGCACATCGCTTGAGGTCATTTGCGTCATGACGGATGTTCAGACAGTTTTGAATCACAACCATTATGGACTGTGAAGGGCCTTCCGTGCTTATCAAGACAGGGATCTATTTCAAAGACTAAATTACGATGAAATGAATGACCAACGCCCCAAAATTGCTGCTGGCATCTAGGAGTTGACGTGATGACGGCTTGCTTACGAGACAAATTTAGAGCAACTTCTGATTTGAGAATAGTTGTAAAAATGAATCGTATTTAGATGTAAATGATGATGAAGGAACTATAGAAGCAGTGTTGTCTATTAATTCAGAAGAAAAGCTTGATCATTTGTCCAATACAATCAATTACTCAAATCAAACCTCTATAAAGTGACTAGAGCTTAAAACTATTTACCAAATAACATTTCAAACGAGGCATTGAATTATCTTCCAAGGCAAAACACACACAAATTAAATTACCTTTGAAATTGATCTGCAAAGGCTACAAGCCCTACTCCCACAAAAAAAAGTCCAGTAATAGCACTGGTTAACAATGACATTGTTATTGGGTCAGTAGAAGGAGTCAACACAGCACTAGCAAAAGCAGAAAGAATTACTACCCATCTCCATGAAGAAAGCATTTGATTCCATTTAACTAAACCCAAAACACCTAAAAGCATTTGCAAAACGGGCATCTGAAAAGAAAGTCCCGTAGCAAGCATTAACAACAAGACAAAATCTAAATATTTTTCAATCGACCAAAGAGGTTCGACAACATCTGCACCGTAACTAATTAAAAATTTCAAGGCAGCTGGTATCAACGCCCACCAAGCAAAAACTATTCCCAATAAGAACAAGATTGCCGATCCAGCAACAGCAGGTGCAATCAAAGTCTTTTCTTTGTCAGTTAAGCCAGGCAAGACAAAAGCAAGCCCTTGAAAAATAATGAAAGGAAGCGCCAAAGCGAAGCCTGCATATCCTGCAACTTTTATCGAAACAAACAAGAATTCCCCAGGTGCAAGCTGCAAAAAATGAATTGAACCAGCAGGAACCTCAAGTAAATGAACAAGAGGCTTTACAAACACAATGCATAGAAGCGCACATATAACAATGGCCAAGAGGCTTCTCAATATTCTTTGCCTCAACTCTTCAATATGGTCTACCAATGGCATTTCTAATCCTTCAGAGCTTTTGCTTGAAGAATCTTTAGTCTTAACTTTTATAGGTTGAGGAGCTGGGAGGATAGACCCATGCTTTTTATCAGGAATAGTCAGATTACTTTTTGCTCGCTTCTATAAGGCTAAGATCTAACAGGTCAAAACAAGTAATTAAACAAACATTACTTATAGCTGTTTAATCAGAACCATTCTAATCAATTAGTGAAAGAAAAAAAATATACGAATAAAGACTTAAAAGTCCTCAAATATAAATTATAAATTCAATAAATCATTAAACAATTAATCGAATCAAACAAGTTTTATTAATAAACAATGTTAGCTACATTCTCAAGAAACAATATTGATTTCATTTTCCTTTAGGGGCAGTTGGGTCAGGGAGAAGAAACGGAGGGCAATCATTAAGTGAAGACGCCCCATAAACCTCATACTCTCGATATCCTCCCATCTTTCCATTGGTTTTCATTAAGGCACTAATAAATACCAACAATAAGAAAACTGTCGGCGCTCCAATAATTAAAGCACCACCAAATATATATCCAACTAAAAACTCGGCAAAAGTATGGTTCCCAAGAAAAGCATGAGAGCCTAGAAGAAATTCCATTTCAAGTGTGCAACCTTCTTACTGATAATAAAGCATAAGAAACGAATCTCGCGAAAAGCGTGTATTAGGAAAACGATTCTTTTCCGCCCATTTAAAAATGAGCTAAATAAATGGCGGAAAGCCAAATGTCCAATATCAGCTTGAGATTACCGAGGCGGTCGCCCATCTCTATTTTTTACAGTCTTTTCATAACTAGACAAAAGATATTGAGCAGCTCTTGAAGGCTGCGCCCAGCATACCTTTGCATTTTTATAATTCACAGTCCCTGGTATGGTTCCGGGAATTCTTCGCAAATTATCAATAGCGACAATTACCACAGATGCTTTACTGTTGCCCTTCGCCCTACTAAAAAGAACTGCCAAATCTGCAGCCAATTGAATATCTGCATCCTCGGGCTGTCCTTCTGAAGCTTTTAGAACTACATGACTTCCAGGGCATTCCTGAGCATGGAACCACAAATCCCCTGACCTCGAGGATCGAATACTTATCCAATCATTTTGCCGATGATTTCTGCCAACTTGAATTAGCAACCCTCCTGGGCTAGCAACTTCCAATGGAGAAGGGGAATCATTTCTCTTTCTTTTGGACTTTTTCAAGTTTCTTTTTGACAAAATAAATAACTCTTCTATTTCCTCTCTGATTTCAGTAAGGCATGCAAATTTATCTTGATTATTTCTAGATCCATTTTGAAGGATACTTTCTAGGAAAACACCACTTAACTCAATAGAGCCTATTATTTCCTTATGATGAGAAATTCTTTCTTTAATAAGAGGTTGAGATCTTCTTTGTTTCTTTGCTTTATCATATAAGTTCTGAGCATTCTTAATATCTATCTTTTTGAGAGAAGACGAAGCTAAAATCAAGTCAGCCTGATGTTTTAATAATTGATGATCTTTAGTTAATAAAAGTAATTTTTCTTGATTCAAAAGAAGATTCTTTTCTGAATTAAGTCTTTTAGTTAGAATTTGGCGAATCTCAATAGAGATTTTATTTATTTTTCTTATATCTAACTTATCTCTATAATAACTGCCAAGATCAATACTTAAGTCATGACTAGCAAAATTAATCTTACCCGAAGGTGACCATACCCGATAATCCGTGGGACCATCAAAGACTAGAGATAATTTACCATTCTCTAACTGATCTAACCAACTAGACCATCTTTTATACAAAATTATCCAATTTTCCTGTGAAAGTTCCTGGACAACCGAATCAAGCAATATCTCTGCCGATTCCTTCTCCTCATGAGCTAATTGCATTGCTAAAGAAGGACTAATTCCTTGGAAGCTGTCTTGCAAAGCATTCTTCAATTTAATCGGAAGAATGCATAGTCTTTTCTTCCAAAGTTCAAATGTATCTTGCGAACAAGGCTGAATCCCCTTCAAAGATGGTGGTGGCTTATAAAGATCACCAGTCCCAATAGGTCTTATGCGAGATTGATTATCTCTAACCTGACGACCCAAAGTGACAATTCTTCTTTTCTGATCAAGTAAAAAAATATTGCTATGCCTTCCCATAAGTTCAATTACCAAGCTTTTCTCAATAGTTCCACCCGGACGCTGTGCAAAACAAAATTCCACGACTCTTTCAAAGCCACACTGTTTCAACTCCACTAAGGCCATTTGACCCAGGCCATACTTAAGTTGTCTAGCAAGAGTACTTTCCCCTTTCAATGCCAAGACCGACGGCACTTGTACAACTCTCGGAGCATCAGCAAGCCAACTAACTTCAAGCCAAATCATTGATTCCAAAGTCCGAAATCCAAGCTGAATCGTTGATTGTTCTAATTGCTGAGATTTCTCGAAGCGACTTGGGATTATCTGCTCTCGTAAATCAGCGAGAACAGCCTTCAGACTGGTCAGGTCCATGACCTGTAAAGCTTCAGAGTTCATCTAATTAGTCTGAACTATTGGCAAAGCATTAACAGAACCCAAATTGATTTATCAAAAGGAAATTCATGCCTGAATCCAACTCTTCTGCAAAACTTACTGTTATCACAGGACCTAGCGGGGTTGGCAAGGGCTCATTAGTAAAAGAGCTTTTGCAAATACACCAAGATCTTTGGCTATCAGTCTCTGCAACTACTCGTCCACCTAGGGATGGAGAGATTGATGGTAGAGATTATTTTTTCTTAAGCTCAAAAGAATTTTCTAGAATTGAAACTTCTGGTGGGCTTCTTGAATGGGCAGAATTTGCCGGGAACAAATATGGAACACCTTTAAAGCCAGTAAAAGAAAAACTTCAGGAAGGGAAGCAAGTATTACTTGAAATTGAATTAGAAGGAGCTAGAAAAATTAAAAAGAACTTTCCAGAATCATTTCATATTTTTCTAGCTCCTCCAAGCATGGAAGAGCTAGAAAAAAGGATCAGAGGAAGAGGCACTGACAATGAAGATTCAATAATAAGACGACTCAAAAGAGCAAAAGAAGAATTAGATGCTCAATATGAATTTGATGCCATAGTTATCAATCAAGAATTAATAAGAACCCGACAAGAAGTAGAGCAAATTATGAATCTTGAACAATAGCTAATTCATTTACATAGAAGACTAAGAATCTCAAATAAGCATAAAAAAAAGCCCCTTAGATAAGGAGCTTTTTTTTTATGCTTAGAATCCTCCCTTCAAAGGGTGAAATAATAAGTCTGGATGAAAGCGTTGGAATTCAACAAGATAACCAGCGGTAAACAAAACCCAACCAGCTGCAACAACTGGAACAGATCTAAAGATCTTGTGTTTGTCGTAATAGGTACCTTTATGAGGAGTGTTTGACATGATTAAATCAGGTTTTTAAAGAGATTAAGGTTAAGACTGCTAAGTAATCAGAAAGGAACTTGGCTGTAATCAGACTCTGGAGAGCAAGTAATGTTTTTATTACTTTCACGAAGCGTGCCGCCACGTGATTCCTGATCAGCAAGCTCAGGCCAACGAGCTCCTTTAACTAAGGCAGTTCTTAGCATGTCAGGGTCGAGAAAAATCTCTTTATCTGCAGCGTCCTTAGAAGCACGAGAAAGCTTTAGATACTCCCTACCAGCCCAACCGATAATGCCTGCAACAAAGATAAAAATATGTGCTGGGATTAAAACATCTCCCTCGTGGCCACGATTGGCAAGGGCTCCAAAAGGCTCAAGGGTAGGGCCAATAATAAGATGAGGTAGTCCATCATCGCCACAAGAAGCTTCGCTGTAACGCTCAAAACGAGCAACAGCCTGTGGAGTACTTGCAGCACTAGCTCGTTCTTGGAAGCGAGCATTTTCGGAACAAGAGGTAAGAGCAGAAGCAGTAAATGCTGTGCTAGCTCTATCTGGGTTGAGCGCAGCTCCACTTTCGGCATTTGCAAGAGGTGCAAAACCGATAACTAGGAAAGCTGATAGCAGAATGGCGAAGAAACGACGCATTAGTTCAATTCCTTTTTGAACTTGCCCATTAAGGCAACATGTCACCTACCAAAGTTAGATGAAATACAACCCTAATTGCAAAACAGTGCTTGCCCTCGAAACAAGTTGTGACGAGTCTGCTGCTGCTGTGATCTCCAAAAAAGATGGCAAATTCGTTGTAATCGCCAGTTCTATAGCCTCTCAGATAGAAGAACATGCCAATTGGGGAGGTGTAGTTCCTGAGATTGCATCTAGGCGCCACCTAGAAAAACTTCCCTTCCTTATCCAAGAAACCTTTGAAAAATCTGGAATAAAATTAAGTCAAATAGATGCAATAGCAGCAACTGTCACACCAGGGCTTGCTGGTGCCCTAATGGTCGGATCAATAACTGGAAGAACCCTAGCCGCCCTTCATAAACTGCCTTTCATGGGGATTCATCATCTAGAAGGGCATCTAGCTTCCATTCATCTAGGAGAGGAGTCTCCAAAGCCTCCATATCTTGTATTACTTGTTAGTGGAGGTCATAGTGAAATCATCAAAGTTGAAAAAGAAGGTCTGTATATTCGCCTAGGTCGAAGTCATGATGACGCAGCTGGAGAGGCTTTTGACAAAGTCGCACGACTTCTTGGCCTTCGATACCCAGGGGGACCAGCGATAGAAGAAAAAGCAAAAACTGGAGATATATATAGATTTAAATTCCCAAAAGGGCGAGTTTCTAAACCAGACGGTGGATTCTATCCTTATGATTTCTCATTTAGTGGACTTAAAACTGCCGTAATGAGGCAAGTTAAGTCTTTTGAAAACTCCTCGGAAAAACTCCCCATAGAAGATTTAGCTGCAAGCTTCGAACAAGTAGTCGCTGAAGTATTAGTTGAGCGAAGTTTAAAATGCGCATTGGATACAAATATTAAAAGCCTCGTCCTAGTAGGAGGTGTAGCATCAAATACTCGACTAAGAAAGCTCCTTAAGGAGAAGGCAAGAAAACATTTTATTGATATTTATCTAACTCCAACGACTTTTTGCACGGACAATGCAGCAATGATAGGCGCAGCAGCTTTAATTCGCTTAGAATTAGGAATGAGTTCAAGCTCTCTTAATCTAGGAGTTTCTCCTCGCTGGCCTTTAGAGCAAGCAAATCTCCTATATAACCCAACTCCACCTTTTTAAGAGCGCGCGAACAACAAGCAGGCCCCAAACTAAAACAATGGCTTCAAATCCTGGAGTTGAATCAAATCAGCCTTCTAAACCAGTAAGCAATGGAGAACTAAACTCCTGGAGGAGAGGCTTTACTCCACAAGCTGAGATTTGGAATGGGAGAATGGCCATGTTTGGATTAGCATTAAGCCTAGGAGTGTTGATAACACTTCGCGTATTATTTTAAACCTCAAACCATTCAATTAACAACCTAAGAGAAAAGTAATAATGCCATCTAGATCGCTAGCATCAGAAGCTTCTTTAAGTTCATGTGGTTGTTATCGATGGTATTTAAGAAGACAAGTAAGTCACAAAAAAAAAACTTTGCTTTTCATAGGATCCAACCCTTCAACTGCCAATGCTTTTCAAGATGACTCCACTTTAAGAAGATTAATTGGATTCTCAATTGAATGGGGATATGGAGCACTTGTCGTTATTAACCTTTTCGCAAGAATTAACAAGAGTCCCAAAGAGCTTGAATTCTGCGTTGACCCAGTTGGCGAAAGAAATGATCAAGAGATATTTGATCAAGTTAAAAATTGGTCAGAGAATCAGTTGTGGGATCTATGGCTTGGTTGGGGAAATAATGGCATCTTCAGAAAACGTAATCTCGAAGTAATTGATTTAATAAAAGTACATTTTTATAAAAGATCAAAAACACTGCCTAGATCAAAAGGACCTCTATATTTAGGATTAACCCTAAAAGGTCAACCATGTCATCCGCTTTATATGCCAAAAAATAAATTCTTAATGCCTCTAAGTCTAGAAAAGGGATTTCTTCGAGGAAAAGATCTTTTTCAACAAAAGACATCAAAAATCAAATCATCACTGTCTTTAGAACCCAATTCAAGTTCTTAAAAAAATTGATCCGCCCTAGATTCTAAATTCTCTCTAAGAATTCAAGGAGTTATTTAAAAGAATGAGCATCAACTCAATAAGTCAAAGATCAAGCCAATTCCACCTCTAAAAATACCCAGGTCTATCCTCTTAAATGGCAAGTGATTAATTCTTGAGGTAAAAATGCAAGTATTACAAGAAACCCTCTATGACACCTGAGCGGCTAGGTCTGCTCTGGGGCATTACCGTTTTCGCAGGAGCGGGTGCAAGACTTTTGGCAGCGCTTTCAGGTCTGCCAGCTGTTGTTCTTCTGCTTCTTTCTGGATTGCTTATTGGAAGATCTGGCCTAGGAGTTGTTGAGCCTCTTGACTTAGGACTAGGCCTAGAAACAATTGTTGGCTTACTTGTTAGCCTAGTCCTTTTTGATGGAGGACTAAATCTCCGACTTCCTGGAGATACCATTAAAGCAACAGTACTAAGGATTTCCTTAATCAGGCTAATTGCATCACTAGCAGCAGGTCTTCTAGCTGCTCACTGGCTAGCTGGTCTTGGATGGTCTGTTGCAGCTGTTTATAGCGCAATTGTTTTAGCAACTGGTCCAACTGTAGTTACTCCACTTGTTCAACAAATTCGACTTGCCTCTCCTCTTGGAGATGTACTAGAAGCAGAAGGGTTAGTACTCGAACCAATTGGAGCAGTACTAGCTTTGTTGCTACTGGAATTAGTAGTTGGTAATTTGCATGGATGGAGAGAAGTAGCACTTGGTTTATTCGCAAGGCTTGGTGGAGGTGTCCTTTTTGGAAGCATGGCTGGATGGATTCTTTCCGAAGGTCTTAAACGGGTAAAAGCTAATTCCGCAGTAGGGCTCAGGTTGCAACTAACACTCGGGGTTCTCTTCCTTTTATATGGAATCTGTGAGTGGATCCTCCCTGAATCAGGCTTACCAGCTTCTGTAGCGGCTGGTTTTGTCGTTGGTAGACGCCCTGCCACTCAAGCCAGTCAATTAGACCCATTAATCAGAGAACTTGCCCAGTTAGCAATAACAATGCTGTTTCCACTTCTTGCTGCTGATGTGTCTTGGAGTGAATTAAGCCCACTTGGATGGGGAGGAATTAATTGCGTACTAGTTTTAATGCTTATTGTTCGTCCTGCAGCGGTAAGTCTTGCAACTATTGGTTTACCACTAGATATCAAGCAAAAATTATTTCTAGGATGGTTAGCACCTAGAGGAATTGTCACAGCAGCTGTCGCTTCACTTTTTTCTATTCGACTTGAACAAGCTGGAGTACTTGGGGCTGGCCGTCTTCAGGGACTTGTATTTCTAACAATCCTTATGACTGTAGGCATTCAAGGCCTTACAGCACAACCTTTAGCCAAAGCTTTTGGACTACTCGAACCTGAAGAGTCCATTGAGAAAGAAGAATCAAATACGACTTCTCAATCTTTGCCTGTCTTGTCTGATTCGAGCCAATAAGCCCCAAGCAGTCATCAAATCGGGCCCTTGCATTTTTCCTAACAAAGCAGCCCTAAGACCTTTCATTAACAATCCCTTTTTAACACCTACAGACTTTGCCACCTCAGAAAGAATTTGAATACCTATGTTTTTATCTATTCCATCCCAAGGGGTTTGATCTAAATAGCCAATCAAACTCTTTATTGCCTCAGTCACTCCATCAACTTCTAACTGAGCTCTTCCTTGCTCTTCTAAAGGAGGCTCTTCAAAAAAAGGACGAGCCTCTGTTACACCATCATTCAAAAGTGTCATTGAAGGGCCAATTAATTCAGCCAAGGAGATACACCAATCTTTGTCAGGTAGTTCCCATTCTTCTTTAACCCAAAGATTCTTTAGTTCATCAAAGAGAACTTCGGGTGTCCAACTATGAATCACTTGAGAATTCAACCAATTCAATTTATCCCAATCAAACTTTGCTCCTGCCTTGTTAACTCTTTCAAAAGTAAAAAACGAAACCACTTCTTCAATTGAGAACCTCTCATTCATGCCTTCTGGGACGGACCAACCTAAAAGAGTCATATAATTAGCCATCGCCTGAGGTGTGTAACCCTTTTCACGAAAGTCATTAATTGAAGTCACACCATCTCTCTTAGATAATTTCCTACCTTCCGAATTCAAAATCAAAGGTGTATGAGCAAAATTTGGAATAACTAGTCCTAGAGCCTTATAAAGAAGAATTTGCTTGGCAGTATTGGCAATATGATCTTCTCCTCGAATTACATGGGTAATTTCCATATATGAATCATCAACAACAACTACCAAGTTGTACAAAGGATCGCCTATTTCATCTGTAGATGATCTTCGAGATATAACCATATCCCCTCCCAAGTCTGAACCTTTCCATTTCAAAGGCCCTCTTACTAAATCATTCCAGACAATCTCTTCTTGATCATTGATTCGAAAACGAACAACCGCTGACCTCCCTTCTTTTTTAAAAGCATCAATCTCTGCATTAGAAAGATCTCTATGGCGATTGTCATATTTAGGTGCCTTACCTTGAGCAATTTGATTTGCCCGCATTGCCTCGAGCTCAGACTCACTGGCATAGCAACGATAAGCAAGTCCTTTATCAAGCAAAAGCTTGATAGCTGCTTTATGAGCCTCAATGCGCTCACTTTGGACAATTGGTCGTTCATCAGGAGTCAGGCCAAGCCATTTCAACCCCTCAAAGATATTTTCAATATGTTCAGCCTTAGATCTTTCTTTATCGGTATCTTCAATTCTGATAAGGAATTTCCCCTGCTTATTACGCGCAAACAACCAATTGAACAATGCTGTTCTAGCTGTACCTATATGAAGAGTCCCTGTAGGGCTAGGTGCCAGCCTTACTCGAACAGTCAAAGCTTTTCACAGTGAATAGAGGAGCGGGACCGACGGGATTCGAACCCGCAACTTCCGCCGTGACAGGGCGGTGCTCTAACCAGTTGAACTACGGTCCCAGGTTTTTCAAGGGTTATTTGGTTGATTGCCAAATATTAAATACCCCATGTCGCCTATGCGACGAATGAAGTATCAACCAGCATCAACCCCCTCGTCAACTTGAAGTAGAAGCTCTTTGCATCTAAATCATGAAAAGCGAAGAAATCCTTGATCTTTTTGAAAGGCAAGAGGATCTTTTAATCTGTTCTTTTTAGGGAACAAACCCAGTAATAAGCTGCATTATAAAACCTAAGAAGACTTATTAAGAACTCTGCTAAAAATGGTTAAAAACCAAATAATTATGTCCTTAGAGGTTCTTCAAAGGCTCTGTTATAGAACTTTTCGTTTGAAAATAAATTGAATTCATAAAATATCTATGGTCTAAATCCAGCAGGCTCAATTAAACGAACTTGATTACCTCGGGCAGTGAACTCACGCCCCTGATCGCTTTGAACAACAACTCTGCCTCCAGATTTGACACGGATTACACGTGCACGTACCCAACCCAAAGCGGCCGACTCGAGCACTTTCACGACATCACCTGGTTGAAGATCCAACTCCATTATCAAAACTAAGAAACTGCATTAAGGGGCATCAAACGCGCCGTGGAGGACTCGAACCCCCGACATCAGGTTTTGGAGACCTGCGTTCTACCAACTGAACTAACGGCGCATTGGAAAATCCCTTGAACTGTCTAATTGAAAGACAGTGTTTGGATTGAACGAGGTCGAGACCTCAACGGTCGAAGCGCTGCTTCACGCGGGTGGCTTTGCCTACCCGTTCCCGCAGATAAAAAAGCTTCGCTCTTCTAACTTTACCGCGGCGTTCAACCTTTATGGATGCAACTTGTGGGCTATGCAGCATGAAGATTCTTTCAACACCAATGCCCTGAAAAATCCTACGCACAGT
>QCJW01000003.1 GCA_003215775.1 Prochlorococcus sp. AG-409-G20
CACATCAGAGTTCTCCTTACTCGCCTTGGTACTCATTAGATGGTTTTTTGCAGGCAATCACTTAGCCGAAACTGTACCCTTGGCAAAGGCAAGGCATCGCAGGAAGCAAATTGAAGAGCAAGGAGCAGTCGTCTATTGGAGCGAAAGACTGCTACCTTCCAATTAAAACAACATCTTTAGGGTGCAAAACTCAACTCCAGAGAAAGCCTCATCTGTCATTCTCTATTTAGCCCTTCTTATTGCATTCTCTATGGGATTAGGAAGTTGTCAAAAGAATGAAAAATTGACACCTAAACACAGCATATCTAGTCAAGATAGAATTAATGCTTTAGAGACAAAACTCGAAAGGCTCGAGCAAAAACTACAAACCATACTGAAAGAAGAAACTAAAACAGACTTCAAAAACTCCTCTGGATCAATAAAGTCTATAACATTCAGAATTGGGACAGCAGATGATCGTTTGAGGATTTACTGGTCAAATGGTAACAATAGTGACCTGCCATGCACGAAAGAACAATCTATTTGGGTGTGTGGATAGAAAAAAAAGATTGATCCTAAATAGAAGAATTAATTAACTCAAAAATAGTATCTTTCCATATATGATTAAAAGGCCAGATTTCCTTTTTAGTGAGGCTTAATGCAATTTTTTTCTCAAGGTAGGCAGCCTCATTAATAAATACAGGTACAGGAGAGTCATTATATTCATATCTATATATAAATCCATCTGGTCTTAAAAACAAAGGTGTATTTGCCGCGAGAGGCAACCAATCTTTACCTAGTAAATCTGGATGAATGCATGCTTCTGGCAAGCCAAAAGAATTTCTTGGAATATCAATACTTTTTAAATGACGGTGAATAATTAATTTCTTTGGGAAATTTACCATTCTTTGTTGTATATAAGATATCTGTTGGAAGATTACTTCTAAAACCAATCTTGTCTTAAAAACAATATTAAAATCTAGCAATGACTGGGCCACTGGGCCAATTTCTAGTACTAATCCGCATGGCCAAGATTCAACTAAAAAACCATGTTGAGAAGCATCTCCTTCATGTAAATAAATAGGCAAGCCAAGTTTAGCTTGAATCAAAGAAGCCAAAGCCAAATCAGCTGGTCTGCGTCCATAAATTACAAGGCTACTTCCCATGGATGATGTAGTGCTATGACAATCAATTACCAAATGATTTGGATTTGAACTATGAGGTCCTAAGTCACGCAGAAGATCTCTTGCGCGATGAATTTCAAAGTCATGCAGAAGCTCATTATTCAACAGGTCATTATGGAAACAACGGTTTAGGTCACGATCGATATAACGCTTGTTTTGATTTCGAGCATTTGGATTACCTATAACTGTTGAAAAATTCACTCCATATGTATTTATTAAATTTAGATTTGCCTCCCAATTCTCAATAAGCCATGGTGCATTTACCTCATTGCCATGTGTGCCCCCAACGACAAGAACCTGAAAAGCCGACATCAAAAAATGCAAGAAACGCAAGCCTGTCCGAGAATAACTAGAAACAGCACAAAAAATGGCAATACCACCAGTTGTAGTAAATGCCTCAAAAAATTTCTGGAATTGGGAGTGGAACCAATTAATGAATGGGCTTGCACCTTCGGACAGTGAAGGGAATTACAGACGGCCCCCTAGTCAGCACAAAAAAGCAATTGCCCTAAGCAAAGATTTGCTCAGCCAACGCTCAATAGAACAACTACCCAGACTCATCATTGGCCGGAGCTGTCCATGGGCTCATCGGACCTGGCTTGTATATGAGATCAGAAAACTACACAAAAGCCTTGTATTAGTTACGGCAAAAGTTGATCACAATGGAGGACGTTGGCGTCTTGACCCTCCACTACTGGGCTGCAACTCGCTTTTAGATCTATATCAAAAATGTGGAGAGCCTCCTAATCATCGAGCAACCGTTCCAGTAATCATTGATCCTGGAAGTTCAAAACTAAACAGACCTCTTCTATTAGGGAATGAGAGTACTCAACTTATTGAAGTATTAAATGAATGGCCGTCAGATTCAAGCGAAATAAACCTTGAGCCAAAAGAACTTGGGCTAAGTATCAAGAAATGGGCAGAGCTCATAGGCCCATTATTAAATGACGGTGTTTATAGATGTGGATTTGCAAGGAGTCAAATTGCATACGAAACAGCATGCAACAAAGTCTTTGAAACCCTTGCAACCATTGAAGAAGAACTTAGCAATAAAGGTCCTTGGTTATGCGGAGAAAAGCTTACACTTGCTGATATTCGTTTATTCCCAACGCTGATTCGCTGGGAAATGGTCTACATGCCACTATTTGGCTGCAGCAAAGAACCTCTTTGGACATTTCCAAACATCTGGGAATGGCGGAAGAAACTTATGAATATCCCCAACATTTCAAAAACTTGTGATCCAAATGCCTGGAGAAAGGACTATTTTGGAGCTCTATTCCCACTAAATCCAAGTAACATTGTGCCCTTAGGGCCTAATCTAGAAAAGATAGTTAATGCAAATGTTCCAAAGTGGATATGAGTGAAGTTTCTCAAAACATCATTGCCGGCAGCAGTACCGAGCAAAGTCCTTTAATACAAGGAATGTATGGTTCATATGTAATTACCAAATCAGACAAATTAGAAGTTCAGAAATATAGATTCTCAATCCTAATTTGTGGAATTTCTTACTGTTTAGGGCTCATCCATTGGATCACATTGGGTCCATCACTGGCATGGATTTGGCTAATACCACTAGCAATTTCTCTAGGACTAGCTCTAAAATGGATTCATATTTATTTAAAGCCACTTCATCAAACTCTTCAACTTTTGTGGGCGATAGGATGCCTTGGGTTTGCTATAATGGCATTAAATATGGGTCCTGCAAGAATTCTATCAAGCCTTAATAATGAACCAAAATGGATTTTACTCATTGGACCATTATTTGCATCAATGGCAGGAGTTGGATTTAAAGAATTTTTTTGTTTTAGAAGACCAGAAGCAATAGGCTTGACACTAATATTACCAATAGCTTTGCTTGGACATCTAACACAATTTATTGACAGTTTATTAGTATTAATATTACTTACTTCCTCATCAATATTACTTATTTTATTAGCACTCAGAAAGCTGGGGATGAATCCAGCAGATGATGTTGGCGACAAAAGTTTTTTTGAATATCTTGCAAAACAAAATGAAACTACACTTCAGTGAAGTTAATAAGTCTCATTGATGCTTCAAAAGACTATGGAGTGAAAACACTCTTTACAAACTTAAATCTTCATATCACAGCCAAAGAAAGACTTGGCCTAATTGGATCCAATGGTTCTGGAAAGTCAACTCTATTAAAGATTCTCGCAGGAGAAGAGACAATACAAATAGGTAAAAGGGATTGCTCGAATCGTATTAAAGTCACACTTGTAGGACAAGATAGTCTTATCAAAAGTGATGGAACAATTCTTGATGAAGTGCTTGTAGGCTGTGGAGAGAAGAGAGATCTATTACTACATTTCCATAGAATTAGTCAGGCAATAGCGACACATCCAGAAGAAAAAAATCTCCTCTCAGAGTTAACTCAAGTTAGTCACAAGATGGATGACATAAATGCATGGTCTCTAGAACAGCAATGTCAAGAGATTCTTGATCATCTTGGAATTAAAAATATACATAGGCCTATCAAAGAGCTTTCTGGGGGTTTTCGAAAAAGAGTTGCTTTGGCCTCTGCTTTAGTAGCGGAACCTGACGTTCTACTTCTAGATGAACCAACCAATCACCTTGATGCAAATGCAGTCGAATGGCTCCAAAACTGGCTAGATCAATACTCTGGTGCAGTAATACTCGTAACTCATGACCGGTACGTACTTGATAGAGTTACAAAAAAGATTATTGAGATTAACAATGGAGAAGTAAAAACTTATAAAGGAAATTATAGTCAATTTCTAAAACAGAAGTCAGACCATGAGAATGCAAAAGAATCTTCTCTAAAAAAGTTCAAAGGAATCCTAAGGAGAGAATTAGAGTGGTTGCGGCAAGGTCCAAAAGCGAGGAGTACAAAACAAAAAGCACGATTACAGAGGATCAAGCAAATGCAATTAGCTATACCAAAATCTAGAGAGAACTCTTTGCAAATCAAAATCAAATCAAGAAGAATAGGTAAACTAGTAATTGAAACTAAAGATTTAGAAATTAGATCCACTAACAAAACTAATAGTGAAGCACTAATTAAAAACTTTACTTATTCTTTCTGCAAAGAGGACCGAGTTGGAATCATTGGAAGTAATGGAAGTGGGAAATCTACACTTCTGGATGTGATTGCTGGAAAAAAAAAACAAACCAATGGTTTAATTCAGATTGGGGATACCATCACACTTGGCTATCTAGACCAACATACGGACGACCTAAGCAACGCCAAGGGAGTTAATCGAAAGGTTATTGATTTTGTAGAAGAAGCAGCCTCAATAATCAATTTAGACAAAGAGCAAATAACATCTTCTCAACTACTAGAAAGATTTCTTTTTACGCCTGCCCAACAACATTCTCCAATCAGCAAGCTATCAGGAGGAGAGAAAAGAAGACTTTCATTATGCAAAATACTTATCTCAGCACCAAATGTTCTTCTTCTAGATGAACCGACAAATGATCTAGATATTCATACTTTAAGCGTATTAGAAGATTTCCTGGATGACTTCGAAGGTTGCGTAATTGTAGTTTCACATGATCGTTATTTTCTAGATAGAACTGTAGATAGAATTTTTCATCTTGATAATGGGATTCTACAAAGATACGAGGGTAACTATAGTAACTTTCTAGACCAGAAGAGAATCAAAGCTACACAAAACAAGACACAAGTGAATAGTAAAGATAATAAAATAACAAAGACAAATGTAAAATCAAATAATTCATCAGAATCATATTTAAGCAATTCCATCTCAATAAGCAACAAAAACTCTAATCACAAGAAAAGAAGACTTACCTACAAGGAGACTAAAGAGCTTCAACTCCTAGAAAAAGTACTACCCGAATTAGAAGAACAAAAGAAAGAACTTGAAGAGTCCTTACAAAGATCTCAAGGAGATCTAACTTTAATGAGCAGCAAGCTTGCAGTTATAGTTGAAAAGATTCAAGTCTCAGAAGAAAGGTGGCTAGAACTCAGCGATATCTCTCCTTGAAAGAAATCATGATGCCAAAAGGAAATTTCACAACTCAATATCTTTCATAAAAATAGATCCTCTCATTTAAAATCTCAATCCAGAAATCCCAAAACACATCTTAGGTTTATTGAGATAGGCTTTGCTGCTTTGAAGGGCGAAAGATTCCTGATGGATACAAATTGTAGTCTGTGATACAAAATTTAAGCAAAGGTGTTGTAACGCAAACCAAGTGTCCTTAACACCCATGGCACAACTGTTCAAGGGTCTTAATGTAGGCAAGTGAGCATTCCCAAGAAAGCTTTAAGTATCCATGAACACCATCGACGAACACATTCAAAAGGATCAATCAGAGATCCAAACCGCTCAAGAAGTTGGAGACTCTGCAAAGGTTCGTCACCTTACAGAAGAACTTCATTCCCTTGAGGAATATAAAGAGCACCATCCTGATGACAAACATGATCCAAATGCATTGGAATTGTTCTGTGACGCAAACCCAGACGAACCAGAATGCCTCGTATATGACGATTAGTCTTCAGAAAATACTCTGAAAGATTTAAGTCTTATATTCCCTTGACAGAGATGAGAGTGGTAATAATAGAGTCAGTAATCCTGATTAAATTCAGCTGGACTACCTGTAAGAGAGCACACAATAGCCTCTTCATTTCTCATTGCTCTGACTCTGGCAATGGGACGACCCATTCTTTTTAAAACTTCAATTTCTTGTTTTGTCTGACAACGTGCAATGACGTTACCTTCATAATCAAAGCAAGTAAAGAAAGTCATGATAAAAATGTTCTCCCTCCATTTATGGCTAATTACTAATATAAAAACAAGTAAGCATTTGGACTTAAAGACATTGATAATCCAATTCACCCCAAACCTTGTTTAAAAGAAGATCTAAGCCTTTTTTCATTGCTACTGAAATAAGGGTCAACTTCTTACCAGTTACTTCCTCAAGAGAATCAACCAAATCTTTTTGATGGTTCTCGCCCAATAACTCAACCTTATTTAACACCAATATTCTGGGGCGATCGATTAGTCCGTGGCCATAGGCTTTTAATTCCTTTTCGACAACACTGAAATCCTTTACTGGATCCTCTGAGCCACTATCTACTAAATGAATAAGTAATTTAGTGCGTTGGATATGACGAAGAAATTCATGTCCTAAACCAATGCCTTCAGATGCGCCAGCTATTAAACCTGGAATATCCGCAAAGACTGTGCCATCTCCAGTTGGTCTGCGAACAACGCCTAAATTGGGAACCAATGTTGTAAACGGATAATCCGCCACTTTTGGTCTTGCAGATGAAAGGGCTCTTATTAAAGAACTTTTACCTGCATTAGGTAAACCAATAATTCCAACTTCTGCCAACAATTTGAGTTCTAACTGAATCAACCATTCCTCCCCTTCTTTTCCTTCAGTACATTTTTCAGGAGCACGATTTCGATTACTTAAATAATGAGCATTACCAAGCCCACCTCTACCTCCAAAAGCAATGACAATACGTTCTCCATCCGAGGTTAAATCTCCAAGAATCATTCCTGTGTGAAGATGTCTTACCTCAGTACCACATGGAACCCGTATCAGTGAATCCTTTCCAGAAGATCCTGTAGATCTATTCGGTCCTCCTCTTTTGCCATCTTCCGCAAGAAACAGTCTTTTGAACTTGAAGTCTAAAAGAGTTTGAAGATTAGTGTCTGCAACTAAAACTATGTTTCCTCCATTACCACCATCTCCTCCAGCAGGTCCTCCTGCAGGAACATATTTTTCTCTTCGAAAAGCAATTATGCCATCACCTCCACGACCTGCCCGAACAGCAATACGTGCCTGATCTATAAATTGCATATTCTTCTAGTGCTGACAATAGGTTTCAAAGCTTGAAAAGCATCATGGATAAATTAGAATTTACAACTAACAAGTCATTTTTACTAAAGGCTACTTAATGATTTGATGAGTTTAGGAGAAGAGGAGGGTTTGAACACAAGACAACAAGGATTTCTAATTACTCAATCACATAGATGTAAAATTACTTTCAACCTAAGCTTTTACCAACTGATCAATTCCAAGGTTCATGATTTATATTTAGCCTACAAATCTAAATATAGACTTTTCTATCCCTCCAGAGCTGTCGGTAATCATTCCCTCCTGCGAAACCAAGATCAGCAAGACTTGTATAATTGGAATTCATATAAGAACGATGCCAAGCAAATATTTCACCTGTTCTCATAACATAAGCTTTATTCTTCTGATCATGCTGTGGTGTTAACTGCATAAAATGCCCGTCATAATATTTATCAGATTTTCCAATTATCGAGACAGCCCTTCCAAGAACACCAGGTCCAGTTGGACTCATAGAATCGCTTCCATAATAATGAGACTTGCAGTTCTCAACAATTAAGTCAATTGCTTTTCTAAGTACCACGTTGTTTGGTTTGGAGTAAATTAAGCCATTCATGCAATCATAAAAACTCCTATAAGGTGCCATTAAATCGCCCAAATCCCAGAAAAAAATCATCTCGATTTGATTGGGAATCAGTGACACAACATTCTTCTTTGCAAGCTTAATGCCTAAATCTATATACCAACCCCCAAAATGGTATAGCAAGCAATAACGTGCTAAATCAGAGCGATAAGCAAATGGCAGCAGAGAGCAGTAAGCTTTATAGACTTCTGGTTCAAATTCTGATTGCAAGACCTGCCTGATTTGACAATCACCCCACAGGGAATATTCATATTCGGGGAAATACTCAATAATCTCGTTTGTGACTTCCTGAATAAGTGGCGGCAGCAAAAGGCTATCGTCCTCATTTATTAAAATTTGGAATAACCTATTTTTCATAACCGAATAGATCCTAAGTCTTTGTGATCTGACTTGATGAGATTTGTTTAAAACTCTATCCAATCATCTAGAGCAATGATGGCTAATATTAAGAATTAAATGAGAACTACCATTATGTAATTAACTTTTAAGCTTCTTAGCGAAAGAAAATAATCTATCCAAATCAATATCAAAATATCTATTTAAATTAAATGATGCAGGAATTAACAAGAAAAAGGTTTTCAATTCTTATCATAAAGAAGTCAAAACTGAATGATTTATAAGGAATAGATTAGATTAGGTAAATCATTGGACTGGGTCGTTAAATGCCTGCAACATCAATTGAATCTGCATCAATCAATCAAACAGATTTATCTTATCAAAGGCGTCTATTCTTAGGCAAATTAATAGATCTAACTTTAGTTACTTTCGGAATCGCCCTAATCTGTACAACTCTTGCCAGGATTTTCTTTAATATTTACAATTCGCCATTATCTACACCTCAAATTATTCAAGGTTTCATAGGGTTGACGCTCTTTTTTATTGGACACTTTAAAAGATCCACTATGTACATGAAGGCATACACAATAAAAACCAATGTGATTGCCAAAAAGCTATTAGGAATTTTCCCCTTTGCGACTTTCTTACTATTCATAATTTATAGAATTCAATTGAAAGAAATAAAAAGCTATCTTCGTCTTGTCGAAGAAGGTAGTCTAGTCGAATGGCTGAGCTTTCTGTTTCTTTTTTTATCAGCATTTATTTATTTCATTGCATCCAGAAAAGAGCTCAAAAAATTAGTCGGGAAATTTACTCTTGCAATAAGTAGTTTAACTTTTTTGCTGGCAATGGAAGAAATCAGTTGGGGGCAAATGATCTTCAATTGGAAATCTCCTGAGTTTTTCAACCAATCCAATGCACAAGAAGAAACTAATATTCATAACCTTATCTTCTTGCATGGTTTACCTAATACATTCATCACAGCTTTATTCCTTTTCTCCTTGACACTTTTATGTTTATTAGGTTGGTATTTAAGAAGTAAACGTCAGGTCCAAAGACATACAATATCCGATTTTATTTTCCCTCATCTACATCTCATAGGATATTTTTCTACAGGAGCAATAATATATTTCTGTCTTTGCCTCGAATTGCTAGGTATAGATATTCCTGTCTTGATTTCTAGCGATCAGGAACTATTTGAATGCTTTTTTGCTCTGGGTGTTTTACTACATTCATGTCAGATATATATAAGCTGGGCGGATTAATTATCTAACCACTATCAGTATCTATTAAGCAAACCAGAATTGCTACTTAGTGCATCCAAACAACTGTGCAGCCTGAGCCTCCATCTTGTTGCTCCGCATCAGAAACTTCTTTTACATATTCAAGATCATCAAACCATTTGCGTAAACCTTTTTTTAATTTTCCACTGCCTATTCCATGAACAACCCAAACAGGGCTAATAGCCTTGCGGAAATATTCCTCAACTACTACTTCTGCTTCGTGAACTCTTAACCCACGAACATCAATAGTATTTCTTTTGGTTCTTAGAGTTGAGCTATTCCCAGAATACTTTGTACTGCGAATCTGAACCACAGTTTCAATCGGCTTTGATTTCCTGCCATCAAGGCTTTCAACCGCATCTAAGTGAACCGTACTCCTAAAAACACCACAAAGAACATTTAAATACAATCCATCTTCTGAAATAGAGATAACTTCGGCAGCCTTATCTAAAGAAATCAATCTAATCCGTTCTCCAACTTGCGGAGACCAAGCATTTTTTGCAATGTTAGAAGTAGTTTTGAAATGTTCGCCTTCTAAACGGCGCAATCTTTGTCCAACTCGTCTAGCTGTCTCTCCATTCGCTCCTTCTGCACGCAAACGCTTAATCAAATTCCTCACTTCTCTTTGACCATCTCTTATGGAACTTTCAAGTTCTTGACGTCCCATCTCCTGTACTTCAGCAGACTGCTTACATTGTTTTTCCCATTGTTCTAATAATTGGTCATGAAGTAATTCAGCACGTGCCAACAGGGAAACAGCTTCTTCTGTCGCAGATTGTTGAATTCTTCTTTGTTCTTCAAGGCCAATAATTACTTTGTTCACCTCCGGAGATTCATTATTAGCAATAAATTTTTCTGCACGACTTATGATTTCCTTATCTAAACCAAGTCGGCAAGCAATAGAAATAGCATTGCTTCGACCAGGGATTCCCCATTGCAAAGTATAAGTAGGCGTTATCGTCTCAGAATCAAATGCAACCGAAGCATTCTCAAAGCGTGGGTCAGTATATTTAAGCGCTTTAAGTTCTCCAAAGTGAGTAGTGGCAATAGTCAATCGCACTCGATCAGCGAGTGTTTTCAACAAAGCAATCGCCAATGCCGTTCCTTCTCTAGGGTCTGTACCTGCACCAACTTCATCCAACAAGACCAAGGCTGATCCAGCTTTTTCCTCTAATGCTTGGAAGATTCGGCTAATTCTATTGATATGGCTACTAAAAGTTGACAAGCTTTGCTGTAGAGATTGTTCATCTCCAATATCAGCCAATACTTGATTACACCATGGTATCAATGGTTCGCCAGAGCAGGCCAATAACATGCCTGCACGTGCCATAAGAACAGCAAGACCTATACTTTTTAGAGTTACAGTTTTGCCCCCAGTATTGGGACCAGTTATTGCAACGACTCTCAACTCAGTAGATATTTCCAAAGTAACTGGGACTACCTCCGCACCCTTATTACAAATTTGATTCCAAACCAGTAAAGGATGTCTTAAGTCAGGAAGACTAAAAGACCCATCACTTTCTTCATAGAGTATGGGTGGAACTCCTTTAATCCATTGTCCATACCGAGCGCGTGCCAGAGCAAGATCTAATTGCAATAAGGTCTTAGAAAGCTTTTCAATTTGTACAAAGTTTTGTCCAACAAGGTGGCTCCATTCTTTCAATAAAAATTGCTCTTCTTTAACAATTAACGATCTGACTTGTGCGATTTGATTACTTAGAGAGATCACACCTTGTGGCTCTATAAAGAGCGTACTCCCAGAAGCAGATGTGTCATGTACTAAACCAGGAATTTTCGAAGCAAATGAGGCCTTAACTGCTATAACAGATCGGCCATTCCGCTCTGCGACAACAGAATCTTGAAGAAAGTTCGCACATCTCCTTATAAGTTGATTAAGTGCTTCATTCCGTTGCCCTATTAATTCACGATTCTTTTGTCTAAGAATTCCAAGATTGACACTTGCTCGATCTGCAACTCTCCCTCCCTCCTCGAGTCCAAACTTCAAATGCTTTTCTAGTTCTGGAAGCGTTGCAAAATCAACCAATAAAGCTGAAATAGTTGGTCTTAATTCAGAGTCATAAAGCTGACGACGTAATCGTCTAGCAGCACCAAGAGTTTCGGCAACTCCTAATAACTCTTCTCCTGAGACTAAACCACCTTTCTCACAACAAAACAAAGTCTCTTCTATATCGTGAACGCCTTTAAAACTCAAGCCACCTTCCAAAGAATTATCTAACAAACCTATTTCTAAAGTTTCAGATAAGCGTATGCGACTAGTAGCAAAGTCTGCAGGAAGAGACAGCTCCTTACAGTGTCTTCGTCCCTGGTGACTACTCGCAAAAGTTGACAATTGAGCACAAACAGTGGGCCATTCAAGTAATTCGAGAGTCTCTTTAAAAGCAATAGAACTCGATGAAAGGTCTGAACCCATAGCCAAAGAGCTAATTTCTAAGATTTAATTCCTTGAACATGATTTTTCGGGATCCCATCTTTTGGCTCATAGAGCATCTCAAACCAGTTCCCTTCAGGATCTTGTAAATAAAATGAAGCTGTTCCATCACGATGTTCATATAAATCACCTACTTTCACTCCTTTTTGCTGCAATTCAACTTGAATATTCTCGACTTGCTTTCGCTCATTAAAATGAAATGCAAAATGTGGTCCTGCAGATTTATAACCTGGACCTAATAAGGCTAGGCCATCTTTTCCAGGACCAACTTCCAAATAGCACCAATCTGGATCCTGCCAAACCAGCTTCATACCAAGACCAACATAAAAATCCTTGGCACGCTCAACATCTTGCACACGAATAGCAACATGACCTAGCCTCTTAACAGTTGTCATGGCTCATTAAAAAGCTTGAAAAAGCTAGTACTGAATTAGTTATAATTTACTAAAGATAAGGTTCAGATTTCAAAATTCCATAAGAAAATTGAAATACGCTATTCCATCTAATCCAATCATAAAGAAATCAACCTGAGCTTCTGAGCCATTTAGCAGCATCACAAGCATGATAGGTAAGAATCAAGTCAGCTCCAGCTCTTTTAAAACTTAAAAGAGTTTCTAAAACTACAGAACGTTCGTCTATCCACCCTCGCTCAGCAGCTGCTTTGACCATCGCAAATTCACCACTTACGTTATAAGCAGCTATAGGCAATTGGGATTCCTGTCTTAAGCAATGAATAATATCTAGGTATGCCAATCCAGGCTTAACCATCAAAATATCTGCACCTTCTTGCTCATCTAACTGAGCTTCAATTATTGCTTCACGAGCATTCGCTGGATCCATTTGATAAGTGTTCTTAGTTTTAGGTATTGGTTTATTACTATTACCTCTAGGGGCAGAATCTAAGGCTTCTCTAAACGGTCCGTAATAAGCAGACGAGTACTTTGCTGTATAACTAATGATCCCAACATGCTCAAAACCCTCATCATCTAAAGATTCTCTAATAGCACCTACTCTTCCATCCATCATGTCACTAGGACCAATTAAATCTGCACCAGAATGAGCTTGAACAACAGCTTGTCTACAGAGTGATTCAATAGTTTCGTCATTTAAGACAATTCCATCAGGACTAACAATTCCGTCATGGCCATCTGAAGAATATGGATCTAAAGCCACATCAGTCATAATTGTCATTTCAGGCATCTCTTGTTTTAAAAGTTGTATTGCTCGTGGAATTAAACCTTTCTCGTTAAAACACTCTGCTGCATCTTCTGTCTTCAGAGCTTCTGATACTTTTGGAAACAACACAATAGAGCGAATACCTAAATTCCATGCCCTCTCAACTTCACCAACCAGGCGATCCAATGGCCAACGATTGGCACCTGGCATGGCCGCTATAGACTCGACTTGATTGCCTTCATGAACAAATAATGGGTATATAAAATCATTCGGACTCAAATTGTTTTCCCGAACCATGCTTCTCAAGGAAGCTGTCCTGCGAAGGCGACGAGGGCGATAGGTTAAATCCATTAAACCTGACAAAACATGAGATTGTTGATCGGAGAATAGTTTTAGATTCTCGCTGAATGAAGCCATCCCTTTCGTGGATGGTGGGAGCGTATCCGACTAAAGTTTTCTAATAACTGAATTTCATCAAAGGACCATTGATCAGGGAATGAGATAGTCAGCGTAAGAAGCAAGTCTCCTCGACCCACAGGGGAGGGCCATCCCTTCCCCTTTAGTTTAAGCCTTTTACCTGGAAGAGTACCAGCAGGAATAGTTAGTTCCGCTTCTCCATCAGGAGTAATAGTTGTAATTTTTGAGCCCAACGCCAATTCATCAAAAGATACAGGTAGGTCCGCACAAAGCTTGTTACCTTCAAAATGCCATATAGCGTGAGGTGTGACTTCAAGATTTAAATAAAGATCTCCTCTTTTGCCAGTACCTGGCTGCAAATTACCTTTACCTTTGAGTCTTAACCGAGTTCCAGACTTAACCCCCTCTGGAATTGTTACCTGAACCCGTTCTTCATTAACAGAAAGAATTCGTTGAGTTCCTTTGAAAGCCTCAGCAAAACTTAGCTTTATTAACACCTCAGCATCCAACGCAAGAGAAGAGTTAGCTGAAGTTCTTGAAAAATTAGCTGCCCCAGGGAACCCTCCTGAGCCTCTAGGGCCTCCAAATCGTCCTAACAAATCATTTATGAAATCATCAAAATCTCCATATCTTCCAAAATCAACATCGAATCCACCAGTTCCTTTGCTGTAACTATTTTCTGTTTGATTCCAATACTGACCAAATTGTTCATATTTCCTTCTTTTGTCAGGATCCGACAAAACTTCATAAGCCTCGCTAATCTCCTTAAATCTTGCTTCGGCCTGAGAATTATTTGGATTTACATCAGGATGATATTCGCGTGCCAACTTCCTAAAAGAGCGTTTTATTTCTTCAGGGCTTGCGGTTCGCTCAACCTCAAGCACCTTGAAATAATCTCGATAACCACCACGCTCCATAAAGTTGATTAGGGATCAATCCCAAAACTATTTAAACCCATCTAATTCAAATGCACTATATCGTTTCCAAGATGTAGGGAAGCCCGAACGGAACAAACCGATTAAGAGATTCAAAAAAATAATCAATTTATTTGAGAGATCAATCCTGAAAGAAAAAATAAAACTATCTACCAGAATCTTTCAAGCACTCTCAAAAGACTTGATAGCCATAACACCATCTTCGATGGAACTAGTTTTCATAAATACAATAATCAACGATAGTCTTATTGATAGCTATAGCAATTGACAACCAATTATAGAGATTAGTCATACAGTCACAATGTAATATTAATCAGCAAAAAGATTTGCCAAAAATATAACGAATCCCAGAGAATTATTTTCAAGAAGCTACCAAAAAATTAAGGCCATCCCTTCCCTTGGATTTCAAAAGCAAAAGTTGAAAGTTCGTAATAGATGGTTGGCAAAAGGTGCCCTTAGCCAGATAGGCTGATGATAAATGGAATCATTAAGGAGGAAACCTTGGCTCTAATCCATGGCTTTCACCTAAGAAATATCCGAGGAGATGTTCTTGGTGGAATCACTGCTGCAGTTGTAGCTCTGCCATTAGCTCTAGCTTTTGGCAATGCAGCCCTTGGTCCAGGAGGGGCAATTTACGGCTTATACGGAGCTGTTGTAGTTGGTTTTATCGCTGCATTATTTGGCGGCACACCAGCCCAAGTCAGCGGACCAACAGGGCCAATGAGCGTAACCGTTGCAGGAGTCGTGGCAAGTCTTGCCGCAGTAGGAGTCTCAAGAGATTTAGGCGCAGGAGAAATTCTTCCACTAGTAATGGCCGCAGTGGTAATTGGAGGATTATTTCAGGTTCTTTTTGGCCTACTAAAACTCGGGAAATATATAACTCTTGTCCCTTATTCAGTAGTTTCTGGCTTTATGTCAGGCATTGGGGTAATAATCCTTGTACTGCAGATTGGTCCTCTATTAGGAATTAGCACCCGAGGAGGTGTTCTTGAATCACTTGACACACTCCTCACAAATTTCGAACCGAATGGAGCTGCCATAGGAGTAGCAGCCATGACTCTTGCAATTGTTTTCTTAACGCCAAGGAAAGTTAGCCAATGGATACCGTCTCCCTTATTAGCCTTATTAATAGTCACACCTCTTTCGGTTGTTCTATTTGGTGATGCAGCACTTCAAGCTAAAGGCCTTGACCCTTTACCACGAATAGGTGCAATTCCCGAAGGTGGTCTCACCTTTAGCATGCCTAATTGGAATGAAAATTTTCCAGTAATTATCAAGGCTGGACTCGTATTAGCAGTACTAGGTGCTATTGATTCACTTCTCACATCATTAGTTGCCGACAATATTTCACAAACACGTCACAATTCAGATAGAGAACTTATTGGACAAGGGCTGGGGAACAGCATTGCTGGCTTATTTACAGGCCTCCCTGGCGCAGGGGCAACAATGCGTACAGTTATCAATATCAAGTCCGGAGGGAGAACTCCAATATCAGGGATGGTTCATTCAGTCGTCCTTTTGTTAGTTCTTCTTGGAGCTGGTCCTTTAGCAGCAGAAATTCCAACTGCTCTGTTAGCAGGAATCCTTATTAAAGTAGGTCTAGATATAATTGACTGGGGATTTCTTTTAAGAGCACACAAATTATCCATCAAAACCGCCGCTGTAATGTATGGCGTGCTTTTAATGACAGTTTTTTGGGACTTAATTTGGGCTGTTCTTGTAGGAGTTTTTATTGCAAATATGCTCACGATTGACTCAATTACTCAAACTCAACTAGAGGGGATGGAAGCCGACAATCCTCTTAAAGAAGAAAATATTGAAGAAGATTCAATCACTCCACTTCCTAAAGAAGAGCAAGAACTCCTAGACAAATGCTCAGGCGAAGTGATGCTGTTTAGATTAAGAGGACCTCTAAGCTTTGGAGCAGCTAAAGGCATCACTGAAAGGATGATGCTGGTTAGAAACTACAAGGTATTGATCTTAGATATCACTGAAGTTCCAAGACTAGGTGTCACAGCAACATTAGCTATAGAAGATATGGTGCAAGAAGCAAAAAACAATGACAGAAAAGCCTTAGTAGCATGCTCAAATCAAAGAGTGCAAGAACGTCTTATTAGATTCGGAGTTCAAGGGATTATTACTAGCAGGAAAGAGGCAATTGAAGTTGCTCTCAATGAACTGAATTCATAATTCAAATAAAACCATGGAACCAAGTCTGATTCTTCAAAATGTATTAACTCCCCCAGTTCTTTTCTTTTTCCTCGGGGTAATAGCAGTATTTGTTCGATCTGACTTAGAAATACCTGCTCCTTTACCAAAGCTCTTTTCCTTATATCTTTTATTAGCCATTGGCTTCAGAGGAGGAACAGAGCTGCAATTAAGCGGCCTAAATGGCCAAGTAATACCAAGTATTACTGCAGCAATCCTAATGTCCTTAGTAATACCTTTAATTTGTTTTATTATCTTAAGAATTAAATTTGATGTGTTCAATTCAGCTGCAATTGCAGCTGCCTATGGATCTATAAGTGCTGTTACTTTTATAACCGCCGAAAGCTTCTTAGATAATCAGAACATACCATTTGACGGATACATGGTTGCCCCTCTGGCTCTAATGGAGTCTCCTGCAATAATTGTTGGATTATTATTAGTTAAACTTTTAGCCCCAAACAACAGGCCAAGAGCAAGTAAAATTAAATGGAGAAAAATCCTTCACGAAGCAACACTTAATGGCTCAGCCTATCTTTTAATGGGCAGCCTTCTAATTGGGTTCCTAACAGCCTCAACCAATCCAGATACGTTGCAAAAGATGGAACCCTTTACAGGAAAACTTTTTTATGGGGCAGAATGTTTTTTCCTTCTAGACATGGGAATTGTCGCAGCTCAAAGACTTCCAAGTCTGAAAAGAGCAGGTTCATTCCTGATTCTTTTTGCTATTGCAATGCCGCTTGTTAATGCGATTTTGGGAGTACTTGTTGCCAAAGCTATCCAATTAGATGAAGGCAATGCACTTCTTTTTGTTGTCTTATGTGCAAGCGCATCTTATCTAGCTGTTCCAGCAGCTATGCGGATGACTGTCCCAGAAGCAAAGTCAAGTTATTACATATCAACGACTCTTGGATTAACATTCCCTTTTAACATTATTTTTGGTATACCTTTATATATGAGTTTAGTCAACAAAGTCATTCCAAATTTTGGGTAATTTATGAAACGATTAGATCTTATCTTTGGCGAAAGAGAGTTAGATGCAATGCTGAAGTCACTAGAGGCCTCAAACGTACCAGGGTATACGGTCATGAAACACGTTACTGGAAGAGGACCTGAACGTGTTGTTTCAGAGGATATGGAATTTACAGGCTTAGGAGCCAATGCGCATGTAATTGTTTTTTGCGAAGAAACTGTGTTAGAAAGAATTAGAGCAAACATCAAACCACTTCTTAGTTATTACGGAGGAGTTGCTTATGTATCAGAAGCAAGTTGTCTTTAAGTTAATGATTTAAATATGAACCTATAACCAAAACATATCTGCCGAAAGAATAAATAAATGGGAAGCTACTCAAGAATGTACCCAATCCACGCGAATTACTTTTCTACTATTAATAAATCTGTCTATAGCCATTGCTGCAATACATCCATCCGAGGCTGCTACCACTGCTTGCTTGAAAGGAGTATTTCTTATATCACCAATAGCCCAGACTCCTTCTGAAGTTGTTGACATAAAATCATCAACAACAACACCTCCATCCTCCTTTAAAGCCACTTGATCCCCTAAGAAATCAGTAATAGGCTTTGAACCACTCATATAAACAAAGACACCCTCTATATCTAATTGCTCTGCAACATCATTAGCCCTTGACTTAAGTTGAATACCAGTAACCCCACTTTCATTACCATCAATTTGCAGAAGTTTTGTTTTACTCCAATGTTTTACATTGGGTCGAGCAATTAATTCTTGTGCGTGCAAATCATCTGGTTTGGGATCATTAGAAGTGATCCAATGCACTTTAGAAGCAAACTTAGTTAAAACTTGAGCTTCTTCCACTGCTTCTTTATTAACTCCTATGACAGCCACTTCTCGCTCCTTATAGAACGCTCCATCACAAGTAGCGCAATAACTAACACCTCTTCCAAGAAAATCCGCCTCACCCTTAAATGAAGCAGGGCGCCCCATAGCACCACTAGCCAAAACGAGTGCTTTGCATTTGAAAGTACCTTCTGGGGTATAAACCGTTTTCAAATCGCCTGAAGTATCTACTCCAAAAACTTGAGCTCTTCTGTAATCCGTCCCATATTCAACTGCCTGGTCTCGCATTAGTTGGAGAAGTGCCTCTCCTGACATCTCACTAGAGACTCCTGGGTAATTAGCAATCTGATGGGTAATTGCTAAAGCACCTACAGCTGGATTCTTATCAAGAATTACAGTTTTCAGATCAGCTCTTGAGGTATACAGAGCACAGGTGCAACCCGCTGGGCCACCCCCTACTATCACGACATCAGCTTCAATAGTTTCCAAGAGCAGAGAGTCTCCTTCAACTCATTAACGAAATCCTTTAAGAATCATATGGACATAAGCGCGATTCTGGGCACTTAAAATCTTGAGAATTCTTGTTTTTAATCCTCAATTCCTTCTGAGACTAGCTTCTCAGGGAAATTAAATCTGTAATTATTCTCCAAGCTTAAGATCTTGAACTCAAAAATCACCAAATATGATTCCTAACATCATAGGAAAACTCAAAATCTCATCTCAACCACTCCATGGCAGAACAATGTTCCTAAAATGAGCAGCAAGAACCAACATCGATCAATTTATTGGTTTACCCCGCTAATAGCAGGAAGTTTCTGTGCCTTGGGATATCGAGTAAGTGAAAGACTTATTTCTAGTCAAATTTCCCTACACAATGAGCCTGGCAATCAACAACTTTTTGAAAACAAACAATTTCCTGGGAAAACACTTAAGGATTTAAATCTTGATCATCAAAAAAAAATTAATAGTCTAAGAAAGCAGGAAGCTTTACTAGCAGCCGAAAAGAAAGCTCAACAAGAGGCTTTACTAGCAGCTGAAAAGAAAGCTCAACAAGAGGCTTTACTAGCAGCTGAAAAAAAAGCTCAACAAGAGGCTTTACTAGCAGCTGAAAGAAAAGCTCAGCAAGAGGCTTTACTAGCAATCCAAAAGAGTAGCGAACTGCAAAAAAGGATATCTACAGCCATACAAGAGACACAAAAAAAGCAGCTCCAAGCTGCTCTACAGAGTTTAGAGAGATCTGAAAACCCAACTCAAATAGTCGGGGATAGCAATCATAATAGTTCAGTTCAGCTTGAACCAACCAGTAAAAATATCATTGAACTATTCAAAGCCCTTCCTAACCCTTAAGAATGACAAACTTCCACTATCCTTATTTTCTTCAATAAAATAATGGCTTCCTCTGAAACCTTTGTCAAAGCAGCATTCAATCTTCTAACAGCTCGCTTTCAAAACAAATTAATAAGTGTTGCCGACAAATTATCTGAGAAGGGAAAGAATACTCCTGATCGATTAAGAGAAGAATGGCACCTATTTCAAGAGGAAGTCATTGAAGAAGCTAATCGATTAGAAAGGTTACAAAATAAAGAGGAAGACCAATTCAATAAACAATCTACACCTCATCAAAGTGACAATATCTTAGATAGAATTGATCGAATCAGAGAAAAGATTACAAGGCTAGCTGTAAAAGTTGAGGAAAGAAATTGATTGTTCTCAAGAAACTTTCAAGTGTTATATCACACATAACTCGTTCCATCAGAATTTGGCTTATAGTTCTAAAAATTCTCTTACTAATCTGGTGGGACTCTAAAACCTGGAGCTATCTTGGTGGTTTTACTCCCAAAAGGAAAACAAAGAGGCAAGTTATTCGTGCTCAATGGTTAACTTCTCAGCTTCTGCAACTTGGCTCTGCTTTTATCAAACTCGGGCAACTTCTTTCAGCCAGGCCAGATGTTTTACCAGCAGAATGGGTGTTAGAGCTAGCCAAATTACAAGACAAGGTTCCTCCTTTTGATTTTGAAAAAGCACTTTCAATTATTGAAAATGAACTAGGGACTAGAGCTAAAGAAATTTCTGAAATTACTACTACACCATTAGGAGCAGCATCACTAGCTCAAGTTCATCGTGCAACCTTAAGAAGTGGGCGCGAGGTGGTTTTCAAAATCCAGCGACCTGGACTTGAAAAATTATTCCGACTTGATTTGGCAATAATGCAACAAGTTGCCTCTGTTCTTCAGCGCAATCGAAGTTGGAGTAATGGTCGAGATTGGGTTGGCATGGCTCAAGAATGCCAACGAGTACTAATCCGAGAACTAGATTTCCGAATTGAAGCTCAATATGCTGCTCGATTCCGTCAACAATTCCTCGAGAATCCAGATATTCGTGTTCCTCAAGTTCTCTGGCAACTCAGCACAAAAAAAATTCTTTGTCTTGATTATGTACCTGGGATCAAAATCAATGATCTTGAAGGATTAAAAAGAGAAGGTATCGACCCAACTTTGATTGCTCAAATAGGTGCAGAAAGTTACTTACAACAACTAGTCAGATTTGGTTTTTTTCATGCGGACCCACATCCGGGAAACCTGGCAGTTGCTACTGATGGTGCACTTGTCTACTACGACTTCGGCATGATGGGCCTCATCTCAAATAGCCTCCGAAATAGAATTGGCACGATGGTTCGTGCAGCGGCAACAAGAGATGCGAAAGCACTAGTTGAAGAATTTCAAGCGGCTGGTCTTATAGCTGAAGGAATTGACATAGGGCCAGTTCGTCGTCTCGTAAGAGTAATGCTCCAAGAAGCTCTTACACCGCCTTTTAATTCAAATATCGTGCAAAAGATATCAGGAGATATCTATGACCTTGTTTATGGGAAACCTTTTCGACTACCTGTTGAGCTCATTTTTGTAATGAGAGCACTTTCAACTTTTGAAGGAGTAGGGCGTAGTCTTGACCCAAGCTTTAACTTGTTTGCAATAGCCAAACCATATCTTCTTCCCCTCATGGCTTCTAATGGTTCTAATCCAAACGATTTAATAAATGAACTAGGACGCCAATTTGGCTCCCTAGGGAGTAAAGCTGTTGGTCTACCGAAACGTCTTGACGAAAACCTAGAACGCTTAGAGCAAGGTGACCTGCTGCTACAAATTCGGATGGGTGAATCCGATAGACAATTGCGCAGGATGGTCAATGCCCAACAAGCCATGGGCCAATCCGTGTTACTTGGCTGTCTTGGAATTGCAGCCGCACTTTTAAAGAATAATGATCAAATTGCTTTCGCAATTATCCCAATAGTTATTGCAATTCCAATTGGTATTGGATGGATAAAATTACAAATCAGAATGGGTCGAGATCGAAGGATAGAAGCGAGGACTTCTAAAAAATAATTAGTGCAAGCAAAGAAAGAAGCAAATTTCTTGATAATAAAGTCGTTAAAAATAAGGACCTAAATTTAAAGCACCTGCATAGGCGGCCTGGTTACCCAATTCATCTTCAATTCTCAACAATTGATTATATTTAGCAACACGCTCACTTCTACTCAATGAACCTGTCTTGATCTGTCCAGAACGAGTTGCAACTGCAAGATCGGCTATAGAAGTGTCTTCAGTCTCTCCACTCCGATGACTTATCACACATGAATAGCTAAAGCGATTTGCGAGGTCAATAGCTTGCAAGGTTTCGGTCAAAGTGCCTATCTGATTAACCTTAATCAAGATAGAATTAGCCACTTTCTTATCAATACCTTTTCGCAGTCGATGAGAATTAGTTACAAACAAATCATCACCTACTAACTGAACCTTCTTACCCAGCTTTTCTGTTAGAAGGCTCCATCCTTCCCAATCATCCTCAGCAAGGCCATCTTCTATAGAAACAATTGGATAAGAGTCAACCAACTTACATAGCTCATCTACCATCTCAGCACTGGAATAGTTAGAACCTCCATAAGAATAAGAACCATTAGAGAAGAATTCTGTACTGGCCACATCTAAAGCCAAAGAAATTTGTTTACCTGGAGTAAAACCTGCTTTCTCGATTGCTTCAATCAACAAATCTCCAGCAGCACGATTATTAGGCAAATCAGGGGCAAAGCCACCTTCATCTCCAACTGCAGTTGAAAGTTGTCGTTCACTTAATAGATTTTTTAAAATATGGAATACTTCAGCACCCATCCGCAAAGCTTCTCTAAAAGTTGATGCGCCATGCGGAACAAGCATGAATTCCTGAAAATCAAGATTATTGGCGGCATGTGCACCACCATTAATCACATTCATCAAAGGAACAGGCAATAGCGAAGCCAATGGTCCCCCTAAATAACGATATAAAGGCAACCCAAGACCATTAGATGCAGCTCTGGCCGTTGCCAAACTGACTGCAAGAATTGAATTTGCGCCTAAGGCTGATTTGTTTTCAGTGCCATCTAATTCATTCATTGTGCCGTCAACAGTGGCCTGATCAAGAGCCGATAGACCACATAGTGCAGGAGCGATCCTTTCTTCAATATTTTCAACTGCCTTTCCCACTCCTTTGCCCATGTATCTAACCCCTCCATCTCTCATCTCATGGGCTTCATGCGCACCTGTACTCGCACCACTTGGGACTATGGCCCTACCAATAGCACCACCCTCAAGAAAAACTTCAGCCTCAACTGTTGGATTACCTCGAGAATCCAAAACTTCCCTGGCAACAATGGTGTCTATGACTAAATCAAGAGAATCGTTCACTATTAAAATTCTGAGGATGTAGGAATGGTATTAGGAGAGATATCCAAGAAGTTGATGATGTTTTGTACTCCTGCCATTTCAGAAGTAATAATGTCTCGGATTTTGGCCCAGAATAAACTTACTTGTTTGTGCTCATGAGGTCTACCTATATGCGAATGCTCCACACAATGATCAGGGTAGGAGATCTAGAGAAATCTCTAAGTTTTTACACCAAAGTGCTTGGCATGCATTTACTACGTAAAAAAGATTACCCAACTGGAAGATTTACACTCGCATTTGTTGGCTATGGTCAAGAAAGTGAGGTTACTGTTCTGGAACTAACCCATAATTGGGACCAATCTCAATACGAGATTGGTACTGGGTATGGCCATATAGCATTGGGCGTTGAGAATATTTATGCAACCTGTGAAAATATTTCAGAAAACGGAGGAAATATTGTCAGAGCGCCAGGCCCCATGAAACATGGAAAAACAATAATTGCCTTCGTAGAGGATCCTGATGGGTACAAAATTGAACTAATTGAATTATCCAAAAATAAAAAGGACTCTTAGATCCTATGAGTAACTTGAACACTCCTTCAGATTCGATACAAGGTAGTCTTAGCACTAACCCTGATTTGTTTAGTAATGATGCATGGAACCTATTACTGGGAGGACAGGATATAGCTCGCCGATGGAAACATCAAGACTTAGATGTTGAACATATTCTACAAGTTCTTTTTAGTGAAAAATCGTACATAAATTTAATTGAAGCACTCCCAATTAATCAGTCTGCACTGCTTGATGAGTTAGAAGTCTTTCTTGCTGAGCAAACAATCTCAAACGAAGAAAATTTATATATTGGTGATGATCTTGAGGAGCTTCTAGAAACTGCAGATCAATTCAGAATGCGATGGGGATCAAGGCTTATAGACGTCTCTCATATTCTTCTTGCTATTGGCCGAGATGAAAGGATTGGAGCAGAGCTTTTTCGAAATTTAGGACTTCCCAGTGAACGATTAGAAGCAGAGTTAAGACGACTACCAAAAAGTTATTCACGAAAGAAAGAAAATAACAAAAGCACTATTAGTAATACAGGTAAGAAGGTAACTGAAACTCAATCTCCTAATTCCACCAATTTACCACCTAATATTTCTTCCAAAGTAACTACTAAAAATAAGTCCATAGAATTGGAACTGAAAAATGAAATAAAGGCTCTAGAAACCTATGGGCGTGACCTTACCTTGGCAGCGAGTGCTGGAGAACTTGACCCAGTTATTGGTAGAGACCCTGAAATAAGACGTCTTATAAAGGTTCTCTCAAGACGTGGGAAAAACAACCCTGTTTTAATTGGGCCACCTGGTGTTGGGAAAACGGCGATTGCAGAATTATTAGCCCAAAAGATTGTCTCAGAAGAAGTTCCTAAATCGCTGCAAGGAGTTAAGTTAATAGCGCTTGATTTAGGAGCATTAATAGCAGGAGCAAAATTTCGAGGACAATTTGAGGAAAGATTCAGATCAGTCTTGTCAGAGGTGAGCAATCCAGATGCAAGAGTAATACTTTTTATTGATGAATTACATACAGTAATAAGCAATGACAGATCAAGTGCCGATGCAGGCAGCCTACTCAAACCTTTTCTTGCAAGAGGTGATCTACGTTGTATTGGAGCAACAACACCCGAAAACTATCGAAGAACAGTTGAAAAAGATCAGGCTTTAAATAGGCGTTTTCAACAAGTAATAATTAAAGAGCCAAGTCTTGAATTAAGTCTAGAAATTCTTCGAGGGCTAAAAGAGCAGTATGAGAATCACCATGAAGTAACAATAACTGATTCAGCAATCGAAACAGCAAATCGACTTGCCAATAGATATATCAGTGACCGATGTCTCCCCGACAAGGCAATAGATCTAATAGATGAAGCATCAGCTCACCTCAAAATCGATGCAACCTCTAAACCTCAAATAATCGAAGAGGCAGAGACAAATCTCAGGCAGATTAACCTCAGTTTTAATAAGATCAATGGGAGCTCAGATCTAGAAAAAGAACATTTCGAAACTCAACTAAAAGAGGCAGAGGAACATTTATCCAAGCTTATAAAGCAATGGAAAGATGAACTTTCCCAACTAGAGAATTATCAGCAATTAACAATGCAGATTGAACATTTGCATAAAGAAATCTCAACAGCCCGAGACAAGGGAGACCTGGAGGAAGCAGCAAGACTGGAATATGATCAATTACATTTTCTGCAACTACGCAAGGGTGACATTGAGAATGACTTGGCAGCATTAAAAAAATCCCAAACCGCACTTGTAAGGGACCAAGTGGAGCCCGAGGATATTGCTGATGTAGTCGCAAGGTGGACTGGAATACCTATACAACGTGTGCTAGCTGAAGAGAGACAAAAGCTCTTAAATCTCGAACTTGAATTAAGCCAAAGAGTTATTGGTCAATTAGAGGCTGTCCAGGCAGTTTCTGCAGCCATTCGGCGAGCTCGCGCAGGCATGAAAGACCCTAGAAGACCTATTGGATCTTTTTTATTTCTTGGACCAACTGGTGTTGGAAAAACTGAACTTGCGAAATCCTTAGCATCATCATTATTTGACGAAGAAGAAGCTCTAGTAAGACTTGATATGAGTGAATTCATGGAAAGGAATGCAGTCGCTCGTTTAATAGGCGCTCCTCCTGGGTATGTGGGATATGAAGAAGGTGGTCAATTAACCGAAGCTGTTAGGCAAAAACCATATGCTGTTTTGCTACTTGATGAAATTGAAAAAGCACATCCAGATGTTTTCAATTTGCTCCTTCAGATGTTGGATGATGGTCGTCTTACTGATTCCCAAGGAAGAACAGTTGATTTTCGCAATACAGTCATAGTCATGACTAGCAACCTTGCGAGTAGGGCGATATTGGACTCGACAAGACTTTCTGTTGAGGATGGCAATGAAACTCCATCCCGTGAGCAAATGCTTACAGAAGAAATTGATAAGGCATTGACAAAACAATTCCGTCCAGAATTCTTAAATCGAATTGATGAGGTCATCAGATTTAGGCCACTGAAGGCAAGTGACCTTGGACAAATTGTCCGACTTCAAATTCAAGAATTAGCCAATCTTCTTATTGAGCAAGATCTTGAACTCCGTGTAAATGAAGAAACAATTGAAGCACTTGCACTTCAAGGATATGAACCAGAGTATGGGGCTAGACCTCTTCGACGTATTATTCGGCGAAAACTTGAAAACCCCCTAGCGACTCAATTATTAGAAGAGCAATTTCATAATACAAGAGCAATTCGAGTTCAACTCGACCATGACGGGTCGGAAAACCTTGTCTTCATTCCCGAAGACTAATTGTCTTATATCAAGTAAGCTCTCAAGTTAAATTTCCTTTAGAAGAAAAATTTTGTAGCCACACGCTTTATTTAAGTGACAAGTTCCCAATCCAAAGAACCAACCGAGCCAAGCTCTTCTACTGATGACAAGCAACCAACTCGAAAGAATGGTTTTTTATCCTCTACATTAGATGAGCTAAAACTTGTAGTTTGGCCTAGTCGCCAGCAGCTTTTCAGCGAGTCAATTGCTGTAATACTAATGGTAATGGTTTCTGCTGCTGCAATTGCGGCTGTGAGCCGTTTTTATGGATGGGGAGCCTCTCAAATTTTCCAGTAACCCAATAGAGTTCTCCATCAACGATTCTTAACTAACCCTTGAATTCCTAAAAAGTGACAGAGTTAAATTCCTCACCCCAAGAAAATCCCGAGGTGCAGGATATTCCTACCTCTCAAGATGAGCCTGAAAGTTCACTTAATTCCTCTTCATTAGCCCCTAAAACAAATATTGCACGCTGGTATGCCATTCAAGTGGCTTCGAGTTGTGAAAAAAAAGTCAAAGCAACTCTTGAACAAAGGGCTGTAACCCTAGGAGTAAGCAATAGGATTCTCGAAATAGAAATTCCTCAAACACCGGCTGTGAAATTAAAAAAAGATGGGAGTCGTCAATCAACAGAAGAAAAAGTATTTCCAGGCTATGTATTAGTTCGTATGGTGCTTGATGAAGACACAATGATGGCCGTAAGAAGCACACCTAATGTCATCAATTTTGTAGGTGCGGAAGACAGGAGAGCCACAGGTAAAGCAAGAGGTCATATCAAGCCAAGACCTTTAAGCCGTCAAGAAGTAGATAGAATCTTCAAAAGAGCTGCTGAAAAGAAAACCGTCGTCAAATTGGATCTTGATGAAGGGGATCAAATTATTGTTACTTCAGGTCCTTTCAAGGATTTCCAAGGAGAAGTTATTGAAGTATCTGGTGAACGGAACAAGCTCAAAGCACTACTATCAATTTTCGGAAGAGAAACTCCAGTAGAACTGGAATTCTCTCAAATCAATAAGCAGAACTAAAACAGCGGCGGCCGTCTCCCTGCGGAGGGCGGCCCGAGAGGTAGGTTGGTCCCCTCGCCGCACCTGTCTCAAGGGCCAGGTAATCCGCAATTGTTCAACTCCACCCGCCGATGGCCAAGAAAGTAGTAGCTGTGATCAAACTTGCCCTTCAAGCGGGCAAAGCAAATCCTGCACCCCCAGTCGGTCCTGCATTAGGACAACATGGAGTAAATATCATGGCGTTCTGTAAGGAATACAACGCAAGAACTCAAGACAAAGCAGGATTTGTCATTCCTGTAGAAATTTCAGTCTTTGAAGATCGAAGTTTCACCTTTATTACTAAGACGCCTCCTGCCTCAGTCCTGCTGACTAAAGCCGCCGGAGTTGACAAAGGTTCTGGTGAATCCGCAAAAGGTCAAGCAGGTACGATTAGCAAGTCTCAACTTGAGGAAATAGCAAAAACCAAGCTACCTGATCTCAACTGCACAAGCATTGAATCAGCAATGAAAGTCATAGAAGGAACTGCCCGAAATATGGGTATTTCCGTCAAAGACTAAAATTAACTAAATTTTTTTCCTAAAATTTCCAACACCTATCGGGGGAGACAAACAAGTCGCTTGAACCCCATACTTAGTTATGACAAAACTATCTAAAAGAATTGAAAAGTTAACTTCAAAAATTGAAGATCGACTCTACCAACCACTTGAAGCAATTGAGCTTGTCAAAGAGAATGCAAACGCCAAGTTTGATGAAACAATTGAAGCTCATGCACGTTTAGGAATTGATCCTAAATACACAGACCAGCAACTAAGAACAACAGTCGCCCTCCCAAAAGGTACTGGCCAAAGTATAAAAATCGCAGTAATTGCCAGAGGAGAAAAAGTAGCTGAAGCCAAAAATGCAGGAGCAGAACTGGCTGGAGATGATGACTTAGTTGAGCAAATCAACAAAGGAGAAATGGGTTTCGATTTACTCATAGCCACACCAGACATGATGCCTAAAGTTGCGAAACTAGGACGGGTTCTAGGTCCTAGAGGCCTAATGCCCAATCCCAAGGCAGGAACAGTTACTACTGACTTAACTTCAGCGATTAATGAATTCAAAGCTGGCAAACTCGAATTCAGAGCAGACAAAGCTGGAATAGTCCATGTTCGTTTCGGGAAAGCGAGCTTCTCAGCTTCAGACCTATTGGAAAACCTAAAGACTCTTCAAGGAACAATTGATAGAAATAAACCCAGTGGGGCAAAGGGACGCTACTGGAAAAGCCTTTATCTCTCATCAACCATGGGTCCTTCTATTGAGGTAGACGTAAATGCTCTCCAAGATATGCAACAAGATGGGTAACTAGCCCTTCTTGGTGTATCTTTAAAGCTTGGCTTAAGCCATAGGGCAAGCGCCCGACCCAAGACAGTAGGTTTCAAAATTTCTCTGATTTCTGTTGAAAGCAAGAATTTTGTTTAAATCCTGCCGAGGTACAAGCAACGATTTTTCCAAATTGGATTGGATCGGAAAGCAACCTCGTCTCCTTGATAATCAAGGAGCACCTTAAGGTCGCCTGTCCAGCTTCTTCCCCTGATTCGATCCAATTCCTATGGGCCGCACACTGGAGAACAAACAAAAGATCGTCGAAGAGCTTAAAAAGCTTCTGGATGACTCCGAAATGGCACTGGTCCTTGATTACCAAGGACTATCTATTAAGGAAATGTCTGATTTAAGAACACGTTTGCAATCAAGCAATGGTATCTGCAAGGTGACTAAAAACACCTTGATGCGCTTAGCTATTGATGGCAGTGATTCTTGGTCAGACCTATCAAGCTTCTTGACTGGCACCAACGCATTTGTCCTTATTAAAGGTGACGTAGGTGGTGCAGTAAAGGCAGTTCAGTCTTTCCAGAAAGAGACCAAAAAATCAAAAACCAAAGGTGGTCTTTTCGAAGGCAAGCTCTTATCGCAAGATGAGATCAAAGCCATTGCAAGCCTCCCAAGCAAGGAAATTCTCATGGCACAAATAGCAGGTGCCCTGAATTCCCTACCAACCAAGGTTGCTGTAGGGATCAACGAAGTTCCTTCTGGTCTAGCTAGAGCTCTGAAACATCACTCTGAGAGCAGCGAAAGCTGAATTTATCTCGACTGAAGTTCTACCCGTATTTTGTTCCCAACAAATTTCAATCATGTCTGCAAAAACCGACAAAATTCTCGACTCACTAAAGGAACTCTCCTTGCTTGAAGCTTCCGAACTTGTGAAGCAAATCGAAGAAGCCTTTGGAGTGTCTGCTGCTGCTTCAGCTGGAGTAGTAATGGCTGCACCTGGTGCCGCTGCTGGTGGAGGTGGCGAAGCTGAAGAAGAAAAAAGTGAATTTGAAGTTGTTCTCGAAAGTTTCGAAGCTTCTGCGAAAATCAAAGTTCTAAAAGCCGTTCGAGAAGCCACAGGCCTTGGACTTGGCGATGCGAAAGCAATGGTTGAAGCTGCTCCCAAAACCATAAAAGAAGGTATTGGGAAAGATGAGGCAGAAACTCTTAAAAAGGCTATTGAAGAAGCAGGCGGAAAAGTCAGCCTAAAATAATCTCAATACAAGAACTAAATCTTCTAGAGACGTCTTTGTAGCAAGCCCTAAACAAAAGTCGGCTATTTCAGCCGACTTTTGTTTAGGGCTTGCTACAGGAACGTTTAAAGGAAAATTTTACTGAACAAGTATTTAAAAACCTGCGAATAATGAAAAGCTCTCTCTTAAGGAATTGAAAAAATCCTCCTCTGAGATAAAACAAAGTATGGGAACTTCTGACAATCGTGGTCTTGCAATAGCAGCTGCTACAGATGGAGCTTGTAGTGGTAATCCTGGCCCAGGAGGTTGGGGAGCTCTAATTAAATTTGAAGATGGAACCATTGAAGAATTTGGCGGACACGAACAAAAAACGACCAATAATCGAATGGAACTACTAGCAGCAATAATCATTCTAAAAAAACTTAAGAATCTTCCTCGGCATCCAAATTTAAAGATAAAAACCGACAGCAAATATCTAATCAACGGTCTCTCTTCCTGGATGGACAATTGGAAACGTAAAAACTGGCATACAAGTAGTGGTAAGCCAGTACTGAATCAAGATCTATGGAAAGAACTTGATATTGTTCGTTTGAATGATGTTTCCTTAGAATATGTAAAAGGGCATAGTGGGGACCCAGACAATGAAAGAGCTGACCAGATTGCAGTGAGCTTCTCTAAAGGAAACTTCCCCAGCCTTAAATCAACCAAGACTTCTCAATGCAACCAAATTGCTTTAGTTGAAAACTTAAAACAATCCAATAATCTTAAAGGAGAAGGTACAAAAAGCAAAAGAAAAGATCATCCAATAGAGGAATATTTATCTGTAAAATATCAATTAACACTTCAACAGATTGCCGAGCTGATTAACCAACCCATGACTCTACTTCAACAAAAAATAGAAAACGGAGAAGCCATTAATCTTGCTCTGGAATCTATTCCCAATGGCTTCTGGAGATTACGTCTACTGACCAAAGTAGACAATCATGATGAAATCAAGTGATGACTAAATTGAGATTAAATTCTCTGGACAGTGTTTACCAATATTTTGTTCAACCAATTCTCCAAAAGGATGATGGTTTGGACCCTGAACGTCTTAGTCAAATTGCCCTATCAATACTCGGACAAACTTCTAGGTTTAGAAAGTCGTCAATTATGTCTAACATAATTGAGTCATGGAAAACAGAACTCCAACGCAAGGATGCACGTCTAGAACAAAGACTATTTGGTTGTGTATTTAACAATCCAGTTGGCTTGGCAGCGGGATTTGACAAGAATGGTATTGCTGCAGGGATCTGGGACTATTTTGGTTTTGGTTTTGCTGAGCTAGGAACAGTAACTTGGCATCCTCAACCAGGAAATCCAAAGCCAAGACTTTTTCGTCTTTCATCTGAACAAGCAGCTCTTAATCGAATGGGCTTTAACAACGATGGTGCAAGAAAAATGGCAAAAACACTAGAACAACAAAGACTTAAAAAAGTTGGCACAAGGCCAGTCATACTTGGGCTGAATTGTGGCAAATCAAAAATAACTCCTCTTAATCAAGCCGCTAATGACTATTCCGCCTCAGTACAAGCGCTGGGGCACTTAGCTGATTATGCCGTGATTAATGTAAGTTCACCGAATACTCCCGGTCTGCGGAGTTTACAAGATACAAAGGAACTCCTCCAATTAATACAGGCACTGAAAGAGTTATCTTTCTGTCCTCCTTTATTAGTCAAAATCGCACCAGATCTCGAGGATAAGTCAATTGATGAAATTGCCAAATTGGCATGTGAAGAAGAATTAGCTGGAATAATTGCGGTCAACACTAGTCTCAATAGATTTGGATTAGAAAATCGAAAAATTATTCAAACTGGATTAACGCTGGAAGCTGAAGCTGGTGGACTCAGCGGATCACCTCTTCGCACCCGAGCCACTGATGTAATACGTCGACTTAGAAAGGCTGCTGGCCCTAACTTGCCTTTAATTGGAGTTGGAGGAATCGATTCAGCAGAGACTGCATGGGAACGCATCACAGTAGGAGCATCTCTTGTACAGATCTATACAGGTTGGATCTATCAGGGGCCAGGTTTAGTTCCTAGAATTCTTGATGGATTATTGTGTCAATTAAATAGACATGGCTTTAGAAATATCTCGGAGGCTGTTGGGAGCAATGTTCCTTGGCACAAACAATAAAGAAGTGACAATTATCAATCTACTGATCCAATCCATTTTTCACCAAATCAAGTGAACTCTAATCTTCCTAAACATGGGGGTAATCTTAACCAAGAAGCACGGCGCTTACACTGCAAAACAAAGCAACTTCTCGATGCAAGTGCCTCAATCGTTCCATTTGAACCACCAATATCCCTACAACAGTCACTGAGAGAAGCAATATCTAATGAATCTCTTAGAAGTTATCCAGATTGGACTTATGAAGAACTACGTATCGCAATAGCCAAATGGCATCACATAACTCCCAAAATGGTTTTGCCAGGAAATGGTGCTGCAGAACTTTTCACATGGGCAGCACGTGAAGCAACAAAGGAAGGAATAAGTTGTCTACCATCGCCTGGATTTTCTGACTATGCCAGAGCTTTACGTTGCTGGGATGGCCAATTTATTGAAACCCCATTACCAATGTCATGGCCGTCAAGAATGCCTCAAGAATTTCCCCTGACAAAGGTCTCGGAAGTACTCTGGATAACGAATCCACATAATCCTACAGGTCAATTGTGGAGCAAAGAGTCAATTGAATTTCAAATAAAAGCTCACAAGTTAGTGATATGCGATGAAGCATTCCTCCCATTAGTACCTAATGGGGAGAATGAATCTATGATTCCTCTAGTAGAGAAATACTCAAATTTAATAGTTATTCGAAGCCTTACAAAACTGTTTTCAATTCCAGGGTTAAGGCTTGGCTATGCAATAAGCAATTCAGAAAGACTACAGGCATGGAGTCGATGGAGGGATCCATGGCCAGTAAATGGTCTTGCAGTTGCAGGCGGGATTAATTTAATGAGCCATAAGGCATCAATTCATTCTTGGATAGACAAAGTTCATAATTGGATCCAAGAAGAAGGTCCGTGGCTCCAAGCAAGACTAAAAGAAATTCCTGGTATCAGCCCAAAGCCATCAGCTGTCAATTTCTTACTAATTCAAGGGGACAAGTCACTAACACTATTAAGAAAGAAGCTTGCGGAGAAATATATATTACTTAGGGATTGTAGATCATTTTCATATCTAGGAGAAAAGTACTTAAGAATGAGCTTCCAAACTAAAACTGGAAATCAACGTATTGTGAACACTTTAAGAAACTTAATCATATAAAGCTCTTGAGAAGTGTTACGATTTTCTCATCCGCATGTCTAATAGCTAATTTCTTCATAGCTGTTTTCATTGGAATAAGAGGATCAAAGCTTCCATAACTTGAATATAGCCGATTAGTTAACAACCTAGAGACCTCATTAACTAAGGTATTTTCTCGCGATCCATGCTCATGAATAATAACTGCAGCACCTAACTCACCCGCAGCCAATGCATTTGCATCCTGATGTTTATCTTTGGAATAAGGATAAGGCACCAAAATTGCAGGAGTACCACAAACTGCCAATTCACTTAAGGCACTAGCACCTGCTCTGCTTATTGCAAGATCAGCATTCTGCAATAAAGCGGGAATCTCATCACTAAAGGTTTGCACTACAAGATTTGGGTGATCAAGAACTTCACAAAAAGAATCTTGTTCTCCAGTAAGATGAACCACTCTGCAACCCCAATCAAGCCATAAAGGCAAGGCTTCAGAAACCATTTGGTTAAGACCTTTAGCACCTTGACTGCCTCCCATCACAACCAACAACGGTCCGGAGCCAGGAGGTACCCAATCTGGCAATGGCTGAGGCGACAAGAACGAAGACCTGACAGGCATGCCAGACAAAAGCAACTTGCAATTAGGTAGATAATGTGATGCTTGAGGCAAGCCAATAGCGACACAATTACACAACCTGCCCATTAGACGAGTTACGCGCCCAGGAATAGCATTTGATTCATGGATAACTACTGGCAATCCACATAAAGTGGCAGCAAGAATTGCAGGTGCAGCGATATACCCACCAGTTGTAAAGATAATATCTATCTTTTGTTGCCGAAGGAGCCTACAAACCCTCCATGTAGATAAAAGCAATTTGAAAAGCTGCCATATTCTTTTTAAACCATGAGCCTGCACACCACCGACCCTTATTACAAACAAGCCATAACGAGCAGGGACAAGCTCCTTTTCCAACCGATCTGGGACACCTAGCCATCTCACTGTCCAGTCATCTGGCAATGCCTCTGCCACTGCCAAGGCAGGGAAAAGGTGACCACCGGTTCCACTAGCAGCAATTAAAAGCCGAGGCATAGAGGCAAGCAATTCAAGGCTATAAGATCTAAGTTATCGAGATTCACAGGAAGTCCAAAGTGCTGATATTTCGAATAGTCACTCTCGCTTCATTATGTTTACTAATCCATGGATCTACAACCCCATCTTTAGCAGCTAGCAAGAAGCTTCAAATCATTAGTAAACGTCTACAGCAAGCATTAAATCAACGCCAGGACTCATCCTTCGAAAGTATTTTTTACCGTAAACAGTCTGCAGAAATAAGATCAAAACAAATAAGTCTATTAAATAGGTTTCCAAATACAAAATGGTCAGTAAGACCATCTATTCCTCTTAAAGATGGTCGGCCAACTTTAAACATACTAATTAGCAGTAACAAAGAATCTCGACAACAGCAATTCACTTTCAAGGCCGAGCAAAAATTTGCAATTACCACAATAAATGAAAAAATATTAGATCAAGAGTTGATTAGCGAATACTCGATACTCAGAAGCGGAAACAAAAACTTACCAGTCCGTTTAGGAATACCTGATGTTGTTCTAACAGGTACAAAATATGATGTTGACGTTATTTTAGAAAATCCACTAGAGGACTCTGTCATTGCCGGAGGACTAGTTGGACTCTCTCCTACTCACATCCAGAACCAGATAAATCCTCCAATTAAGTTGACTCCCCTTCGTAGCGGAGGATTATTTAAATCAGTCCAAGCACCATTAACACCAGGAATTCAGAGATGGTCAGCAATAATTGCACATCCAGAAGGCATAATTTCTATAACTAAGATGATAAAAGTTGTATCAAAGCTAAAAGAAATTTAGCAGATTATAGTTGAAAACTATCCACAGTTAACGAGAGCTATTAGACTACGTCAAAAAGGTTAAATATTATTTAGCAGCCTTCAGAGTAGACAAATACCTAATCCAACTAAAAAACTTATTTAATATCGTCAAGCGCCGAAACACCAGGCAATACCTTGCCTTCTAACAGCTCAAGACTGGCGCCACCTCCTGTCGAGATATGTGACATCTGACTAGCAAGTCCCGCCTTCTCCACAGCCGCAACTGAGTCACCTCCCCCAATTATTGTGCAGCATCCATTGGCGCTTAACTGAGCCAAAGTAGTTGCAATTGCATTGGTTCCTTCTGCAAACTTATCAAATTCAAAAACACCCATAGGTCCATTCCAAATTACAGTTTTGCAATCTGATAAAGCCTGTTGAAAAGCTTTTATAGAAGAAGGACCAATATCTAAACCCATCCAACCATCAGGGATAGATTCAATCGATGCAACTTGACTATTAGCATCAGCCGAGAAATCATCAGCCAATAAAACATCATCAGGAAGCAACAATTGAACGCCTTGCGACTCTGCTTTGGCCTCCAATGCTTTTGCAAGGTCAAGCTTATCTTCTTCAACCAAACTTTTACCTACAGACAGGCCACGTGCCTTGTAGAAGGTAAACACCATGCCTCCACCAATTAGAACCTTGTCACACTTATCAATCAGAGTTTCAAGCACTCCTATCTTGCTGCTGACCTTAGAACCTCCAACGATTGCGGCCAATGGACGTCGTGGATCATTAATCGCTCCCTGAAGATATTTAAGTTCTTTTTCCATTAAGTGACCTGCAACACAAGGGTTTAAGAAATTAGTAACCCCCTCAGTAGAAGCATGAGCACGGTGGGCAGCTCCAAACGCATCATTGACATACACATCTGCCAAAGAAGCTAATTGTTTTGCAAAGTCAGTCTCGTTCTTCTCTTCCTGAGAGAAAAAACGCACATTCTCAAGCAAAACCACCTCGCCATTATTTAAAAACTGAACTTTTTCTTGAGCGTCAGGCCCTATACAACTCTCTGTCTTCTGAACATCAATAGCAAGCAATTCGCTCAAACGCTTAGAAACAGGAGTCAAGCGCATACTTTCATTGACCGTACCTTTAGGCCTGCCAAAGTGAGCTGCAAGAATAATCCTTGCCCCTTTATCCATGAGGTCCTTAATAGTTGGCAATGCCGCCCGTATACGAGTGTCGTCTGAAATAGAGCCATTTTCATTCAATGGAACATTGAAGTCGACTCTGACCAATACTCGCTTGCCTCGTAGGTCCTCTGCACTGAGACTGGAGAGAGAACGCTTCGCCATGATCTGTCTTGATATATGAAACCGCGATGAGATTAACCCTTGATTTGCATTCTTGAGTTACTTTTTGAAAAAAAAAGCCGATTCTTGAAGACATTCAACTGTGAAATCCCTTACGAAGGAGCTCAAAGATGTTCAAAACCATTCTGTTCTCAATCAACCACAGTCGCGAAGCTATCGACGCTTTAAACAAAGCAATTGACCTAGCAAAAAATCAAACGAGCTCAATAGTGCTGCTTTCAGTGCTCCAAAACGACCACTCCTTAAGTAATGACAGTCAAATAATTAATGAATTACTAGATCAAACCAAACGTCAAATTGATCAAGCAGGAATTCCTTGCAAGATCATCACTCGGGAAGGGAAACCCGCATTCGTAATTTGTGATGTAGCAGATGAATTCAATGTTGATTTAATCATCATGGGCACAAGAGGCATAAATCTTGCAGAAGACAAAGAAAGTACAGCTTCACGTGTAATCCAACTTTCACCGTGCCCAGTACTAGTAGTTCCGTGAACGTCCCTCGAATCCAGTGGTATCCAGGCCACATAGCCAAAGCCGAGAGACAACTAAGCAAGAGTCTCAACAAAGTTGACCTAGTTATAGAAGTAAGAGATGCGCGCATTCCTTTAGCTACTTCACACCCTCAACTACAAAAATGGATAAGTGGCAAACAACATCTTTTAGTGATCAACCGTAAAGACATGGTCTCCCAAAAGGCCCAAGAACTTTGGGATAAATGGTTTAGAGATCAAGGTCATTGTCCATGGTGGACTGATGCGAAAACAGGTAAAGGTGTTAAACAAATGTTGGATGCTGCAGTTGCAAAAGGCAATGACCTCAATCAACGCAGGATCTCAAGAGGCATGCTTAGCAGACCCGTTCGAGCACTAACACTTGGATTCCCAAACGTTGGCAAATCAGCCCTAATTAATCGCTTGATGAAAAAAAAAGTGGTTGAAAGCGCGCGGCGAGCAGGAGTTACTCGATCACTCCGCTGGGTCAGGATGGGTAACCAAATCGACCTCTTAGACGCACCTGGAATTCTCCCACCTCGTCTAGATGATCAACAAGCCGCCTTACATCTGGCTCTTTGCGATGATATTGGTGAAGCTGCTTATGACATTGAATCAATAGCCATAGCGTTTTTGGAAATATTTAAAAACTTAGAAAGTAAAAGTGGTGCAGGTATTAACCCAGATCTCCTAATAGAAAGATATGGGCTGGCAATGCAAGAAATTCATAAAGATCAGAATTTCTCTCAGTGGCTTTTGGCAGTCTCTGAGCGCCATACTTCTGGAGATACACGACGCATGAGTCAAAGAATAATTGATGATTTTCGACGCACTCTCTTGGGCCTTATCTCTCTTGAACTTCCCCAATGAATCAAGAACAACAGCAATCTTTTGGAGAAGGCGAAGGAGAACTATTGATACTCCATTACAAAAAACCACTCCCAATGAGGCTAGATAGATGGCTCGTCAGTCAACGACCTGAACAAAGCAGAGCTCGTATTCAAAAGTTTATCGAAGCAGGTTTAGTGAAAGTCAATGAAACAACAGGGCAAGCGAAAACTCCCTTAAGGAACGGGGACAAAATTCAACTTTGGATGCCACCCCCAGAACCTCTTCCATATCTCAAACCTGAATCAATGACATTAGATGTTTTATTTGAAGACAAAGATCTAATAGTTATCAACAAACCTGCAGGATTAACCGTTCATCCAGCTCCTGGGAACAAGCAAGGAACACTAGTCAATGGACTTTTACACCACTGTCATGATCTACCAGGAATAAGTGGTAAATTAAGGCCCGGAATAGTTCACAGATTAGATAAAGACACAACAGGCTGCATAGTTGTTGCGAAAAGCCAAGAAGCACTTGTCAAATTACAAATACAAATACAAAAGCGGATTGCTTCACGTGAATACTTAGCCGTAGTTCATGGTGTTCCAAATGGAGAAAGAGGAATCATCATCGGAGCAATTGGGCGTCATCCAGTAGACCGCAAAAAGTATGCTGTCGTAAGCGATGAGTCTGGAAGACAGGCAAGTACTCATTGGGAGTTAATTGAAAAGTTAGGTAACTATTCACTTATCCAATTCAAATTAGAGACAGGAAGAACTCATCAAATTAGAGTGCATTGTGCACACATTGGCCATCCAATTCTTGGCGATCAAACTTATAGTCGGTGCAGAAAGCTACCTATAACTCTCAGTGGTCAGGCTCTACATGCAGTAAGACTTGGGTTGAATCATCCAATAACAAATAAGCGAATGATCTTTGAGGCCCCATTACCTACAGCATTTAACAAGCTACTGACTTACTTACGAAAAAGTTGAACAAGCAATAGTTTCAAATATCTGGCAGCTTTGGACAAGCTTCAACTAACTTTTGAGTAACAACTGATTTAGGAGAATTCAAAACCATTTCCCCTGGTCCTTCATCGACTATATGACCATTATCTAGAACAATTACTCTATTACAAAACCCTTTTGCGAGAAAAAGATCATGAGTAACAAACAAGATCGCTAATCTTAATTTACGCTGTAACGATCTAAGTAACAACAATATTTCGGCCTGTATCTCAGCATCAATCATACTCAAACTTTCATCACATATAAGAACTTTTGGCGACAAAGATAAAGCCCTTGCAATAGCAACTCTTTGCTGTTGTCCACCTGAGAGCTGCCAAGGAAATCTATTTTGATAAAACTCTGGAGGAGTAAGACCAACTTCCTGCAATAACTCTCGAGTTTTTTCAAATGCCCTCCCTTTTGATTCCAAATTATGTATAAGAATGGGATCGGCAATTGCCTCACCAACAGTCATTTTTGGATTCAAACATGCCAATGGATCCTGAAAAACCATTTGTAGCAACTTTCGTGCATCTTTAAGGGATTGACCTTTCAACAAAAGAAGATTCTTTCCTGTCAACTTAACCTCACCACCCCTAATGGGAATTAATCCCATTAAAGCTCTGCATAGTGTGCTTTTACCACAACCAGAAGAACCTACTATCCCTAAGCTTTCTGATGCCTGAAGGCGAAAGCTAACTTCATCGACAGCCTTGATCCATTGACCTTTCCAAGGCCAGCCACTCTTCTCATGCCAACAACGTAAATTATTAACCTCTAATACAAATTCATTTTGATAGTTTATTAATTTCCGACTTCCCTCCCTTGCTCTAGCAGCTTGAACTAATCTTGCGCCAATATTGGATTGAGGTTCTAACAAAAGATCTCTACTCTTACCTTGTTCTACGATTCGACCTTCATCAATAAAAGACATTTGCTCACACCAACGAGCAGCCAACGCCAAATCATGAGTAATCAACAATAAAGAGCTTCCAAGATCTTCACATAGTCGACTAAGTTCACTCATTACTTGATGGGCAACTTGAACATCCAAGCTAGTAGTGGGCTCATCTGCAATGATCAGCGGAGGCTCTAAAGCAATAGCCAAAGCAATTGCAACTCTCTGTCTCATACCCCCGCTTAATTGATGAGCGTAAGCATTAAAAAATGCATTATTAATTCCAACTTTTTTAAGCAATTCTTCTGCTCTTAGACGACGCGATTTAACTGATGGATAGGAGCCATGTGCCTTCAAAGTATCTACAAGTAATTCACCAACTCTCATTAAAGGATTCAATCTGGTCATTGGGTCCTGAAAGACAAGACCTACAGCTTCACCTCGCAATTTCCTCAGAGAGGCTTCATCCAAAGCCCTTGGATCCTTGCCTGCAAGAGACATTTTGCCTTCACAAATACTTCCCTCAGGAATTATTTGCAAAATAACTTTAGCTAATGTGCTTTTTCCACAACCAGAAGGTCCTACTAAAGCCAGTCGTTCTCCAGCAGAAATACTTAAATCAAGTCCATTCAATGTCCACTCAATGCTGCTTGGATATCTCATCCGCAACTGCTTGATCTCTAAAACTTGCCCTACAAAACTGGGCATAGTTAGTAGCGTTGGCTGTGGTACCTGAATAGCATGGATTAATACTCCACCTCGGATGCTTAAGAAGAGCTCTAAGAATAATTCTCCCCAAAATACTGGGGCTTATGAAATTACTGTGTCCGAAAACCCACAACTTCGAGCTCACCTAATTCGAAATGCTAATGATTATGGCCTCGACTTACCTGAGTGGCTTCAGTGCTGCATTAATCATATTCCACCTGGAATGGGCCAAACATGTCCCACTGATGCTGAATCATTATTAGCAGCTTCTTTTGACTTGGCCTTTCAATTGCATGAAGGTCAATTTAGAGCCAGTGGTGAGCCATACATAATGCATCCAGTTGCAGTTGCAGATCTGCTCAGAGATATAGGAGCGAGTGCAAGTGTTATCGCCGCCGGATTCCTGCATGATGTCGTTGAAGATACTGATGCGACTCCAGAACAATTAGAAGGTTATTTTGGTATAGAAGTTAGAGGATTAGTTGAAGGAGTAACTAAACTAGGTGGGATTCATTTCACTAATCGCACTGAAGCTCAAGCAGAAAATCTGAGAAAGATGTTTCTAGCTATGGCTAGTGACATTCGGGTAGTCCTAGTCAAACTTGCAGACAGGCTGCACAATATGCGAACAATTAGCTCATTGCAATTAGAGAAACAACAACGGATTGCCCGTGAGACTCGTGAAATCTATGCACCCTTAGCCAATCGACTAGGAATTGGACGATTTAAATGGGAACTAGAAGATCTTGCCTTTAAACTTTTAGAACCAGACGAATTTCGCGAGATCCAACAACAAGTAGCAACTAAGCGAAGTGAACGAGAAGAACGCCTAGCAACCACGGTTCAATTACTACGTCAACGACTAACCTCAGCAGGCCTTGAGAGTTGTGAAATCAGTGGCAGACCAAAACATCTATATGGAATCTGGAGCAAAATGCAAAGGCAACAGAAAGCATTCCACGAAATCTATGATGTTGCGGCTCTACGCATAATTGCTCCAAGTGTTGAAACCTGCTATAGAGCTTTAGCAGTGGTGCATGATACCTTCCGGCCAATCCCTGGCCGATTCAAAGACTACATCGGACTACCGAAACCAAATGGCTACCAATCTCTTCATACAGCTGTTATTGGTCGACATCGCCCAATCGAAGTCCAGATAAGGACTACTGAGATGCATCGCGTAGCCGAATTCGGAATAGCTGCTCACTGGAAATACAAAGAAGGTGGCTCACCAGCAGCGGGAGATACAGAAAGGTTCAATTGGCTACGTCAATTAGTTGAATGGCAACAAGAAGGAGGCAATGATGATCATAATGACTACTTGGCATCAATCAAGGAAGACTTATTCGATGAAGAAGTGTTTGTATTTACTCCTAAAGGAGATGTAGTAGGTTTAAGAAAAGGGTCTACACCCATTGATTTTGCATATCGCATACATTCAGAAGTAGGGAATCATTGCCATGGCACAAGGATTAATGATCGCTTATGCACTTTGTCTACTCCACTTAAAAATGGTGATTTTGTAGAAATTCTCACGAGCAATACTGCACACCCAAGTCTTGACTGGCTAAACTTTGTTGCCACGCCAACCGCTAGGAACCGAATTCGGCAATGGTACAAGCGCAGCCACCGTGATGAAACAATTCAAAGAGGGAAAGAACTTCTAGATCGCGAGCTAGGACGAGATGGCCTCGATACATTGCTTAATAGCGAAGCAATGTCAAAAGTTTCTGAGCGATGCAACCTTCAATCTACTGAAGATTTATTAGCAGCACTTGGCTTCGGAGCAATAACACTTCAACAAGTTCTAAATCGTCTACGTGAAGAAATTCGATTAAAGTCAACCAAACAAGAACAAAAACTAAGCAACAGTGAAATCGCAAAGCAATTAACCTCACAAGTTGAGTTAACACCTCCGAGAAAAGCTAATACTGAAAGTAGTCCAATAATTGGCGTAGAAGGACTAGACTATCGACTAGGAGGCTGCTGCAGTCCTCTCCCTGAAGAGCCAATCCTTGGAACAGTTGCCTTAGGGAATCATGGGATTACCATTCATAGACAAGATTGTTCTAATGTCACAACAATACCTACTGAACGCAGACTTCCTGTGCACTGGAATAAGAGTAGCGAGCTCAAAGATGAAAGATTTCCGATTCAACTACGAATAGAAGTAATAGACAGGTTAGGGATATTAAAGGATATTTTAATGAGATTATCCGACAATCAAATCAATGTAAGTGATGCACGAGTCAAAACTGCTCATGGAAAACCAGCATGCATAGATTTACGAGTGGAACTTAACTCTGCACAACAGCTGAATCTTATGATTCAACAAATAAAGTCCATGGCAGATGTACTAGACATAGCAAGAATTGGACAAACTTAGAAAATGTGCCAAAAAAATTCTCACTACATTAGAAAATAATCAACTAAAGATATTTGAATAGACTTAACCTCATTAGGCCTATTTCTTCAGCATCCAGTAGAACTTCCCTATACGAAAAGACTTCATTAGAAAAGCCTGAAATATTAGAAGTGTCAAAAATCCAGAAAATAATCCTACTACAATAGAGCCTAAAGACAATCTAATAGTAAACAAAAGTCCTTGAGCCCAAATATCATTATAAGAAATGTGTTGTAAATTCTTGAGTGACTTTTCGTGACCAATCAAAATACTTCCGATATAATAATTAAACCAATAAAGTGGTAGATAAGTAAATGGATTGCTAATCCAGGTACCTATTGCAGCAAAAACTAAATTAGCACGAAATATTTTTGCCAACCATATTCCTAAAAGTGTTTGAAAGCCAAAAAAAGGGAAACAACCACAAAATACTCCAATTGCAATCCCTCTGGCTCGTTGGCTTGGAGTCCCTTCTTGAGCCCAAAGCCAAATCAAACCTCTTTGGAATCGTTTCACAAATCGCAAGAGGTATTGATACATTAAGGGGTCTCCACAAAAGCGACAGTACAAACTCGAATCAACATCAAGAAACGCTAAGCCGACAATTCTGATGAATGCGCATGACCACAATGAAGAAACAATTGTCGCTATAGCTACGGCCTTAGCAGTCGGTCAAGGCGGCATTGCTGTGATAAGAATCTCTGGACCAGCAGCAAATGAAATCGGTCAAAATATAGTAACTATCCCTGGGGAGCAAGCCTGGTCAAGCCATAACATTCTGTATGGTTACGTTTTAGATGAAGCTGGGACAGAGCGAATCGATGAAGTCTTGGTATTAATAATGAAAGGGCCCCGGAGTTTTACTGGAGAAGACATAGTAGAAATCCACTGTCATGGCGGTTTAATAGCTGTCCAACGTGTCCTTAAGAGAGTACTTAATCATAAAAAGGCAAGAAGAGCACTCCCGGGAGAGTTCAGTCAAAGAGCGGTGCTCAATGGTCGAATGAAACTCACTCAAGCAGAAGCAATTAATGATTTAGTAGGAGCAAGAACCCTTAAAGCAGCCCAAATTGCTATGACTGGGGTAGATGGGGGAATTCAAAAGCAAATCAATTCTTTAAGAGAAATACTTTTAGATCAATTAACCGAACTCGAAGCAAGAGTGGATTTTGAAGATGAACTTCCAATTCTTGATGGAGAAAAACTGTTAAATGAGCTACTTAAAGTTAAAGCCAGTTTAGAAAAACTCATAGAAGATGGCAAAAGAGGAGCATGCCTACAGCAAGGCTTACGAGTAGCAATTATTGGTCGACCCAATGTAGGTAAAAGTTCATTACTTAATCTTCTAAGTAAACGCAATAAAGCAATTGTTACTAGTATTCCAGGTACGACACGAGATTCGCTAGAAAGCGACATTATTTTAGAAAATGTACCCTTTACCCTAATAGATACTGCAGGTATTCGTACAACAGAAGATGAAGTAGAAAAACTTGGAATTGAAAAGTCTAAAGAAGCTCTTGCCGGAGCTGAAGTGATCATTATGATATTTGATTTAACTTCAGGATGGACAACGGAGGACGAAGAGCTTCTTATCAACATTCCACCAGAAATACCAAAGTTAATAGTCGGGAACAAATCAGATATTGTTCCTCTTAACAAGTCGAAAGATACTTCTCATATAAGAATCGAGGCTGAAGTTACAATTAGCGCACTTACAGGATCAGGAGAAGCACTGTTAATTGATAGTTTATTGAAGAAGTGTGGTGCTAGTGATATTCAGAATATAATTTTTGCTCTTAACGAAAGGCAAAGAGATCTTGCCTCGCTAGCAGCAAATGCTCTAGCAAGAACTCAAGAAGCAGCAAAGCAAAAATTACCTTGGGACTTCTGGACCATTGATCTAAGAGAAGCTATATCTATTCTTGGAGAGATCACAGGCGAAGAAATTACAGAAGACTTACTCAATCGAGTCTTCTCTAAGTTTTGCATTGGCAAATAATCCAATGCATTGGAAACGAATTCAGATACTCCATAGCTCTTAGATCCAACCTCCATCACACCCCATCTCAATCTTGGATATACGAACACCAGCTTTTCAACGTCTTTTAGAGATTTGGCTTGACGAAGACTTGGGTAGAGGCGATCTCAGTGCCAACGCTCTTCAAGCAGAAGCCAAATCTGCCTATTGGGTAGCCAAAGAAGCAGGAGTGTTTTGTGGTGGAATATTTGCAGAAGCAATCTTCAAAAGATTAGACAATGAAGTGAATGTAAAACATCTAATCAAAGATGGAGAAAAGTTTGACCAAAACCAAAAACTACTAGAGATACATGGGCCTGGGAAAGCACTGGTCGCTGGAGAGCGGATCGCCTTGAATATTGCAATGCACTTATCTGGAGTAGCCACAACAACCCATTTACTAGCTTCAGAGCTGAAAGGCTCAGGAGTGCATCTTGCTGATACTCGCAAAACAACCCCTGGGCTCCGAATGTTGGAAAAATATGCCGTAAAGTGTGGAGGTGGAATAAACCATCGTCTTGGATTAGACGATGCTGCAATGCTAAAAGAAAATCATATTGCGTGGGCAGAAAATATAGATCAAGCAGTACTAGCTATAAAAGAATCAGCTCCATGGCCAGCTCGAATCATTGTAGAAGCAGAAACAGCAGAGCAAGCTGAACAAGCTATCAAAGCTGGAGCTGATGGCATTCTCCTTGACGAGATGTCACCAGCTTTACTCCATTCACTAGTTCCTCGCTTACGAGCTTTAGCTAGAACAAGGGTCGAAATCACAGGTGCTAATACAGTTGTGATAGAAGCCTCAGGGGTGAGTCCAGTTCACTTAAAAGATTATGCAAAGACAGGCGTTGATCTCATTTCTACCAGTGCACCCATCACAAAAAGTTCTTGGATCGACCTCAGCATGCGCTTTCTTTAACTTCTTTCATCTAATAGTCATATGACAAAAGCTACAGACATCCACTCCCATTAATTTTCAATCACCAAACATGCTGAATTTATATCACACAATCAATAACCACATCAAAGAAGCGCTTGAGAGAGCTTTCCCTTCAGTCTCTTCAGAAGCAGAAAAGGCTGGCATATCTCTAGACCCTCAACTAGTAAAAGCAAGCAAACCAGAATTTGGAGACTTCCAAGCCAATGGTGCTATGCAATTGGCAAAATTATTAAAACAACAACCGCGTGCAATTGCCTTTTCTATCGTAGAACAATTAAAAACCAATAAAAACTTTATAGAACTGTGTAAGGAACCAGAAATCGCAGGGCCAGGGTTTATTAACATCACCTTAAAGAATGACTGCTTAATTAACGAAATACAAAATCGACTGAATGACAACAGATTAGGCGTAGCAAAAGTAGAAGTCAAAAGCGGAGAGAGAAAAACTCCAACTGTGATAGTCGACTTTTCAAGTCCAAATATTGCCAAAGAAATGCATGTTGGACATCTACGTTCCACAATTATTGGTGATTCTCTAGCACGAATTCTTGAATTTCGTGGTTATAAAGTTTTACGCCTCAACCATATCGGCGACTGGGGAACTCAATTTGGAATGTTAATTACACATCTTAAAGATGTTGCGCCAGAAGCTCTCAAACACGCAAATGCTTTAGATCTAGGCGACCTTGTTGTCTTTTATCGTGAAGCTAAAAAGCGATTTGATAATGACAATGCCTTCCAAGAAGCGTCACGCAATGAAGTTGTCAAACTACAAGGGGGGGAAGCATTATCTGTAAAAGCATGGCAATTACTTTGTGCACAATCTCGTCAAGAATTTCAGAAAATTTATGATCGTCTTGATATACGTCTAAAGGAGCGCGGAGAATCTTTTTATAATCCCTATCTTGAAGGAGTAGTTGAAGAGCTTAACAACTTAGGTTTAGTAGTAAAAGATCAAGGAGCTCAATGTATTTTCCTTGATACCATAAACAGACAGTCAGAACCTCAAGCACCCGTTATCGTTCAAAAAAGTGATGGTGGATTCAATTATGCAACAACAGATTTAGCAGCAATTCAATATCGTTTCAACAATCCTCCACACGGAGATGGTGCAGATCGAATCATCTATGTAACTGACTCCGGCCAAGCAAATCACTTTGAAGGGGTTTTTCAAATAGCTAAAAATGCAAATTGGATTCCAGAAAATGCAAAGCTTGAACATGTACCATTTGGATTAGTGCAAGGAGAAGACGGAAAAAAGCTCAAAACCAGGTCAGGCCAAACAATACGTCTACGGGACCTCCTTGATGAGGCTATTGAAAGAGCCAAAAGTGATCTAACTAATCGCCTCCAAAGTGAAGATAGAAACGAAACCGATGCATTTATAGAAGAGGTTGCAACGACAGTTGGTATTGCAGCCGTGAAATATGCCGACTTAAGTCAAAACAGAATATCTAACTACCAATTTAGTTTTAATCGCATGCTAAACCTTCAAGGTAATACAGCACCTTATCTCCTCTATTCAGTAGTTCGTATCGCAGGGATAGCAAGAAAAGGGGGCTTTATAGAAAATGAAATAACCGAACTGAAATTTGAAACCAAGCAGGAATGGAGCCTAATCAGAGCCTTGCTCAAATTCGATGAAATAATAATCGAAGTAGAAAACGAATTATTGCCAAATCGTCTATGTACATACTTATTTGAACTTAGTCAAGTATTTAATAGATTTTATGACCAAGTACCTGTTCTGAAGGCCAGGGAGCCATTCCGAAAAAGTAGGATTGCCCTCTGTAAACTAACAGCAGACACTCTCAAACTTGGAATGGGCTTGCTGGGTATCCGAACTCTAGAAAGAATGTAATGGATCCTGCCAACTCATCATTACAACCAAACTGGCCATCACCTCGCAAAGAAGTTGATGAGATGAAAGCCTATAATGCACCTTTGGAAGGCAGAAGAAATCTTTTAAGACTTGACTTTAACGAGAACACAATCGGACCTAGTCCATTAGTCGTTAAGGCATTAAGAAACATTCCTTCAAGTCATATATCTATTTATCCGGAATACAATGGTCTAAAAGAAGCAATAATTAAAAATCTAGAGTGTTCAAAAGAACCCTGTTTTGTCACCCAGAGCCAAGTAGGACTGTTTAACGGAGTTGATGCAGCTATTCATGCTATATGTCAGGCTTACGGAGACAAGGAAGAGACTTTACTAACCACTACCCCAACTTTTGGATATTACGAGCCATGTGCGCTCATGCAAGGAATGAAAATTATTACATACCCATATGAGAGCGATCAATTTAATTTCCCATTTCAAAAAATAAAAGCAAAACTTGTAGAGATAAGACCAAAGCTTCTATTTATATGCAATCCTAATAATCCAACCGGAACAATTCTTTCATCCAATAAAATTCTTGAACTTGCCTCCTTATCTCCTAATACTTTAATCGTTGTTGATGAACTCTATGCTGCATTCCTAGGCGATACTTTATTATCCAAAATAGATTTCAAAACAACATCCAACATAGTAGTTCTTAGATCTCTATCTAAGACAGCTGGATTAGCAGGCCTTAGGATTGGATATGCACTTGGCTATTCAGAAGTCGTCAATAGAATTAGCCGTGTTACAGGTCCATATGATGTCAACAGTTTTGCAGTAATAGCTGCCTTAGCTGCATTATCTGATCAACCCTACGTTGACAACTACATAAATGAAGTTTTGATTGCAAGACGTTGGATTAAAGAGCAACTCGTCAACGCAGGATCACGTCACCATTTAGGAGGTGGCAATTATCTATTGATATGGCCAAGGCGTGATGTACAAGAAATAGAAAACTGTTTAAAAAGTGAAGGCATACTAGTGAGAAGCATGACGAACAAACCCCTTCTCACAGGCTCACTCCGTGTCAGCATTGGGACCAAAGAGCAAATGCAATTCTTTTGGAAGATATTTTTGAAGTATGAGCAAAGGTCCTAATCAGAATTCTCAATACATCAAACGAATCATCGTCTTCTCGCCAAGTTGACGAGAAAGGGAAAAAGTCTTTCCTACATTCTTGACAGGAGTATCTGGCATTGCATCTAAAAATGGTTGCACTCCACCTAGATCACAACCTTTAGGAGGTGTCCCACGTACATATTGCACAGGGATAACAACTTTTGGCTGAAGTTCCTTCACAATACTTGCGGCTTCAGCTCCTGTATAAACCTTAGATCCTCCACCAACAGCAATAATTAATACATCAGGACGACCTAATAACACTTTGTCTTCACCTGTTAGTTTTGCTGCAGCCCCTCCAAGATGAGCAAAGTTCAAGCCACTCTGCTTCCAACTCCACAGCGTTGCCTGACCAAAACGGCGCCCCCCTAAACGATCATGAGGTGCCGAAAATCCTTCCAAACTTAAACCACCAATTCTATAAGAACCAGGCTGAACCAGAAACTTACCTCGAGCTATTCGGGCACCCTCATCAGCCAATTCAGAGCTCGCAAGAATAACCTTTGCCCTAACTCTCGGCTCTTTTAAGGGAGATGCGCATCCAACAGCTCTAAATGGATTAAGCAATACAGAATGTCGACCACCCTTAATTAACAAAGATCCATGTCCATAACTCCTTATAGCAACACCACCAGCAAATGAAGGTAAGAAGCCAACTAGCATCAAAGCAGAAGTCAGCATAGGAAATGAGTAGAAGCGACTCAAACTTCCAAAGCAAACAAGCATAAAAAAATAGATAGACTCCCGCTGAGCAAATTAGCAGTGATCTAGATACTGACTGCAATATGCAAGAAGTTACTCAGCAAATCGTGACCAGACTCAGTTAAAACACTTTCAGGATGAAATTGAACGCCCTGAAGGTGTTGATATTGACGATGTCTCAACCCCATCACAGTGCCATCTTCTAACCACGCAGTAACTTCTAAACAATCAGGCAAAGTCTCTCTTTCCGCAATAAGGCTGTGATACCTAGTTGCTATTAGAGGTTCAGGTAAACCAACAAAAACACCTTCTCCCTTATGAAAAATAGGAGATGTTTTTCCATGCATTAATTCTTTAGCTCTAACAATTTTTCCACCATAAACCTGAGCCAATGCCTGATGACCAAGGCAAACTCCAAGTGTAGGAACATGTGGAGAAAGCTCGGATAATATGTCAAGGCAAACTCCTGATTGATCTGGATCACCAGGGCCAGGAGACAAGATAATTGCTTCTGGATTCAGTTCCTTTAACTTATCAATACACAGTGAGTCATTTCTAACTACTCTTATCTCTGAGGCAATTAAATGAGAAGAAGAAAGTTCACTTAAGTACTGAACCAGGTTAAAAGTAAAACTGTCATAGTTGTCAATTACTAAAAGCATGAATAAAGGCTCCTAAAGTCCAAGACGTTCAAGCAAAGGTGGCAATAAAAGAAAGAATGCAATTAATAATGAACTAATTGATGCAACCAAAACTGCAGAAGCTGCACAATCTTTAGCAATTCGTGCTAACAAATGGAAGCGCCTACCTATCGCAAGATCTACAACTGCCTCTATTGCAGTATTTAACAACTCAAGTACCAAAACAGCTGTTACTGTAAGTACCAATATGGACAAATGAATGAAGTTTAGTTCTAGCCATAAACCCAAAGCAAAAGCAATAGTGCCTAATAATAGGTGAATTCTAAAGTTACGTTGACTTGTAAAAGAATAGAGTAAACCTTGAAGTGCATATCTAAAACTCGCTGGTAAATTTCCAGCAATTTGCCATGATCCTCTGCGCATATTTTTCCTACGAGAAAATCTTCTTGCGTGAATTGATCGCTTAATAATGTTTTCAGTCACAATACTATTTTAATCATGGGACATTAGTAGTTTTTCTTTTGCATCTCACAAAACCGAACAAGAGTCTTTAAGGCTTAAAAGCCAATTTTGACAATTAAGCATCTCATGCAACCTTTGATTATCAGAATGATCCCATCCCAACAAATGCAAAACCCCATGGCTGACTAACCAGCGCAATTCCATAGTTAAATCATGATTCATTTGCCTGGCCTGAGTTTCAGCTGTTGTAACCGAGACAAAAACATCTCCTAATTCAACACATTCATGAGGCGGCGCAACAATCAAATCATCAAGTATAGGGAAAGAAAGAACATCTGTACTTTCGTCTTTATCCCGCCAAGTCTTATTCAATCCACTAATAGTAGAATCATTGGTTAAATGTAATCCCATACTTAAACATTGAGCTTCTCGAACTAAAACTGGACATCTGAGAGCCTTATTTGTCCGTAAAGAATTTATCCATGTCAATAGGTCTTTTTCCCAAATGCGTGAGTTCATTAAGCGCTCTTTTACAACATGGTCAACTTTGCAATCCAAGTAATCTACTGATGCAGCTTGGAAAGTCAGATCAAAAGAAAAATCATATTGATTGTAATATTGAGAACTCATACTAAATTAATTAGGGATATTAGGGCGCGCTAAATATGCAATAGTAATAATAAATCCCAATACACCAAAGGCAGTCAGCCCCAAATGGGTAAGACTTTGACTACCTTTACGGACCATATTCTTCATAGCCAACTTAACAAAGCTTGGTGGCGGTATTTTGTGCGAAGAATATTTTTCTAAGTTCTTTTTATTTGTCATGTGTAATTATGATTCTTGATCTAAAGCTATCTGAGCAATGCCCTGACGCAACAGAGACTGAATAAAAATATCTAGCTCGCCATTCATTACTCCCTGAACATCAGTTGTCTCTTCGGTTGTTCTAAGGTCTTTGACCATCTGGTATGGATGAAAAACATAATTCCTAATTTGATTGCCCCATGCAGCCTCAACAATATCTCCACGAATATCCGCAATCTCTGCAGCACGTTGTTCTTGAGCAATAATTAAAAGTTTTGCCTTCAGCAAAGCCATTGCCTTTTCTTTATTTTGCAACTGAGACCGCTCTTGAGTGCATCGAACCGCCAAACCTGAAGGGATATGCAAAATACGAACAGCAGTCTCAACTTTATTTACATTTTGACCCCCAGCACCTCCAGAACGACTTGTAGTCACTTCGAGGTCTTTTTCAGGAATATCCAACTGAACATCATCATCAAGTTTTGGCATCACTTCTACACCAGCAAAACTTGTCTGCCTCTTCGCATTTGCATTAAAGGGTGATATTCGAACTAGACGGTGAGTGCCTTTCTCGTTTTGCAAATATCCATAGGCATATTTCCCTTCAATCTCAATGGTGGCACTTTTAATTCCAGCTTCCTCGCCTTCTGAAAGCTCATCCACACTCACTTTCATGCCATGATCCTCTGCCCAACGGGTATACATTCTCAAAAGCATCTGAGCCCAATCCTGAGCATCGGTCCCGCCAGCTCCAGCATTTATGGACAATACAGCGCCTTCTTTGTCATATGGACCACTTAAAAGACGCTCTAAATCCCAACGGTCTAAATCTAATTTCAGTTGATCCAAAGCTGCCTGAGATTCAGCAAGCATCTCCTGATCTTGCTCTAACTCATACAACTCAATAGTTGCCTGAGAATCTTTGAGGACAGCAAACCATTTGTGCAATTGATTTAGTTGATCTTTTACATCGTCAAGCTGTTGCATCTGTTTCTGGGCATATTGTTGGTCATCCCAAAAACCTGGCTGTGAAGCTAATTGTTCCAAGTCTCCTTTACGAGCCTCTAAAGCAGGAACGTCAAAGACAGTCCTGTGCATTTTTCAAGCGATCAGTTGCGAGAGAAAGATCTCTTTTAAAATCAGTGAGGTCTAACAAAATAAATACTCGGATAGAAGAACTTGAAGCTATCGAACAAGCCTTCATGAATAGGATAATTATGCACCCACTTTCCTCACATGGCCAAGGTCGAAATTTATACATGGCAAACATGCCCTTTTTGTATTCGAGCAAAATCCTTGCTGGATCAAAAAGGCATCATTTATGAAGAGCACCGCATCGATGGCGATCCGATCGCAAGAGCTGCGATGATTAAAAGAGCAATGGGAAGGACCTCAGTCCCTCAAATCTTCATAGAAAACAAAAGTATTGGAGGCTGTGATGACCTATATGCACTAGATCACAAAAATGAATTAGATCGTCTTCTTGGAATTATGGACTAATGCAATGAAACAACTCTTTGTGCTAGATCCCCTAGAGCAGATAAATCCTTCTAAAGATTCTTCTGCTGCATTAATGCAAGCTGCTCAACGAGCATCTATTGAAGTTTGGGCATGCACACCCTCAGATTTACATGCTCAAGGAGATCAGGTATGGGTTAAAGCAAGCCATGTCAAACCAGAGCCCTGGATTGACTATATAAAAACTGTAAACAAACCATCAAGTGATTTCGATTGCATCTGGATGCGCAAAGATCCTCCAGTTGACCAACCATTTTTATATGCAACCCATCTACTTGATGTGGCTGAACGAAATGGAATCTTGGTTATAAATAAACCCGCCTCTTTAAGAGCATGGAATGAAAAACTTGGAGCCCTACGCTTTAGTCACTTGATGGCTCCTACACTTGTAGGAAGTGGAATAGAAGAACTTATAGAGTTTGTTCTGCACCATAAAGAAATTGTCATCAAGCCACTAGGAGGCAAAGGGGGAGAAGGCGTTATCAGGATGAGCAGTTCCGCCGCTGGGATGGAGGCCTTATTTGAACTTGTAACTAACAAAGGTAAATTGCCTGTAATGCTGCAAAGGTTCCTACCAGAGGTCATTCATGGTGACAAGAGAATCTTATTAGTCAACGGGGAACCACTAGGGGCAATCAATCGTCGTCCAAAAGTAGGAGATTTTAGAAGCAATCTTGCAGTGGGTGGCCAAGCAGAAGAAACAGAACTCTCAACACGTGAGGAAGAAATATGCACGGCTATTGCTCCTGCGTTAAAAGAAGAAGGCCTATTTTTTGTAGGGATAGATGTAATTGATGGAATGTTGAGCGAAATTAATGTAACCAGCCCAACAGGAATTAGAGAAGTAGAAAAACTAATGTCTATCCCACTAGCTGATCAGATAATTGACCGTCTAACAGATAACTTCAGTTAATTAGAAGGTTCAAGTTGTAATTGATCCGCAAGAACGGCTAATTTAAGAGCGACTTCTTGCAACTCCTTTTCAGCAATAGATCCTTTAACTAGTCCTGCACCAGCAGTTAGCTCTAACTTGTTACCAGACGCTCTACCACACCTGATGGCAACTCGAAATTCAGAATTACCTAAAGAATCTATCCAACCAATTGGAGCAGCGTAATTACCTCGTTCAAATGGTTCTAGGGTACGCAACCAGTGAACGGCTTCCTTTCGTGGCAATCCTGCTACAGCTGGAGTTGGATGCAATGTCTGAACTAATTGTAAAGGCAAATATTGTTGAGCCAAGGCTGTAATAGGAGTATGCAAATGAACTAATGGACCATGAAGTGCCAATCTAGGATTCCTTGGTCGATATGTATCCAAACCTTTTCTCCTCAGTTGATTCGTTATAGAAGTTACAACCATCTCATGTTCTCTAAGATCCTTTTCAGAGCTCAAAAGAGCATTAGGAGGAGCATTCTTAGTTCCAGTACCAGCAAGAGCATCACAACATAATTGCCCCCGACGAAGACTTAATAGACGTTCAGGAGATGCCCCAAAAAACGAATCTTCAATATTAGTTTGCCAAAGAAAGCGACAACTACCAGGTTGTTGACTTCTTAGGCGATAAAGCATTAACAATGGATCTAATGGTTTATGTAACAAAATTGATTGTCGTACTGACAGCACCAATTTCTGAAGGTCATCAGAATTCACAAGATCAATGCCTCGGCAAAGTACTGGGTAATACCGCTCTTGCCATTGCTCCAAACATGAAACTCCAGAAATATGTTGACTGTCCAAAGATTCACATTGTGCTGATTGACTAGCGACTTTTTCTGACATCAGCCATAACTGCTCAGAAAGCTCTCTCACCTCGGACTCATGCGTTGGCACCCCATTTAGTCTCAACCAACAGGACTTTCCATGCCGAGTTAATTGCCATTTAGGGAGTAGAGCCTGAACTGCAGGAATAACACCTGATTTCGGCCTGATCTCTGATGCCTGGTCAAAAAAAGCAAATGAAAAAAGAATTCTAGGTTTTGCGTGTTCTGGAGCATCAGTAACAACATCTAACAGGCGCCCAAGACTCATATCACTAAAACGCTGAGCCAGCTCAAACCTCTTAGGGCCTAATAAATTAAGTTGTTGGCAAGATCCTGCTGCAACAATCGACAGCCCAGGTGCAGAGTCCCATACAAAGCGAAATTGCTGGTCAGAAGAAATAACAGATAATTGATATAACGGATCTACAGTTTTAATTGAAATTGCCAAACTTAATACGCAGTCATCTACCTCCCTTTGCCCCCAGATCTTCGTTGCTGAGGCCAAAATATCGCTGAAAGTCGTAACAGCCATCCTTGACAGAGTGATCTAATAATAGGCCCTGCTCAAATGTATAAACCTTCATTCTCGCAAAATGTACTAATTCGATGTCTAACAACAAGTTTGTTGATCCCGTTTACAAATCCAAGGACGAACGCAAACGTCTTTGGAAAGCTGCAATCAAATGGCCTTTGTACTCAGTTGCTGTAATGCCAGTGATTTTGGCAGCTGGCTGGCGAATCGGCGCAACTCAACAAGTTCAAGTTGATCAATTAATTGGGTTCCTAATTGCTTCTGTTCTACTTTTGTTATGGGAAAATCTCACTAATGATCTTTTTGATGCAGACACTGGCATTGACGAATTAAATAAACCTCATTCAGTTGTAGCTCTTTTAGGCGAAAAGAAACCCGTTAGACGCCTGGCATATCTTTCTTTATCTATAGGATTGATAATCATTTTAGTTCTAGCATTAAGAAGTAGTCCTGCAGTACTTTTTTTAGTTATAGGGAGCTGTCTTCTAGGCTATCTCTATCAGGGACCTCCCTTCAGACTTGGTTACCAAGGCCTAGGTGAACCGCTTTGTTGGATTGCCTTTGGTCCTTTTGCTACCGCAGCAGCCCTTCTCGTTTTATCTCCTAATTCGACCAACACTATTCCCTGGAAAACAGCAACAATACTTGGAGCCGGTCCTGCATTGGCAACAACTCTGGTACTTTTCTGCTCACATTTTCACCAAGTAGCTGAAGATGCTGCCCATGGCAAACGTTCACCTTTAGTGCGTCTTGGCACGCGTAAAGCATCTGCACTGGTTCCATGGTTGATAGTGATCACACTTGCATTGGAATGGGGACCAATCCTGTCTGGACACTTCCCGATTACTGTTTTATTCAGCTCGATGTGCCTGCCAGCGGGTCTAAAACTAATTCGTTTACTAAAAGCCCATCACAATCATCCTGACTTGATTCGTGAAAGTAAATTTCTAGCTTTAAGATTTCAAATGTTGAATGGACTTGGCGTAAGCCTGGGCCTTGCAATAACACCAATTCTCCAAATCAACTGAATAAAAAGATTGGATAATTATGAATCTTAAACTAGATATCAAACCCTTCTCATTTGACCTGCTTCGCCCTCTACAAACATCTCAAGGTATTCTCAAAACAAAAAAAGGTTGGTTAATACATTTACAAAATTCATACGGGCAAAGTGGATGGGGAGAAGTGGCTCCACTAAACTCTTTCGAAGAGAAAGTTTGCAAAAAAGAATTAATAGAAATTGACAAGATTATATCACGAGATTTTCTAGACAATAATCTTGCAAACTGGCCTAAACCAATAGGTTTTGGCATTGGTTCAGCTTTGGCAGAGCTCGACTTATTGATTGGACAAGGGAGCAATCAGGACTGGCTTAGACCTAATAGCTCAGCACAATTATTATCGACAAATACTTCAATTCTCGATGAAGTAAACCAGGCTGTGAATCAATATCAACAGAAAAAGAATAATCTCACGCTCAAATTAAAAGTAGGAATAAAATGCCTAAAGTATGAGCAGACTCTTGTTAGGCATATCCTAGACCTCCTCCCTTCCACTGGTCGCTTACGACTCGATGCCAATGGTGGATGGAATCTTGTTGAATCAGAAGATTGGATACAAATACTCGAAAATGAGCCAAAGCTGGAATGGATTGAGCAACCTCTTCCTGCAAGTGAAATTAATCAACTTTGGGAATTGTCGAAACGAATTCCAATTGCACTTGATGAATCACTTGTACTTGAACCATCTTTATACAAATCGTGGAAAAGTTGGCAAATTCGACGGCCATTACTTGAAGGTGATCCAAGGTTTTTATTAAATGAATTAAATGAAGGCATAGGCTATAGAGTCATTAGTTCTACTTTTGAAACAGGGATTGGGCGCAGATGGCTGAATCATCTTGCAGCTCTCCAAGAGAAAGGGCCAACACCAACAGCCCCTGGCTTGGCTCCTAATTGGTGTCCTAATAGTCCACTGTTTGATAATGATCCAAAGGTTGTTTGGGATGCAGCATGAGAAGATTGTCATTCTTATATGTGACCACTCAAAGGTCGAAGAAAATATCCAGGTAATTTCTCATGCTCTAAACAAAGGTAGCTGGATATACTTAGCTCCACACCAAGATAGAGCGTTATCAATTCCTGAAGGTGTTCTACCTCAAGGGCCAGGATTCATTCTCAATAGTGGAGGCAGCTCAAATGGGCCACACCAATGCCTACATCCAAGTAGTCATCTTGATCAATCTGCAATAGCCACTGGGAAATGGCTAAAGAAGCTTGGAATAAACCCTCAACAATGCTTAATTCTGAATGCATTGCCTTTGCATCATGTTAGCGGCCTTATGCCATGGTGGCGTAGTCAATTATGGGGTGCCAAGCATCTATGGATGCATCCTTCATCAATAAAAGATCCTAAAAAACTAGAAACTCTTTCTCAAGATCTATTAGAAAAATATACTCAGCCAAAGCTTATTTCACTTGTACCAACACAATTACAACGCCTACTTTCTCATACAATTGGAATTAAGTGGTTGCAATGCTTTAGTTTGATCTGGATAGGAGGTGCAGCCTTGTCTAATGACTTGGCCGAAAAAGCAAGGAAAGAAAGGATACGGCTAGCGCCATGCTACGGGACAACAGAAACCGCAGCTATGGTAAGTGCATTAAATCCAGATGATTTCCTCAATGGAGCAAATAATTGTGGCGTTCCACTAAATGATGTCGAGCTAAAAATTAGCAAAGATGGAACTTTAAAAATCAAAACTCAACGACTATGCAAGGCCAGGTGGCATAAAGACCATCTAGAAGATCCACGAGATACAAACGGTTGGTGGAAAACAGAAGATATAGCCAAGTTCATTTTTGACAATCATCTCCCCAACCTGTTAATACAAGGAAGAAAAGATACTGCGATTATCTCAGGTGGAGAAACAGTCTATCCAGAAAACCTGGAAGAAAGATTATTAAGAGATGCAAGGTCACGTAAGCTACCCCTAGAAAAAGTTTTATTTATACCAATTGCAGATCACGAGTGGGGGCAAAGAATCGTAGGGTTAATTTCTTGGTCGCAAACAACCACAAAAAAAATCAATCCAATACAAATAGTACGCAGCCTAGTCAAAGATTGGCTTCCTGCGGAGAAACCAATTGAATGGTATGAATGCCCAGATTTAAAGCAAAATGAATCAGGCAAATGGGAACGGAGAAAATGGGAAAATTGGTTGTCAACTCATAGAAGATAAATGCCAAGGAGCGAAGTCTGTTAAATAGATTGAATATCTGAATCCAATAAAGAAGCTTCTAACCACAATTCAATCGCATCTGGCAGCAAACATCTTTGACGTGTGAGGACATCAATGGCGACATGTTGAATATTTCCTATAGCAACGCAGTTGTTATCCGATTTAAATATTGTTTTCACCTGAAAACTATTCGAATCAACTTTTCTAGGAACAATCTCGACTAAGAGTTGGTCACCAACCTTAGCAGGCATTCTAAATTCAGCATCACAACGAACTATTGGCAAAGCTATTTTAGTTTCCAAGCCTTCCCGCAAAGAAGATGGAAATACCTCTAAAGCAACCAAGCCGTAACTTTCAAGACTCTCCTCCCATGACTCATGACACCAACGAAACAGATTGTGAAAGTGCATAACACCTGCTGCATCCGTATCACCAAAACGTACGGTGCGTTTCAATACAAGCCAATCCTTAGGGTCTCTATTAAGCAAAAGGGAAACTAACGATCAACTGAACCCATAATGACGTCAATGGAACCAAGTATTGCCATTATGTCTGCAACCTTGGCCCCTTGAAGAATATGTGGAAGTATCTGAAGGTTATTTAAATCAGCTGCTCGGATTTTAAATCTCCAAGGAGTAACATCATTGTTTCCTTGCAGGAAAACACCTATTTCACCCTTGCCAGACTCCAGACGTGTATATAGTTCTCCATTTGGAATCTTGAAAGTAGGTGCAACTTTTTTAGCCACATACTGATAATCAAACCCCAAAAATTCACTACCTTTTCCGTCAGCAATTTTTCTTGCCTCAAGGTTCTCAGTTGGGCCACCAGGAATCATCTCGCACGCTTGGCGAAGGATTCTTAATGACTGGCGCATTTCTTCTATTCGCACCCTATATCGTGCATAACAATCACCTTCTTTTTCCCAAGCAATATCCCAATCAAAGTCGTCATAACATTCATAATGATCAACTTTACGTAAGTCCCAAGGGACTCCAGAAGCACGAAGCATTGGTCCTGAAAGACTCCAATTAATAGCTGCCTCTTTTGTAATCGCCCCTAATCCTTCTATACGACGGCGGAAAATTGGATTATTAGTTATGAGTTTTTCATACTCATTTATCTTAGGTCCAAACCAATCACAAAAGTCCTTACATTTCTCAAGCCAACCCCATGGCAAATCACATGCAACACCACCAATACGAAAATAATTATTATTAATCAAACGCTGTCCAGTAGCAGCCTCCCATAGATCATAAATCATCTCCCTTTCTCGAAAAATATAGAAAAAAGGTGTCTGAGCTCCCACATCCGCCAAAAATGGACCAAGCCACAAAAGATGATTTGCAATGCGATTTAATTCGAGCATCAGGACACGGATATAACTAGCTCTTCTGGGAACTGAAATATTTGCCAGTTTCTCTGGCGCATTAACCACTATTGCCTCATAAAACATTCCAGCCGCATAATCCATGCGACTCACATAAGGCACAAACATCACATTGGTTCTATTTTCTGCAATCTTCTCCATACCCCTATGCAAATAGCCAATTACAGGCTCACAATCAACGACATCTTCACCATCAAGTGTCACAACCAACCGCAGGACACCATGCATAGAAGGATGATGGGGCCCAAAGTTAACCACCATGGGTTCCGTACGCGTTTCCAGCTGCGTCATCAAACCAAATGGAAAAACCATTTAGATCTTAGGAAGTCTTGATGAAAACCCCAAGCTCATTAAACGCTTCAAACTTTGACCATCTACCTGTTCTATCAAATGAGGTACTGAAATCAATCGATCAATTACCAAGCAAATTACTTGACGGTGGCTTAATAATTGATGCCACCATTGGAGGCGGTGGTCATTCTGGACTCATTCTTGAAGCTCATCCACATCTTCAATTAATAGGGATTGATCAAGACCCATACGCAAATTCTGCAGCAAAAAAACACTTACTCCAATTCAAAGAACGAGTCCAAATTATTGAAAAAAACTTTGCAGATTTCCATCCACCTCAACCAGCCGCATTCGTTCTTGCCGACCTAGGAGTTAGCAGCCCTCAATTTGATCAAGCTGAAAGAGGCTTCAGCTTTCGTCTTGATGGTCCTATCGATATGCGAATGAACCCAATGAGTAAAACTACAGCAGCCGATCTACTTGAAAATTTAGAAGAACAAGAACTTGCGAACTTGATTTATACCTTTGGTGAAGAAAGATTTTCAAGAAGAATTGCTAGTAAAATCAAAAAAGATCTAAAGAGTCACGGGCCATATCCTGGTACAAAGGCATTGGCCTATGCAATTGCTGGCTGCTATCCAGGCAAATTGCGTTACGGACGTATTCATCCAGCCACTAAAACTTTTCAAGCCTTACGGTTAGCAATTAATAATGAGCTAGATGCTCTAGATAAATTCCTTAATAACGTACCAGGATGGCTCAAAGAAGATGGCTTAGTAAATATAATTAGTTTTCATTCTCTTGAAGACAGAATGGTCAAAATAGCCTTTAAAAATAATAAATCTCTTGAAAGAGTAAATCGTAAGCCTCTGAGGCCTAACAGCCATGAAATTGGCCAGAATCCAAGAAGTCGGAGTGCCAAATTACGAATAGCTCGCAAAATAACTGACTAAGAAAATAGTCAACTCTTAATAAGATGATATTATCAATGGTTCTATAAATAAGAGCTTGTGTTATCTATCAAATAAGTCAATTAAAACGTAATCCTTTAACTATAGTTTCAATAATAAAAACTGCATGATTTATATCTTCCAAAGTTGTCTGCAGACCAAGACTCATTCTAATAGATGACTCAGCTTCTTTTGCGGTTAAGCCTAAAGACATAAGAACATGTGAGGCCTCTCCATTACTACATGCCGACCCACTGCTAAGTGAGATAAATGGTTTTAACTCCCGATGCAAGCGACTACCAAGAACTCCTCCTACAGTAAAGTTAAGATTATGAGGAAGACGCGCATCTAATGAACCATTAAGAACTAGATCAGGTATTTTACTTTTCAAATCAAACCAAAGTTTATTACGAAGTTTAAGGAGCTTTGAATGGTTATCAGAAAGGTTTTCAACTGCAATTTCAACTGCCTTAGCAAAACCAACAACCAAAGGGACTGGCAAAGTTCCAGGCCTTAACCCTTTTTCTTGGCCACCACCCCATTGCAATGGAAGGATGTCTATATCTGATCGTAAAACAAGAGCTCCAATACCTTTAGGACCATATAGTTTGTGGCAACTTAAACTAATAAGGTCAATAGGTAATTCGCTAAAATTCATGCTCATGAATCCACAAGCTTGTGCACAATCGCTATGCAACACAACTTGATTTTCCTTGCATAAGTAACCTATTTCCTTCAAAGGTTGAACAACACCTATCTCATTATTCGCAAGCATAATACTCACTAAAATTGTATTATTTTGGAATTCCATTTCTAATTGATTCACTGAAATTAATCCATCCGAATTAGGTCTAATTTCTGTAAGCTGAAAACCTTCTCTTTGCAACTGTCTTAATGGATCTAAAACAGAATGATGCTCTGTAGAAAGGGTTATCAAATGGCCTGGCCGTCCTAGTTCAATAGCTTTAGCTCGCGCATAACCCAGCAAGGCCAAATTATTAGCTTCAGTAGCACCGCTCGTAAAAATCAATTCGTCAGGCTTAATTCCCAATGAAATAGACAATTGCTCACGAGCCAATCCAACCGCCGCTGAGGCCCTCACTGACAACCTACTTTGCCTACTGGAAGGATTTCCCCAGTTCTGATTCCAATAAGGATTCATTGCAGTCAATACCTCTTGCGCGCAAGGTGTTGTGGCTTGATAATCAAAAGCCAATGGGCATTCAAATTGCAAAGAATCTAAGAATCTAGTACTCATCACTCAAACATCTGATACTCACTTACAAAAGCTTTCTTAAGACTAGAAAGAGACATTGAATAAAGTCTCCTGAAGTTATTATTGCATTTAGAATATCAATAAATCTTGTAAGTTGAAAACTGTAAACAAGCTAAGATCTAATTAGAAACCAATTGACTTCTCAGCAATAAAAAGGATTTATATTTAAACAAGCCTAAGAAAGCTGAAGGAAGGAAACAATCACCAGCTTTTCAAGAAACAATAAGCAGAAAAAAGGAATTGATCTGTTTATTTCTAAAAACAAGCTAATTCATATTTGTTAACTGTTCAGAAACTATCTAATATAGTTTCATGAATGAACCTCTTCCTTCCAATAACGACTTAGCTGCAACCCCGCGCCTCTTACTGGTCGATGATGAGCCAGGCCTACGCAATGCAGTTCAGGCCTATTTAGAAGATGAAGGCTTTGAAGTGACTACAGCAATAGACGGAGAAGAAGGATGGTCAAAAGCCCAAAAGATGCTCCCAGATTTAATTATCAGTGATGTAATGATGCCAAGATGTGATGGATACACTCTTTTAAAGCGACTACGTGAAGATGAAAGACTTGGAGGAACTCCTGTAATTTTCTTGACAGCTAAAGGAATGACGATTGACAGAACTCAAGGTTATCAAGCTGGAGTAGACGACTACATTCCTAAACCATTCGACCCTGATGAATTAGTTGCCAGAGTAAGAAATGTAGTAAATCGGCAAAACAGATTACTAACTGAAGCGGCACGTTTTGCAGATACTGATGTTAGTCAAATGGCTAAACAAATAACTGAAATCCGTTCAATGCTAACTCAAAGTGATAATAATCCAACTAAGGATATAAGTATTCCAAATTTCACACCTAGGGAATCGAGCGTATTGCAATTAGTAGCAGAAGGTCTTATGAATAAGGAGATAGCTAGAAAACTTGAAACTTCGATTAGGAATGTAGAAAAATATGTTAGCAGGCTATTTATCAAAACAGGAACGTCTAGTCGTACAGAACTAGTTAGATATGCACTTGAGAATCATCTGGTAACATGAATAATTGGAAATCCAATTTTAAAAAATCAATTAATTCTCAGATAATCAACTATTATTTTTTATTTAATCTTTTAAGTTCTACTAATTGAGAGAAATAAAATGGGGCTTTATTTAACTTGCTCCGAACCAATTCAAAGCCAGAATCCCTAGCAGCATTGACTATTCCTTCTTCTCGAAGTGTATACGCACGTGTCGTTTTACTAGGACCAGGGAAGAATTGTCCGATACGCTTTAAAAGCGCAAGCATTGGCGTATATGGAGCAAAACTAACAATTAATCTTCTTTCAGATAAATCACAAAGGTGTCGGACCATCTCCTCTGCTGCTTCTTGAGGGTAATGAATAAAAACATCTAAACAAATCACTGTATGAAAGGAACCTTGTAGATTTTCCAGGTCTGAAGTCTTGAAAGTGAATTTAGTCAAATCAAGACCCTTTTCAATAGCACGTCTTTTTGTCTCATCCACCATTGCCTGAGAAATATCACTAGCAGCAATAGATGCTGCCCCCATTGCAGCCAAGGGCAATGAAAGGCTCCCAACACCACACCCAGCATCACAAAAGCTAACTCGACTTAAATCCTCTGATTCATTCAGCCAACTCAGGACATCATCTACCGTTTTCTGATGCCCAAGGCGAATATTGCGTTGAACCTTATTGACTTCACCACTATCGCTATATATACGATTCCAACGGTCAAAGCCCATTCCATTGAAGTAGCTCACCACTTCAGCCTTCTCAGCCTGCTTGAGCTCATGGAGCTGTTCTTGAGGCATACAAAAAAAATCTCTTGGACGAGATCTTAATCAGCTCGGTGCCATTTCAGCTCAAAATTACTGGAATTAAATCTCCATCGAAGTAATTGACCCAAATCTTTCCCTATCAAATAATCCTTAATTCTCCTACGTCCAAACAAAATTTCTCTGGGTGAAATAGTTGCACAGCTAATTGCGAGATTTGGGTCCACACCCCATTTAGCAAGCTTTCTGGAACCTTCTAATAAAGGAAAAGCTACACCTGCCAAGGTCCCATCTTCAAGAGTGCAGGTTCCATCAACAACATTCAGTTGTCTATTTTGCCATTTGCAACTGCTTTCGTTTAAGCCATAAGGAGCAAGTGCATCACTAACCAGAAACAATTGATGAGAAGCAACTTGCGTTAAAAAAACTACCATTTGTGGATTGATGTGTACTCCATCAGCAATTAATCCCATTGATACTCGGCCATGATTAACTGCTTCTCCTATTGGACCAAGCTCTCGATGATGCAAACCATTCATTGCATTAAAAGTGTGCGTAAGCATCGTGATACCCAACTCAAATGCCCAACGTGCAGTTCTTGCATCAGCATTACTATGTCCTAGAGAAACTAAAATTCCCAAGTCACGTAACTTGCTAATAATCACTGCAGAACCAGGTAATTCTGGTGCCAAAGTTACCAAGTCTATTTGACTCTCATACCCTCTAATTCTTCGTTCTAAAGCAGATATACTAGGTTCACATAAGTATTCAGAGGAATGCGCACCTCTGCGTTCAGATGCAATAAAAGGACCCTCCAGATGAGATCCCAGTAGTTGACAACGGTTTTTCTTATGGTTACCTCTAGCCTTCTCAATAACAGATAATGACCTTCGCAAGGCTGATTCTTTACAACTAACAATTGTCGGACAAATTGCCTCTATGCCATCTCTCCACAGTTCATCAAGAAGCTTATAGAGGATAGGTAAGTCTTCAAATGCAAGTTCAGAAAACCAAAGACCCATCCCGCCATTGATTTGTAAATCAATGCCCATTGGACTAAGCCAATCGCCTGACCAACTCTCCCCACAAAGAGTTTCTCCTGGTTCAGTTTGATTAACAGACCTAACAACATTGTTATCATCTAGATTTATTGAAAAAACATCAGGTGTCCTCGTTGTGCAATGTTTCTGCGGTAAACGCACATCAGTGATTATTCGCATGGGATGACAGCGGGAAACAAATGCATGAAATTAGAAATGTTGTCATGATTAATTAATGACCTCTACTCAAACACAAGTGACTTCAGTAGATGCTGACTTGTCTCCTTTAGTGGCTGTAGTAATGGGGAGTGACTCTGATCTCCAAACATTAACGCCTGCTATTGAAGTTTTAGAAAAATTCAAAGTGACTTTTGAAGTACGAGTGTTGTCTGCGCATCGAACACCTCTTGAAATGATCCAATTCGCGCAAGAAGCTGAATCTAAAAACCTTAAAGTAATTATTGCCGGAGCAGGTGGAGCTGCTCACCTGCCAGGAATGATTGCATCTCTAACTACTCTTCCTGTGATTGGTGTTCCTGTCCAAAGTAAAGCTTTATCGGGTATTGACTCCATGCATTCAATTTTACAAATGCCTGGAGGCATTCCCGTGGCAACCGTCGCCATAGGAGGCGGACTAAATGCTGGTTTATTAGCTGCTCAGATCTTGGCTACAAGTGACTCAGAACTGAGGGCCCAAATAAGTCATTACAGACAAAAACTACGAAATCAAGTCATAGAGAAAGACCATCTACTGATAAAACTTGGAGCTAAAAATTACTTAAGACACATACAAAAAGGTGGTCAATCATGAACTATCCAATAGAACATTAAGGCTAACCCTTGCTTAGAATATTCATCTGATAAAGCTTTGCAATAACAAAATCAACACAATCATTTAAGTCTAAATTACCAGTATCAATTGTTAATTCAGGAGATTTTGGTTCTTCATAAGGACTAGAGATACCTGTAAAGTCTTTTATGTCTCCCTTTCTTGCCTTTTTATATAAACCTTTTGTATCGCGTTCCTCACATACACTCAAATCTGCGGAACAATAAATCTCAACAAAATCTCCTTCATCAACTAAAGAGCGTGCTTTCTCACGATCACTAAGAAAAGGAGACACAAAAGCTGTGAGAACAATCACACCGGAATCAAGAAATAATTTAGCAACTTCACCTATACGGCGAATATTTTCTTCACGGTCAGAAGCAGAAAAGCCAAGATCATTGCAAAGACCATGTCTCACATTGTCACCATCTAGAACATAACTAGCTACTCCTCTTTCATATAAAGCTTTATCTACTGAATTGGCCAAAGTACTTTTCCCAGAACCTGAAAGCCCTGTGAACCAAAGAATGACACTTTTATGACCTCTTGAGGCCGATCTTGCTTGACGATTTACAGATGATTGATGCCAGACAATATTTGTAGCCTTAAGGTTCCCCTCTTTTGTCATGATCAGAGCTTTATCAAAGGACCATTATTCTCCATCTTGACAAATCATTGCTCTGAGATTCACCCTCCTGCTCGCTTTGGTCTATAACCTTGAGTTTCAAGAAATCGCATCACCGCAAGGACTTGATCACCTTGCAGTTCTATTTCATCTTCCTTTATGGTCCCACCAGTTCCACATTGGGACTTCATTCTCTTCAACAGTGATCGAGCTTCACTCCTATCAAGGTTCAAACCTTGAATCAAGGTGATTGTTTTACCTTTTTTCCCAGCCTTAATTCGTTTAACTCGAACGGGTAGATCCTCCCTTGCTCGAGGAGAACCTGAAGAATCCATAGTGTTTTTTGACACAGGATTATCAAATTCACGCCAATTTCGCTTACTCATCGTTCTAATTCTTAGTCTGGTTATATCTTCTTTGCTTCTAAGTTGACAAGCAACTTCCCATCTAAATCCAAAAATATGGTCCTTTCAATAAATTCACGACCTTCTGCGAATGGTCGTTTTGGAAAATATGGAGGGCAATACGTCCCAGAGACACTCATGCCTGCACTAGCTGAGCTAGAAGATGCAGCAGCTAAAGCTTGGCAAGATCAGAATTTTCTAGATGAACTCAATGGATTACTTAAAACCTATGTAGGCCGTGCAACACCACTATATGAAGCCACACGGCTGACAAATCACTATAGGAGTGGTGAAACAGGACCAAGAATCTGGTTGAAACGAGAAGATTTAAATCACACAGGAGCTCACAAAATCAATAACGCTCTTGGACAAGCGCTCTTAGCCATGCGAATGGGAAAAAAGAGAATTATTGCTGAAACAGGAGCAGGTCAACATGGCGTAGCGACAGCAACAGTATGTGCTCGATTTGGTTTGAATTGCGTTATCTATATGGGAGAAGAGGATATGCGGCGACAAGCATTGAACGTCTTTAGGATGAGACTCCTAGGTGCAAAGGTTCAACCAGTAACAACAGGGACAGCCACGCTCAAAGACGCTACAAGTGAAGCTATTCGTGATTGGGTAACAAATGTCGAGAGTACACATTACATTCTTGGATCTGTCGCTGGCCCCCACCCTTACCCAAAGCTTGTTAGAGACTTCCATGCAGTAATTGGCATAGAAACAAAAGCACAATGCAAAGAAGCCTTTGGGCGTTTACCAGATGTACTACTGGCATGCGTAGGAGGTGGTTCTAATGCTATGGGTTTATTCCACCCATTTGTAGAAGACTCTTCTGTCCGCATGATTGGCGTTGAAGCAGCTGGGAGCGGAATCCAAACAGGTCGACATGCTGCAACTATCACCGAAGGCCGAGTAGGCGTATTACATGGTGCAATGAGTTTCCTGCTCCAAGATGAGAATGGTCAAGTTCAAGAAGCTCATTCAATCAGTGCAGGCTTAGATTATCCAGGCGTGGGACCTGAACATAGCTATTTATGTGAAATAAAACGTGCAGAATATGTAGCCGTTTCTGACAACGAGGCATTAAAAGCGCTCCAATTAGTTAGCGAGTTGGAGGGAATCATCCCAGCACTAGAGACTGCACATGCTTTTGCTTGGTTGGAAAACCTTTGCCCTTTACTACCCAATAATCAAGAAATAGTGATTAATTGCTCTGGGCGTGGAGATAAAGATGTCAACACAGTAGCTGAAAAAATAAAAGTCAATATCTAATTCACGATAAGATTCGGCCTAAATGATTAGCAACAAGCTTGACGGAGCCAATGGCAGTTGAATAAGCCATTCGCATGGGCCCAACTAATGCTACTTGCCCTATACCCTCGCTTGAGGTTTTATAAGAGGCTTGGACTACCGAACAATCAACAAGTGCGCGATTTGGATGTTCATCTCCAATCCAAACAACTCCTAACTTGCTGTCATGATTCGGGATCACCGACTCGGGACTGCTATCCATTAACTCAAGAAGAGGTTGAAAACGTTTACTATCACTAAATTCTGGTTGAGCCAATAACCTGGACATTCCATAAAATACAGCTCCCACCTCGGCTTTTTCTCTTAGCTTGTTATGACTTTTGATTGCTTCGCGCAGAACAGAACCACTTAGATGTAATTGAGGTGGCAAAGACGACCAATCTAATCCGCCATTCTTAGATTTAGAGAGTTGATCACTCACCCAAGTTTCAATAGGTCCTAACTCCTTAGTAACTTCACAAGGTAAACGTAGATTCACATTTGTTGCCTCATTTAAATTATCTACAAGCATCACCAACAATCGATCTCCGCCTTGTACCAAACGAACGTCTTTAAGCATTAACTTTTTGCTAACCGGCTTAGTGATCAGACTCATCAGCCCTGTGAAATCAGTCAATCGTCTCGCAAGTTGCCATAACAAATCATCTAAAGCTGCCCACTGGAGACTCATAGCAGCAAGCTCTCTTCGAAGGAGTTCAACAGAAGATCCAGGAGGAGGCATCAAGCAATCAACAAAATGTCGATATCCCATAGGGCTAGGTATTCTTCCTGCAGATGGATGAGGCTGCAATAGAAATCCTTGTTGTTCTAAGGCTCCCATTACTGAACGAACAGTTGATGAGCTCGCTTGCAAACCAAAACGTTGGACGAGTGTTTTACTGCCTACAGGCTCCATGGTGTCAACGTAATGACACACAGTGGCCCTAAGAACCTTCTGTTGGCGTTTAGGCAGAAGCTTCACTGCTTTAATCGATTACCTAAATAGTAAAAGAATAAAGCCAAGAAAATTGTCTATGAAAAAAATTTCCAAGAGTTTCAATAGCGCGGCACTGTTGAATCAACCTGAACACTCCATGCATCGATACCACCATCAAGATTCCAGACTTCATCAAGTAAAGACTCTTGCAACAACCAAGCTCCGAAATGCCAACTTCTGACACCTCTATGACATATGACAACAATTGGTCTATTCGTGGAAAGCTTTGTAGATAAATTTTCTAACCAAACAGATCTTTGTGACAATGCCAAGTGCAGAACTGATGAAGGAAAAGGAGCAACACTTAATTCCTCAGGCTCGCGCACATCGATCAGCAAAGGCTTAGAAGCATCTTGATTAAGCCAAAGATTAAGTTCCTTAGCTGAAATAGTTTTAGGATTCATTTGAATGACTAAGTCGTTTCGAGGAAGTGAAAGAAAACCAACCCTTACATACTTCGCAAACTAGCGATGAAGTCCCTTTAAGACCCGGACTTGAAGGGGTACCAGTTACCCGCTCAGCCATCTGTGATATTGATGGCCTGCAAGGCAAGCTTTCTTATCGTGGATATTCAATAGCAGAACTAACTGCTCAAAGCAGCTTTCTGGAAACGTCTTACTTACTGATATGGGGAAATTTACCTAATCCGCAACAACTTCGCGACTTTGAAAAAGAAATTCAAATGCATAGGCGGGTCAGTTTTCGTGTACGAGACATGATGAAATGCTTCCCTGCCTCAGGACATCCAATGGATGCTCTTCAATCCAGTGCAGCCTCATTAGGACTTTTCTATTCCCGAAGAGCCATTGATAATCCACAATATGTTTACGACGCAGTTGTCAGACTGATTGCAAAAATTCCAACCATGGTTGCGGCTTTTCAATTAATTCGTAAAGGTCAAGATCCAATACAACCAAGAGATGATCTTGCTTATTCGGCTAATTTTCTTTACATGCTTACTGAGCGCGAACAAGATCCTCTAGCAGCAAGAATTTTTGACAAATGTTTGATCCTTCATGCAGAACATAGCCTCAATGCAAGCACCTTTAGTGCTCGAGTAACGGCAAGCACTCTTACTGACCCATATGCAGTTGTTGCTTCCGCAGTGGGCACTCTCGCTGGCCCGCTTCACGGTGGTGCAAATGAAGATGTACTTACCATGCTTGAAACCATTGGAAGTCCTGAGAATGCAGGATCATATCTAGATCAAGCTATTGCAAAAAAACAAAAAATCATGGGCTTTGGGCACAGAGAATATCGTGTCAAAGATCCAAGGGCATCAATCCTGCAAGAACTTGCTGAAGAATTATTTGCTCGATTCGGCTCTGATGAAATGTATGAGGTAGCCAAAGCTCTTGAGAAAGAAGCTGAACCAAGACTAGGCTCCAAAGGTATTTACCCTAATGTTGATTTCTATTCTGGTCTTGTTTACAGAAAATTAGGCATCCCAAGAGATCTATTTACACCAATTTTTGCTATCTCTCGAGTATCTGGTTGGTTGGCCCATTGGAGAGAACAACTTGGCACTAATAGGATTTTCAGACCCTCGCAAATCTACAAAGGAGAACAAAATCGCAAATGGCTCCCACCAGAGCAACGCAATACAACTAATTTGCAAAACCCGCAAATCTGACTTTAATTACTACCCTTAAACAAAACTATCTGATTTTGTGATTAGTCCTGGCTTAGATCTGCAAATGAACTTTGAGCAAGCCTTAGAAAGCTTTGGCTTTTCTCATGAAGTAGCTCATATCCTTTGGTTGCCACTGCCTATGCTACTTGTTTTAACAGCAGCATTAATTGGTGTTCTTGTAACAGTTTGGCTTGAAAGAAAAATATCTGCCGCTGCTCAACAAAGGATAGGTCCGGAATATGCAGGTGCATTGGGCATACTTCAACCTATGGCTGATGGACTAAAGCTCTTAGTCAAAGAAGATGTAATACCAAAACGTGCTGATGGATTTCTATTTACTCTTGGACCAATTCTTGTTCTTATTCCGGTAATACTTTCCTGGTTAATAGTTCCCTTTGGTCAAAACCTTCTAATCAGTAATGTTGGGATAGGAATTTTCTTATGGATAGCTCTGAGTAGTATTCAACCTATTGGCCTTTTAATGAGTGGATATGCTTCTAACAATAAATATTCATTATTAGGGGGATTAAGAGCAGCTGCACAATCAATCAGTTATGAAATACCTTTAGCTTTGGCTGTTCTTGCTGTCGTTATGATGAGTAATTCTCTGAGTACAATAGATATTGTAAATCAGCAAAATGGCGCAGGTTTTCTAAGTTGGAATATATGGAGACAACCAGTTGGTTTTGTGATCTTTTGGATATGTGCTTTAGCAGAATGTGAAAGACTTCCGTTTGACTTACCTGAGGCAGAAGAAGAGTTAGTTGCAGGTTATCAAACAGAATATGCAGGGATGAAATTTGCCTTATTTTATCTTGGAAGCTATATAAATTTAGTCTTATCAGCACTATTAGTCTCCATTCTATACTTAGGAGGATGGGGATTCCCCATACCAATTGAATGGTTATCTACCTGGCTTGGGGAATCTTTTAATAGCCCTATATTTCAACTTTTTGCTGGATCAATTGGAATAGTAATGACTGTATTAAAAGCATATCTTCTTGTTTTTCTAGCAATTTTACTCCGGTGGACAACCCCACGAGTTCGTATTGACCAATTATTAGACCTAGGGTGGAAATTCCTATTGCCAATATCATTAGTAAATCTACTTGTAACAGCAGCCCTCAAGCTTGCTTTCCCAATAGCTTTCGGAGGTTAATCAATAAAACAAGACATTAATGATTAGTTCTACTTAAAGAGTGCATAAAACCTGTAAAATTTAACAAGTTCAGGTCTCCTCCCTGTCAGGACATACTCGAATGTTGGGATTCTTAGAAAAAATAAGTCAGTACACCAAAGAGGCATTCGATGCAGCAAAATACCTAACTCAAGGCATAGCAGTTACTTTTGACCACATGGGTCGAAGACCTATAACTGTTCAATATCCATACGAAAAGCTTATTCCCTCTGAAAGATATAGAGGGAGAATTCATTACGAGTTTGACAAATGCATAGCTTGTGAAGTGTGTGTCAGGGTTTGTCCAATCAACCTTCCAGTGGTTGATTGGGTAATGAACAAACAAACCAAGAAAAAAGAATTAAGAAATTATTCCATTGATTTTGGAGTATGCATATTTTGCGGGAATTGTGTTGAATACTGTCCGACTAATTGTCTTTCTATGACTGAGGAATATGAATTGGCAACCTTTGACAGACATAGCCTGAACTTTGATAACGTTGCTCTCGGAAGACTTCCCTCAAATGTTACGACTGATCCAAGTGTGACCCCATTGAAAGAACTTGGCTACCTTCCTAAAAAAATCATGGACCCTCATGAAGTTTCTCCTTTAGACCCAAGAGCTGGAAAATTACCTTCTGAAATACTTGACTGGATGAAAAACACAGAACCTTCTGATAGCAACGAAAACATCCAGTCAAGAGAATAATTTCATGAATATTGCAGCCAGTACTGAAATTATTTGCTTTCTAATCCTTGGATCCATAGTGATTCTTGGCAGCCTGGGAGTAGTTTTATTGAAAAACATTGTCTACTCCGCATTCCTTTTAGGTGGGGTATTTATGGCCGTTGCAGGGTTATATCTGCTCTTAAATGCAAGCTTTGTTGCAGCTGCTCAGGTACTTGTATACGTCGGCGCTGTTAATGTATTAATCTTATTTGCCATAATGCTTGTCAATAAAAAAGAAACTCTAAAACCCATCAAAGGCTTACAAATTAGAAAAATTCTTTCTGGAAGTATCTGTTTAGGCTTGCTTATATTACTTATTAGAGTGGATATCACCACTCCATGGCCATTGCCTGGTCCAGTATCTATCGGCGAACAAGCAACTGAAAGAATTGGAGAACATCTTTTTACAGATTATCTACTACCTTTTGAACTTGCATCTGTTTTACTCTTAATGGCAATGATTGGGGCGATAGTCTTAGCAAGAAGAGACGTATTTTCAACAGACATAGAAACAGGAAATAACGCCGGTCAAGAACTCATTGAGAAATCAAATGCGCCTCTAATTATAGACAAAACTTCTTAAAATAAGAACCCAAATCCTCCAGTAATCTTTGTTAAATCCATGCTAATTGAATCCTCAGAAGCCGTCTCACTCCCAGCATATTTAATTCTTGCATCATTATTATTTTGCATTGGTGTATGGGGTCTCATAAATAGTCGTAATGCCGTTAGAGTCTTAATGAGCATCGAGCTAATGCTCAATGCTGTCAATCTCAATTTAATGTCCTTTTCTTCATATCTAGATGGCGAGTTAATACGCGGTCAAGTGTTTACTGTATTTGTAATAACTGTTGCAGCTGCAGAAGCCGCTGTGGGACTTGCAATCTTACTTTCATTATATAGAAATAGAGTAACTGTAGACATGGAAAGTTTTAATTTGCTCCGCTGGTAGAAAGGGAAAAGAATGCTGCTAAATCTTGTATGGATAATCTTCAAAGCAAATAATCAAATTGCAAAAGAAGAAGCATGTTTCTGTTCTGAGCAATTAAATTCTCTAGGTATTAATGTACTCAATGCACCTATTGGAGCAAATGACAATCCAACAAACTATCTATTTTCGAAGCATAATCAGTTACCAAATCTAGCAATAGTTTTAGGTGGTGATGGTACAGTTCTTGGCGCTGCACGTTCTCTAGCTATCCACAAGATTCCATTACTTTGTTTCAATGTTGGTGGGCATCTTGGTTTTCTTACAAATGAACGAATTCTGCTTAGAAAGAAAGAGACCTGGGAGGAAATTCAGTCAGGTGAATTTAAATTAGAAAAGCGCATGATGCTTGAAGCAAAAAACTATAAACCTACTAATAGTGATCAAAATTTAACCTGTTTGGCATTGAATGATTTTTACTTTCGTGCTTATAGAGATGAAGTTTCACCGACATGCATTCTTGAATTAGAAGTTGACGGAGAAAAAGTTGATGAATATAGAGGAGATGGTCTCATACTCGCCACTCCTACAGGTTCAACTGCCTACTCAATGGCTACTGGGGGTCCAATATTACATCCACAGATTGAAGCAATAGTTGTCAATCCAATAAGCCCCATGAGTTTATCCAGTAGACCCATAGTTGTTCCACCTGAATCATTACTTCAGATCAAGCCTCTTGGAGATAAGACTCGCAGAGTAAAACTTTGGAAAGATGGAGCTAGCGAAAGCATCCTTGATCCAGGTGAAAGCTGTGTTGTCAAAAGAGCAAAGCACCATGCATTAATGATTATTTTAAAAAAAAGCCCGTCTTACTATCAAACAATTACTCAGAAACTTCATTGGGCTGGCAGCTTTAGTCAAAACAACTCGTAAGCAAATGTCTCTTGAAATCGAAAGAAGATTCTTAGTGAAAGGGGAAGACTGGAGACAAAGTGTAAGCAAAGAACATGAGATCCAACAGGCCTACCTAACTAGCAGCAAGGATGGATGGACTGTAAGGGTAAGAATTACTGACAATCAAAATGCCTGCTTAACTCTTAAAGCAAAAGCTGAGGGGGTTGCTAATTACGAATTTGAATATCCAATTCCTCTAGAAGACGGACTCTTACTATGGGAAAAACTACCTAACAAGATCACCAAAACTCGCTTCACATTGAACCTGAAGGAAGGAGACTGGATTATTGATTGTTTTAAAAAGCAAAATTCTCCCTTAGTCCTTGCAGAAGTCGAACTAGCTTCAGAAAAGACACAACTTCACAAGCCAACATGGTGTGGTCAAGAGATAACTGGAAAATTTGAATGGAGTAATGCTTCTTTAGCAAAAAATCCAATCAATACTTGGGATAAATCAAAAAAACTGCAGTACATGACTCATTGAATAGACGAACGAGAAGGCTTTCCTTTAGATTGTGTTTATATTTGCGTTGATAGCTTCAGCGCCCATTTAGCCAAAAGGCTGGGAGGGAAGTTTTGTACGGCTTATATGACACAGATGGTCTGCTGCGATACGTCTGCAAAGACAGAGAAGCCTGTCTGGACTACGCAGAGCTATTTAATCTCTCTTCACTCGAATGCTCATTATTAGATTTGCCTGACCCAAACCTTGTAAAGGTCAAAGGTCAGAAGAGTCGACCTGATCAGAATCAGGCAATGAGCAACAATTAAACCCGTCTCGACAAATTTTCCCATGATCCATAGCCCAGTTAAGTAGGGCTACACGGTTTTTCGAGCCAGTTTTAGTAAACATATTGCTCACATGGTTATCAACGGTTCTTTTACTAATGGTTAACCGTTCAGCAATCTCCTGATTAGTTAAGCCATCAGCAACCAAGTCAATAATCTCCATTTCCCTTGAGGAAAGGGACATATGAGCTGAATCTGAGAATTCACCAGTGGCCATGAAATTATTCATAACCTTTCAGCAACATATTAAGCAGACTTAAGGCCCATTGATATCCCATAGTAAGAAGCATACGACTAACTGGATTTGAGGTCACGCCTAGAGAGCTCTCTCTCATCAGGAAGAGTAACAATCACAGCGGAGATAATGCCCCCTCGCGGAGCTAATCCTTCCCATGCAATTGCCATGGCTAGACGCCTTAAAGGCCTAGTGCATGCCATCAACGTTACTGATGGCAGTAGAGCTGTTATGCGCATGAGTAGCGTTGCAGTTTGCAAACTATTACTAGATACAGGCTGCGAGCCAGTTCTACAAATGGCATGCAGAGATCGCAACAGAATCGCGCTTCAAGCGGATCTGTTAGGCGCAAATGCTCTTGGAATAAAGAATGTCCTTTGTTTAACTGGTGACCCTGTCAGAGCAGGAGATCAGCCAAATGCTCGGCCAGTCAATGACTATGAGTCTGTCCAACTTCTCCAACAGGTCAGTGCTCTTAATAGAGGCGAAGACCCTTTGTCAGTAGAACTGCCAGATGGACCAACGAACTTCTTCTCAGGAGCCGCTGCCGATCCCAATTGCAAAAGCCTAGATAATCTCAGACGGCGTTTAGAAAGAAAAAAAGAAGCAGGTGCAAAATTCCTTCAAACTCAAATGGTTATGCAGCCACAAATACTCGAAAAGTTCTGCAATGAAGTATCTGGGCCATTGGAATTTCCAGTATTAACCGGAGTGTTCCTCTTGAAATCTGCAAAGAATGCAAATTTTATTAATAAAATGGTCCCTGGAGCTTGTATTCCTGAAGCAATTATTACCCGCCTTCAAGAAGCCAAGGACCCAGGAGCTGAAGGAGTGGCTATTGCTGCAGAACAAGTAAAAACATTCCTGACCATTAGCCAAGGAATTCACATCATGGCAATTAAGGCAGAAGAGAAAATACCTGAGATTCTTGATTTAGCTGGAGTTAACTTGCAGCAGCCGTAAGATCTGTTCCAAGCAATTCAGCCATAGCCTTTTGCTGTGGAGAAGGCTCTAATAAATCCTGACGTCGTGCATCAGTAATCAACCAATCAAGAGCTGCCTCTTGCAAATCAAGATGATTACCATTTTTTCCAACACAATATCTTCCAAAAACTAACTTCTCAACAAGCTGAACCCCTGGACCTATGCGTGAATAATCGAAAATAATAGAGTTATCAATAGTTGCACCTTCACAAATACAACAGCTTGGGCCAATCATTGATGGTCCAATTATGGTTGCACCATCTTCAATGCGCGTCATTCCGCCAACATAAATAGGTCCTTTAACATTAACCTTGTCCCAATTCGCAGCAACATTTAAACCTGTAAAAATACCTGGCCTAACCTGCTTCCCTGGGATCTCAACTTGCCTCACCTCACCCTGCAAAACGCTGCGAATTGCTTTCCAGTAATCAGGAACTTTTCCAATATCAACCCATTCAAAATCCATTGGAAGTGCATAAAAAGGCGCCCCAATTTCAACAAGTTTAGGAAATAAATCTGAGCCTATATCACATGGCTGTCCGGAAGGAATATGTTCAAAAATCTCAGGTTCGAAAAGATAAATACCAGTATTAATACAATCACTAAGAGCTTCTTCTATCGAAGGTTTTTCTTGGAAAGCCTTGACTCGATCATCTTCATCAGTAACTACAACTCCATAACTACTAACTTGATCCTTAGGGACTCGTTTGGTAATCAAGCTAGCCAAAGCTCCTTTTGCTTTATGCCTTTTAACTGCCTCCGAAAGATCTAGATCAATTAATGCATCTCCACAAAGCACGACAAAAGTATCGTCAAAGAAATTCTGGAAATCCTGAATCTTTTTTAAACCTCCAGCCGATCCCAATGCATCTCCAATCAGTTCACCATCTTCAATGCGCCCTTCAAAGCTATAAGCAATCTCTACTCCAAAGCGCTGTCCATCTCGGAAATAATTCTCAATCTCCTCCGCAAGATGCGAAACATTAACCATTACCTCCTTAAACCCATGCTCCTTTAGCAGCTCCAAAAGAAACTCCATCACAGGCTTCTGGAGAATAGGGATCATCGGTTTTGGGATCACATGGGTGATCGGCTGGACACGAGTTCCTTTACCGGCCGCCAGGATCATCGCCTTCATAGGCGTTGTAGGCCTCAGCTAATCAAACAACATAGACGCCTCTGAAGATCTGCTCTCAAGCTGCAGCCGGCGCAGAAGCTGTCACGTTGATTGTTTTTAATGGAATTTGCGCAATTGTCCCTGGTTGAAGTATGCGCTTAATTCGCAGGGGACTATAAAGAGATCCAATTTGCTCAAGCTCAATTTTTCCCTGAGAGGATAAAAACAGCAAAGCCCAAAAGACTCCTACTCGATCAGTATCCAATTCAGGATTAGCAATATTTGCCCAATGCTTCACTAACAAATCAAAATCAATCCAATGAAGCGCCTGCTCCCAAGAATTTAAAAAGACCCCTAACGCAGCTGTAGTCTCAGGCAATTTTTCCCTATGAGCCAATGCTGAAACCTGGGCAATAGCTTCTTTCTGGCTAAATCGTTTCTGCCTATTCCTTCTGCGGTGTTGGAATTCATCAGATTCCAATTGCGCTGCAATGGACTCAAGCTGTTCGATCAGCTCGCCAAGTGAAACTGGCCTACGAAGAGGAGGAGGAGCCACTGGACGACGCCACAGATGCCTTTCTGGCCTTGATGGGAGCACGAAACTCGAATCCAACCAACCCTGCTCAGCAAACTCCATATCAAAATCTTCTTCTATTGGACTATCTACAGGGAAAGTCTCAACTTCCAATGCTTCTGCTTTTAGGTCTACCAAGACAGATGCTGCAAGAAAAGCCTCGCTACTCTCAGCCAAATCTCTCTCATAGGATCCTCCATGGCCTCCTACTTGCTTAGAAATGCGTCTAGGAATTTCGATTCGTTGTCTAAGTTGATCCAAAAAGCCATCTATGACAGGAATCACATCAACATCCCAAGGATCCAACTCGCCCCTCTGAGCTGCATCTTGGAGCAATCGAATTGCTAATCGAGCACCAGCATCTGCTCCTGTTGTGTGCCCAGTGTCTTGCAAGATAAATATAATTCTCTCAACAAGTTATCTAGAGGAGAAGATAAGCGCCACCTTTAACACAAATATCTTCTTACAAAAGATCACCTTTCTTAACTATTAGAGTACAAAACCATTTAAATCAGAAATGATTCAAATGGTTTTTAAAATTCTGGAGCAGAAAATAAAGCTGGCGTTAATAATCCTTTTTTCATAATAGATGGAACTGGCCTACCAACGCTCTTCATTGCAACTAAATCTCGCTTAACCAAGGCCTCTATAGAAGCACTATAAGTATCTGTCATTAATCTTGGATACAAGCCAATTCCAATTATTGGAACCAACAAACATCCAATGATGTAAATCTCTCTCGGCTCAGCATCTACTAGTTTATTTTGAGAAGTCAATTGTACATTTTCCTTACCAAAGAAAATTTCCCTTAACATTGATAACAAATAAATAGGCGTCAAGATAACTCCTACGGCAGCTAATGAAGCCATAACAACTCTAAATGGCAATGTGTAAGCCTCATCAGTGACAAAACCTGCGAAAACCATTAATTCAGAAATAAATCCACTCATCCCTGGCAATGCAAGTGATGCAAGCGAGCAAACTGTCCAAAGTGCAAACATTATTCTCATATTTTGCCCAACACCTCCCATCTCATCTAGCTGAAGAGTATGGGTTCTGTCATAAGTAGCTCCTACCAAGAAGAAAAGGCTAGCTCCTATCAAGCCATGACTAATCATTTGCAACATTGCTCCGCTAGTACCAAGAACACTGAAACTTCCAATTCCAATCAAAACAAAGCCCATATGACTAATAGAGCTATAAGCAATCTTTCTCTTTAAGTTTCGCTGAGCAAATGAAGTCAAAGCTGCGTAAATAATATTTACCACTCCAAGGACTATTAACAATGGCGCGAAGTAAGTATGAGCTTCTGGCAGTAACTGTGCATTAAAACGCAATAAAGCATATCCACCCATCTTTAACAAAATGCCAGCTAAAAGCATATGAACTGGAGCAGTAGCTTCTCCATGTGCATCGGGCAACCAAGTGTGCAAAGGAACAATTGGAAGCTTTACACCAAAGGCAATTAGCAAGCCTGCATAACAAAGGATTTGAAACCCAGTACCAAACGATTTCTCTGCAAGGTTAATAAATTCAAAGTTTGGCTGCCCACCTCCGAAAAAGCCCATGGCTAATGCAGCAAGCAAAATAAACAGTGAACTTCCAGCTGTATAAATTATGAATTTTGTCGCAGCATATTGTCGCTTTTTACCTCCCCAAATAGCTAGTAATAAATAAACTGGTAAAAGTTCTAGCTCCCAAGCAAGGAAAAAAAGCAACATATCTTGGACTGCAAAGACAGCAATCTGCCCCCCATCCATTGCAAGAATTAAAAAGAAAAATAACTTAGGCTTGAAAGAAACTGGCCACGCAGCAAGTACAGCCAATGCAGTAATAAAACTTGTTAGCAAAATCAATGGCATTGAGAGGCCATCAGCACCAACTGCCCAAACCAGACCTAAGTCAGGTAGCCAATCAACCCTTTCAGCCAACTGAAGTCCTTCCTGTGAAGGTTCATAGCCTTTTAGATATGCAGCAACAGTTATCAAAAATGTTGCTAGTGCTATTACCAAAGCAAACCATCTCACCTGTTTCCCTTCTCCTTCATCTGGAACGAAGGGGACTATCAAAGCTCCAATGATTGGAAAGAAAATGGAAAGGCTCAGCCAAGGGAAATCATTCCCTAGCGCATCTACTCCAAGGGTTCCAACAGAGCCAAATGTGGGCAGCAAGCCAATCTCAATCACAAAATCTATCTAGTGACTTGATGGAGTGTAGAAATCCTGAGCAATATGGCAGCCCCTCGATAGGCGTTGACACACAGAAATTCCAACACAGGGTGCCCCAAGTCATTGTCCAAGCACTCCAAATAAAGCAACTAAAGCTATAACTCCTCCAAAAACAACCAATGCATAAAACTGAGCTCGACCAGTCTCAAAATATTTCAACCCTTCACCACTTCCTAAAGTAAGAATACCCGTGAGATTAACTACACCATCTACAACCTTTGCATCTACTTCTAAAACTTCGCGGGCAAGTCTGCGACTGCCTTGAACAAAAATCTTTTCATTAATGTCATCTAAATACCATTTCTTAACAAGAAATGTATTTAGCAATGGAAAACGGCTTGCTATTTGTTTACCCAGGTCAAGTCGCTGAAGGTAGTAAGCAAAGGTAGCCAAAACAATTCCTGCACTTGAAATCAAGACCGATGCTCCAGCTAACAATAAAAACTCCCCCCAGTCAAAGCTTGTAGCCATTGCAGCTGCTTCAGCTGGGTCTAACAAAAACCCAAACTTGCTATTCCAAGGGGTACCTAACAAGCCAATGAAAACAGAAGGAACAGCCAAAACAACTAGAGGTAATGTCATAGGCCAAGAAGACTCATGAACGCTACCTGATGGATGGCCAATCAATTCTTCTTCTCCTTCTTCTAATGATTTTCCAGAAGCCCTAAGCAAAGAGGCCTGTAGATCTTTATCATTACCTCTAAATGTTCCCTCAAATGTCAAGAAGTATAGTCTGAACATATAGAAAGCAGTCATTCCAGCAGTTAAGAATCCAAAGGCCCAAAGTATTGGAAATGTAGAAAAAGCTTGACCGAGAATTTCATCTTTACTCCAAAACCCTGCAAGTGGAGGAATTCCACTAATAGCAATGCATCCAATAAAAAAAGTTCTTGATGTAATTGGCATTTTCTTTCGAAGTCCCCCCATCAACCTCATATCTTGCGCAAGTATTGGCTCATGCCCTACAACTTCCTCCATTGCATGAATCACTGAGCCTGAACCAAGGAAAAGCATGGCTTTAAAGAAAGCATGCGTAACCAAATGGAACATACCCGCAACAGGGGCACCACATCCCATAGCAAGCATCATGTAACCCAACTGAGAGACCGTGCTATATGCCAGTCCCTTCTTTAAATCCATCTGAGTCAAAGCAATGGATGCACCCAAAAAGCAGGTAATTGTTCCAACGACTGCAATCACTAGTCCCACAAAAGGGAACTGGCTATAAAGCGGTTCTAATCTCGCAACAAGAAAAATTCCGGCTGCAACCATAGTGGCTGCATGAATCAAAGCGGAAATTGGAGTTGGACCTTCCATTGCATCTGGAAGCCAGACATGCAATGGGAATTGAGCTGATTTTGCCATTGGCCCCATGAAAACCAAAAGACATAGTGTTATTGCAGCCCATGCAGGAACAGTCCCTCCTTGAATTGCTACTAAAAGACCATCAGCTATTCCATGGAAATCAAAACTACCTGTTGCCCAAAACAAACCAAGAATGCCTAATAACAGGCCAAAATCACCAACTCGATTTACAACAAAAGCTTTCTGAGCTGCATGAGCAGCTCCTTCTCTGTCATACCAAAATCCAACTAGTAAATAGGAACACATACCGACGAGTTCCCAAAAAACATATATTTCTAACAAATTTGGGCTAATAATTAACCCAAGCATTGAGCTACTAAAAAGAGCTAAATATGTAAAAAAGCGTACATATCCCTTGTCATGAGCCATATAACCATGTGAATAAATCATCACTAACAAGGCGATTGTAGTGACCAAAGCAAGCATTACTGCACCTAAAGGATCAACTACATAGCCCATAGGCAATGAAAAGCTTCCAGCACTAGCCCACACAAAAAGATGCTCAACAGGCAGACCCCCGGAAAGTTGATCAATTAAGACTGCATAACTCAGCACTGTCGCTGCTCCTAGACAGGTGAGCAACCCAATAGCAACAGGCTTTCGCATTCGATTGGTAGTGCTATTGAAAGCAATCAATCCCAATCCAGTAGCTATCGCTCCTACTAATGGGAGAACTGGTATTAACCAGGCAATTTCAGCGGCCGAGGGCATCCAGTCAAACAAGACTTCACGGAAAGTGTAATCAGCTCAGGTCAGCTAAGCAGTTTTTCAAGTTGAGATGAAAGGAAAAATTTGCTACCCAAGCCAATAAATCTATGAGACCACCAAAAGAAAGTGACTGCGATAGCAATCCCAAATTGGGACGGCCTAAGGAATTCACTTAAAACTAATTTTTGGCGGCCCTCAATAACTGCAAGGAAAGGAATGATAGAAGTTTGTTCTTGTAACTTCTCAAAAGAGCTGCCAAATCTCTCTTTTAATCTTTTATCACCATGCCAAATAGCGAATACATGATGCCCAATAAGGCCTATACAAGTGACGAGCATGAAGCTGCTACCTATCCAAAGTGCATGAGAAAAACACCACAAAATTTGCCCAAAAGCCTGGGGATGCCTACAGATGCGAATTATTCCTGTTGCATATAGTCTCACTTCTGGCTTCTTGAAAGCTGGTATTTCTAAAAGGTTATATGTAGCTGGATATAAAAAAAGAAAACTTATTGCCGTCAAGATCCAAATCAAAGAAATCAAAGCTGAATAACCTTGAAAATTCCAAAGGCGAACTCCGTCATAACGATGAGCAAGAAAATAACCAATCAAAATAACTGCGGAAGGGAGGCTTGCAGATACAAAAATCAATCGCCATACCCTTGCCCCCACAAACCGCTCAGCTCGTGATCGTAAAGCAGCTCCACCACTATGAATAACAGCAAAGCATAAGATCATTACTAGCATGACTAGGCTGCTGTAATGAGTTCCACCTGGCAAGAAATTATCCACATTTAAATTGGCAATATTTAGAAAACAATGTGGTTGAGGAGTTCTCCGCTTAAAGTTTTTTTGTTGTTGCCCTGATTAGCAAGCAATGGCAGATTTGCCATTCACACTAGATCAACTGCGGATACTCCGTGCAATTGTCAATGAAGGCAGCTTCAAAAAAGCTGCTGACAAACTTTATGTAACTCAACCAGCTGTCAGCCTTCAAATTCAAAATCTTGAGAAACAACTAGAAATTCCAATTTTTGATAGAGGCGGAAGAAAAGCTGAACTCACTGAAGCCGGTCAAATTCTTCTGAATTACTGCGAAAGAATTCTCAGTCAATGCCAAGAAGCCTGTAGAGCGTTAGATGACTTGCATAACCTCAAAGGCGGATCCCTGATGATAGGTGCCAGTCAAACAACTGGTACCTATTTAATGCCAAGGATGATTGGGCGTTTTCGCAATAAATATCCCGACGTAGCAGTTCAATTACAAGTGCACAGCACTAGGCGCACAGGATGGGGTGTCGCGAATGGACAAATTGATTTGGGAATAATTGGAGGAGAGCTTCCTCTGGAACTAAATGAATTACTAAACGTAACCCCTTATGCAACAGATGAATTAGCACTAGTAATTCCAGCAAAACATAAGTTCTCAAACAACCAAAAGCTTCCCAAAGAAGATCTTTACAAACTTGGATTTATTAGTCTTGATTCTCAATCAACTACCAGAAAGGTGGTTGACAAGCTTCTTGCAAATTCAGGTCTTGAGATTCAACGGTTAAGAATCGAAATGGAACTAAACTCACTGGAAGCAATTAAAAATGCTGTTCAATCTGGACTTGGAGTCGCATTCCTACCAGTCGTTTCTATCGATAGAGAGCTTGCTGCTGGAACAGTTCAGAAGCTAATCGTAGAAGATATTGAGATTATTAGAGAGTTAAAATTAATATCACATCCAACTAGATACCTATCAAAGGCTGCCGAAGCATTTAGAGATGATATTCTTCCGATCTTTGCAAGCAAAGATAGCCCCATTTACAAAGAAAAAAAATAGAGGCTAGTAGAAAGTTATTTAGAATTGTATAGCCTCCTGATTCACTCCCACAGCATCTTCAGCCACTCCTTTTGTTATAAATTTATTCTCATTCACATCTGCCTGATATACACAACGTACTACTGGGTTATCTCTTATTGATCCAATATAAGCAAAGGTATTCATTCTTTGCTTACACTCTCGTACATCTTCATTAGTAATTGCTCCTTGCTTCTGAAGCACAGTCCAATTTTCCCTCCTAATAACGCAACCAGGCTGCAAAGCTGGTTGCGTAACAAAACTAGTAGATGGATTCAATGTTGTGTACATCTCTACATCAATAACAAAAGCACTGGCACCCCATTGCCTACAGAATTCTGGATCTGGAACAGCCATATCTAATTGCTGCTGACTGGCAATATTGCCCTGGCCACCTTGAGTTGTACTAGTAACTGCACTTCCTATGCCAACGCCAACCACAAGGACACCAGCCAAAATCGCAATAGTGCCTGTGTTCAAATTAATTTCACTGCCTCCAGGAGGCTTAGGAGGACCCGTTCGCCTCGAAGATTGATAATCATTCCTTTTTTCAGAATATCGACTTTGATTCGGGCCACCTGCGCCAGGAGCAGGCATCCCTCTGGCTCTATTCGGCCTTCTACCGTAGGGAGATCGACTCACAGCAATTCAGGTGTTCTTGGAAGACCCATGGAATAATTTAAAACTCTGCACTCTGGGTTATAGGAAAGTTCTCCAGACTGAAGCAACTGACGAATAAAACCTTCTAAATCTGAACCAATTCGACGCAAAGTGTAATCACTCAAATCTTTCCCAGACTGAGCCTCGACTAAATCGCGAAACTTTTGCCAAACCTTGTCTTTCACTAGATCTGACCAAATGAACTCATTATCAGGATCCAAGTCTAGAGTCAGGTTGTCTAGATCAGGAACCAACTCATCATCAATTACCTTGGCTGTAAAGATTCGGACGTGTCGAGTAGTGCTCTTTAAGAGAATATCGCTCATGAAAGACTGGCTCCTGAATAAATATATTGAACACTACAAGTACTTTAAGAAGGCAGAGGACCGACGCATCATTAAAGTTGTCTTCTACTAGAACAAAAAAAGAATGCGAGTTGCAATCGCAGGTGCTGGCCTAGCTGGTCTCTCATGTGCGAAATACCTTGCAGATGCAGGGCACACCCCAATAGTTTTTGAGGCACGAGATGTTCTAGGGGGCAAGGTCGCTGCCTGGAAAGACAAAGATGGGGACTGGTATGAAACTGGTCTGCATATTTTCTTTGGAGCATATCCAAATATGCTCCAACTATTCCGAGAACTCGACATTGAAGACCGACTGCAATGGAAAAGTCACTCAATGATCTTCAACCAACCTGAAGAGCCAGGGACATACAGCCGTTTTGATTTCCCTGACCTACCAGCACCAGTCAATGGTGTTGCAGCAATTTTAAAAAATAACGATATGCTCACCTGGCCAGAAAAGATTTCTTTTGGTATTGGCTTAATTCCTGCAATGCTCAGAGGTCAAGAATATGTAGAGCAATGTGATAATCAATCATGGAGTGATTGGCTTAAAGCCCAAAATATTCCAGAAAGAGTAAATAAAGAAGTCTTTATTGCAATGAGCAAAGCATTAAATTTTATCAACCCAGATGAAATATCATCGACAGTATTACTTACAGCTCTGAATAGATTTCTACAAGAGAAAAATGGCTCAAAAATGGCATTTTTAGATGGTTCACCAACCGAAAGACTTTGCACTCCAATAGTTGATTACATCAAGAAAAAAGGTGGAGAAGTGAATTTAAATAGACCATTGCGGTCAATCAACCTAAATGAAGATGGGAGTGTTAAAAATTTCACAATAACTAGTTCTGATCCTAATGAAGATTCGATCATCAAAGCAGATGCTTATGTAAGCGCATTACCAGTAGATCTTTTCAAATTACTTCTTCCTAAGTCTTGGCGAGGAATTGAATCCTTCCGTAAATTAGATGGACTTAAAGGGGTCCCAGTTATAAATATTCACCTATGGTTTGACAGAAAACTTACTGACATTGATCATCTACTTTTTAGTCGTTCACCTCTTCTAAGTGTTTATGCAGACATGAGTAATACATGCAAAGAATACGAAGACCCAAATCGATCAATGCTGGAATTAGTCTTTGCCCCTGCGAAAGATTGGATAGGCAAGAGTGATGAAGATATTGTTGAGGCAACTCTTGGTGAACTTAAAAAACTATTTCCAAATCACTTTACTGGTGACAACCAAGCCAAACTTAGGAAATTCAAAGTAGTCAAAACACCTTTATCTGTATACAAGGCGGTTCCAGGTTGTCAAGCTATTAGACCAAGTCAAGAAACTCCTATTACCAACTTCTTTTTAGCTGGTGACTACACAATGCAGAGGTACCTAGCATCAATGGAAGGAGCCGTATTAAGCGGGAAGTTATGTGCAAATACAATTGAGAAATCTCGAGAAAGACTTACAAATAATTCCCTAAACAATTAAAAGTTAGACGCTTAGATGACATGTCAATCGTGATTTCTAATTCGGAAACCCCACAAGAGAATAACCCCATTCAGCTTGAAGGTGCATATGAAATCTGCCGGAAAGAAACAGCCCAATGGGCAAAAACCTTTTATCTAGGAACAATGCTCCTTCCACCTATTAAAAGGAAATCTATTTGGGCAATTTATGTATGGTGTCGAAGAACTGATGAACTTATGGATAGCACAGAAGCCCAAAAACTATCCATCAATGAGCTATCAGACCGACTAGATCAATGGGAAGACAAAACAAAGGCAATGTTTGATGGGGAAATTAAAAATGAGCTCGATGCAGTGATGAACGACACACTAGAAAAATTTCCACAATCGATTCAACCTTATTTAGATATGATTGAAGGGCAAAGAATGGATTTAAACAAAAAAAGATATCAAACTTTTGAAGAACTAGAACTTTATTGCTATCGCGTAGCAGGAACAGTTGGATTAATGACTCAAATAGTCATGGGAATTGACCCTGCCTATACATCTGCACCTTGGAGCTCACAACCTGATACGTCTCAAGCAGCAATTGCGCTTGGTATTGCGAATCAACTCACCAATATTCTTAGAGATGTTGGTGAGGACAGAAGCCGAGGGCGAATCTATATACCTCAGGAAGACCTTATTCGCTTTAATTACTCAGAAAAGGATCTTCTGTCAGGAATGATTAATAATAACTGGAAAGAATTAATGGCATTTCAATTAAAAAGAGCTCGAGAATGGTTTTCTATTTCTGAGGATGGTATTCGTTGGCTGTCTCCAGATGCTCGCTGGCCTGTCTGGACTTCACTGAGGCTTTACAGGGGAATTCTAGATGCAATAGAAAGACTTGATTACGATGTTTTTAACAACCGGGCTTATGTCAGTGGGTGGGAGAAGATTATTGATCTTCCAATTTCTTATCTAATAGCACAAACAAGATAAATTAAATAGAACTGACAACTCTATAAGTGCCTTCAAATAGTTAATTATTAGAAATAATCAGACTGGTGTCTTCTGATTAGCCAATAATTCTTTCAATTTTGATAATTCTCCAGCCCATCTTGGATCTGGTGCTTCTTGAGCAGGTGCATCGCTATGAACAACTTTTTTTGTTTCTTTGCGTTTAGAACTAGAATTAGAATTAGATGAATTGTTATTTCGGCGACCACCACTATTTGATTCTTTTCTTTCTGACCTTTCTACACGCAAGCTATTTCCTTTAAATTCCTTACCATTCAATTGCTGAATTAAAGCGTCAGCAAGCTTGTCATCCTCGACATTAGCAAAGCCAAACCCTCTGCATCCGCCGCTTTCTCTATCAAAAACAGCTTTAAAACGAATTCCTTTTCCAACAGTACCTAAAAGAGCTTCAAGCTCCTTGCTTTCGAAAGTTTGGGGCAAATTGCCGATGTAAAGGCGAACACTCATGAATAAGAGGGGGAATTAGTGGTGAATCCTGATCAAATAGATCAATGTCTTAATTGCTTATTTAATCAGTTAATCACAGCAAGGTCTGATTTTGGTCTTTCAAGTAACGAGCAACCTTAAGAGCTTCCTCTCTAGTTCGCAACCTTCCGAAGGCTCTTTCATGGCATAGATGGCGGATAATTTGCCCTATGAAAGGACCTGGATCAAGGCCTAGAGAATCTTGCAAATCCCTTCCATCGACAGGAGATCTAGGGTGAAACAACGGATCAGTATGGTCTCTCCACCGTTTCAACCAATGACTTTGCTGAGATGGCAATAAATCGACTATTAAGGCTGGAAGATCTTCTTCTAAATCTTCATGTAACTCCAATCGATCGACTTCATTAAGGCTTTGGAAAGCTAATCCATCATTTCTAAGCTTCCATTTTCGAAGAAGATGGCACTTTTTACATTGTTTCCTACTAAAGCGGAGCTCCTCTAAACCCTTATCACTTAACAAATCAGTCAAACGCAATAAAGGAAGCGCATCAGATAATTCCTGTGGCGTTAGATATTTAGAATTTTCACAAGAAGCTACAGCATTATTCAATTCGTTCTTTTGATTAGCCCAGAAGCTAAGCAAACCAAGGTCTTTAATTTCCCTAATTACAGAATCAGCCCAAGGAGCCTTAACTAAATTTTGCAGTTCTGTTTGGATTCGCTCAGGCGCACTTCCTAAAAGTAAATCCTGATTGAGCTCTATCCAATTTCTTGTTCTCATTTCCAAAGTTAAATTCAACTCAGCCATAAGCCTCAATGCTCGAAGCAATCTCAAAGGATCATCCAACAAATTTTGTTCACTTATTGCACTAATTTTTTTTTGCTTCAGATCATCTAATCCACCAGTGGGATCAATCAATTTTGGAACAGAGTCGAGAACCAAAGCAATTGCATTCAACTTAAAATCTCTTCGACATAGATCAGTTTCCCAACTAGGGCCAACTCTTGTTGCAAAATCAATGGTCCAATCTTTTAGGACTAAACGAGCAATCTCTCTCTTTTTATCCAACAAAACAAAAGTCCCGCCGAGACGTTTGGCATAGAGACTTGCAAGCTCTATTGCGTTATTTGGGACAACAAGATCTAAGTCCTTACGCAAGTGAGCTCTGTCCAGCAAAACATCTCTAACGGAACCTCCAACCAATGCAGAGCCCTCAGGAAGATCTTCTATAGCTATTGGCCATTCCTCTATATTCAGCCTGTTCAAGACAGCTTGAGCGATCAAATGCTTCTCCAAACACAAAATAGATTTAACTGCTGAGGTCGAGGGAATGTGCATATGTGTTAACTGTCGTTGGGTGGATAGATGCATTGCTTACCACGCTGTCGAAAAACAGCATGGTGTTAGGCATCTAAATCCATACCCAGATTTAGAACCTAAAAAACCACGCATTCATATCAGTCTGACGGATCTACCTAATGGTGGAACAGGAGTTGAATGGGATGTTAGAAGCTGCGAGAGCTATAAAGAAGATTATGGACGCTGGATTCGGCTACGTCCTGGAGAGGAACTACCTTCATGAAGAAAAGGAAAGAACTGGAAGTCGGTTCCAAACAATTACCTTTAATGCTCGCTTTGCACAGTTCTTCAGAAACTCTTGGAATTGCAATTTATGACCCTAAAGAGATATCTAAAAAAATTCGAATTGCTACCTTTCCTTTAGGACGAAAACTATCCAATAATCTACTTGAATGTATAGAAGAAGTCCTACCACACAGCCAATGGCAAAATATAGGACGACTTGGAGTTGCTTTAGGTCCTGGTGGTTTTACAGGAACACGTTTAACAGTTGTTTTAGCAAGAACGCTTGCACAACAACTTAACTGCCCTCTAAACGGAGTAAGTAGTTTCGCATTAATGGCACCAAGATTGGCATTAAGCTCGGATGATTTAATTCTAGAAAAACCATTTTGGATAGAGAATGATTTACCAAGAAGAGGAAAAGTTGCAGGTCAATATTTAATCAAGATCAATCCTAAATTCATCGAATATAAAGAAGTTGTGGAGTTAACACCACCGCATCTCCTGAAGGCATTTCAAGGTATATCACCTGTCTTAAAAGCTAATGAAGATGTCTCAAAAGATGTCATGAGACTTCTAGAAATATGTGAATGGTCAGAAAAGATAGGCTTATCAAGTTGCTGGAGCAAAGCAATTCCTTTTTATCCAACATCTCCAGTAGGAAATATTCAATGAGATTATTTAAAAGAAGTTTTATCATCATTGGGATTTTCTTTGTCTGGTTATTAGGACCTGGCCCTCTGAAGCCTTATAGACAAGCTTTACTTAATAGGGATATACCTCAAATAATTCTTGTTTTAGGAGGTGACATTGACAGGGAAAGAGTAGGAGCCGGCCTAGCAAAACTGTTAAATCTTCCCTTAATTATTAGCGGTGGTAGCAATCCTGAACATGCAAAATGGCTAATCAATAGAACAGGAATAACTTTGGATCAAGCAAAATTAGATTATCGTGCAAAAGATACTCTTAGCAATTTCACTACTTTAATTGACGACTTAGTTAATCAAGGAATAAATCATGCACTACTAGTAACAAGCAATGATCACTTACCTAGGGCTCTAGCAGTAGGGAACTTAATAGCAGGAAGTAGAGGAATTCGATTGACCAGTATCCCTGTTAAATGTGAACCGAATTGCCAGAAAGAAAGTCTGCAAAAAAAAATGGTAGACATAGTTAGAGCTTCTACTTGGGTAATAACAGGGAAAGATTTAAAACAATGGACGCAGGAAAAACTTCCAATAAAGATCTCCAATGAGCTCTAATAGGTTATTACTTTTATACATTAGTTCCCTTATCAATTAACAAATTAATTTTTCGTTTAAGTTCATTAGAAGTATCTTGAAGATCATTTTTCTTTCTACTTTTAGGAGGCGGAATTGGCTCTCCAATTCTCAATGTAACAGGAACAAGTCTAGGAAAGGAATTGCCCGGACCTAGCGCTCTGTGAGAATTAACAATTGCAACTGGAAGCAAAGGTGATCCACTGCGAGCAGACAACAATGCCGCCCCATGCAAAGGAGCATTGACACGACCATTTCTCTGTCGTGTACCATCAAGAAAAACACCTATAGCCCAACCTTCTATTAAACGTTCTGTAGCAATTCGAATTGCCTGCCTATCACTTGCACCTCTTTGCACAGGATAAGCACCACATGAACGAATAATGCTACCAATAAAAGGAATCTTAAATAGTTCAGCTTTAGCCATGAATGAGACAGGTCGCCCCAAAGCATGTCCTAAAAAAGGAGGATCTAAATGTGAGCCATGATTTGCTACAACCACTAAAGACCCTTTCTTAGGAACATTTGTGCCACCAAACACCCTACCTCTAAATATAATTCTAAAGACAGGAAATACAATCAACAAACTAACAATTTGATAGATCAAACTAGCCCTAGGTAATACCTGGATTGAACTACTTCCAACAACAGATTTACTCAAGTTATCCAAAGGTTATATTTATAAATCTATAGCACTTGAGACTTGTCTAGTAGAGACACCTGGCAGTGAGCGTTTTGCTAAGCCACTTAGAACATTGCCAGGTCCGATCTCTATGAGATCTGCTATGCCTTGCTGAGTCAGTACTTCCATAGTTTCCCTCCATCTCACCCCTGTAGTCATTTGACTCTTCAATCTATTCTTCAGAGAAGTTGCGTTAGAAGTGGGCTGTGGATCTGCATTACATAAAACAGGAAAGAGTGCGTCATGAAAATCGACTTTTTCTAGTTCTTTTTGAAAGGAATTCGAGGCTTTATCCATTAAGGGAGTATGAAAGGCTCCAGAAACCTGTAAAGGGATAGACCTTTTGCACTTCAGTTTCGAAGTAACGTCCTGAACAGCCTCAACAGTTCCAGAGAGAACTACTTGACTAGAGCTATTGTCATTAGCCACATAAACACCATCTGTCGCCTCTACAAGCCCTTCAAGTTGCTTTCTATCAAAACCGATAACAGCTGCCATTGCTCCTCCTCCAGCCTCGGCCATTAACTGCGAACGACGGCAAATTAATTTAAGCCCTTCTTTAGCAGTAAAGACTCCTGCAGCATATAAAGCGACCAATTCCCCTAGACTATGACCAGCAACAAAGGATGGCTGAAGACCTTTTGTACGCAAAGCATCAACTAAAAGAGATTCAACAACAAAAATTGCTGGCTGAGTATTTCGAGTGTCATTGAGGTCATTAATTGAATTTGATTCGTTATTAATTCCCTTACAGACTTCCAACAAATCTCTCCCGAGTATTTGAGAAGCATCATTGAAACGATCCAAAGCCCCAGACAACTCCAAAACATCATCAGCCATTCCCACCTTTTGGGATCCTTGACCAGGAAAAACCCAAGCAATTGCCATAAAAACCTCTCTTATATGAGTCGAGCCTAAACCGGACCTCGCCACTTAAATAAAGCCGCGCCCCAACTAAGTCCTGCTCCAAATCCACTACTAGCAATTAAATCACCTGATTTAATACGACCATCCTTTACTGCTTCATCCAACATAAGAGGAATAGTCGCCGCAGATGTATTCCCATAATTTGCAAGATTGCTGAGAACCTTCTCATTTGGAATAGAAAACCTCTCTGCTACTGAATCCAAGATCCGTTGATTGGCTTGATGCAAAAGCAACCAATCCAAAGAATCTGGGAGGACTTCATGAACTTTCAAAAGCTTCTCAAGAATCTCGGGAACTTCTCTTACGGCAAATTTATATACCTCTTGACCATTCATTTGGATTGGCGAAAATCCTCCAGCCTCATGAGAAATCCCATCCACCAAAGGCAAAAACTGATTTAGATGTGGCAGATTCAAACAATCTCCTCTACTACCATCTGATTTCAATTGAAATCCTATTAAGCAATCATCCTCAGAGCTTGTTGACTCCAAAGCAACTGCGCCGGCACCATCTCCAAAAAGGACACAACTTCTTCGATCATCCCAATCCACCCATCGAGTCAACTGATCGGCTCCAATAACTAAAACCTTTTGCATTGCACCAGTACGCAAAAACTGCGATGCAGTAACCAAAGCAAAGAGAAAGCCACTACACGCAGCTGTTAAATCAAAAGCAACAGCATTCTTTGCACCTAGCTGCGCCTGCACCTTTGGAGCTGATCCAAAAAGATCATCCGGAGTAGATGTTGCTAACAAAATCAAATCAATGGAATCAGGATCCCATTGAGCCATTTCCATGGCTGAGCGTCCTGCTCGGCAGCTCAATTCTGTCAAACTCTCTTCAGAGCCAATAACACGGCGACCAGCAATACCAGTCCGACTGCGAATCCAAGAGTCATTTGTATCGACTCTTTGGCCTAATTGATCATTCGTGAGAGTTTGGGAAGGAAGCGCACTACCACTACCCAGTAGAGCTACTCCTCCAAGGTTTTCAGGAGATCTAACCAAGGAGCATTTACTTACAATTTGGATAAGTCAACCACAACCTCGTCACATCTCCACTTTAGGCAGTGGAAGTTGGAGAAGTTTGAAGTTCAACCAAGTCCTCCATAACCCCATGTGTGACTGCAGAGTGAGCTAAACGAAGTGCGCTAACAACAGACAAAGCCTTACTGCTTCCGTGCCCAATTACACATATGCCATTCACTCCTAGTAACAATGCACCTCCATGTTCAGCATGATCAAGACGTTTTTTAATGCGTTTCAAATTGCTTCTCAAAAAAGCCGACCCCACCTTTCCGCGTCGACCTCTAGGTAATTCAGCACGCAACACATCTAATAAAACACTTCCGACAGATTCAAGAAACTTCAATAAAACATTTCCAGTAAAGCCATCACACACAACAACATCAAATTCTCCCGATAGAACGTCTCGACCTTCGCAATTACCTGAAAAAGAAAAACGCCTTTCTTCTTTCAGAAGTTGATAAGTTTTCAGAGATAAGTCATTACCCTTACAATCTTCTTCACCAATATTTAACAAGCCAACACGTGGCTTGGAAACCTGGAGAACGTCTCGAGCATAAATATTGCCTAGCAATGCAAACTGATGCAAATAAGCAGGTTTACAATCCATATTTGCACCTACATCTAATACCAAAACAGGTTGAGCTGGGTCCTTAGTTGGAAATAAAGCACCTATCGCAGGTCTATCAATTCCTACAAGTCTTCCTAAACGAAAAATAGCTGCTGCCATTAATGCTCCAGAATTACCAGCTGAATAAACCGCCAATGCTTCTCCCTTCTTTACTAAATCCATAGCAACATTGATACTTGCATCGCGTTTCTTTCTAACTGCGGTTGCCTCCTCATTCATTCCTATCGAAGGGCCACTGTTAACAAGGTCGATTCGGCCTGAATCAATTGCTTGTTCGAGTAATTGATTTAGGCCTAACTCTGCTGATGCTGCTAAAACTTTTTCAGTCTCTCCCACAAACTTAATTCGTAGCGGCAACCTCTCCAATGCCTTTAAACATCCTTCCAATATTGGACCTGGAGCATAGTCACCTCCCATTCCATCCACTGCAATCCAAATCCGATCACTATCTTTTATCGGAATTTGCTGGGATCCATGAACACCCTGTAAGCGTCTTAAAGGATCAAAGACAAGAGGCTGAAGCATACTTCCAGCAACAGATCCAGCACTAGATACAACTGAACCAGCAACGTTACTGGCTGCAGAAGCAGAATTAGTGGCAGTATCCACAAGACTTGTCACCGCCGCATTGCGGCGGTACCAGATAACTAACCTCCTAATAGCTTTAGGGCGATTAGTCTTACTCCTTGGCTCATAAGCCGCAGAGGAATCAGGATCAGTCGGAAGCAATGGAATCAACGATGCGTTGGAACAAATAACCTGTACCCCTAGCCGTCAGAATTAACTCGGGGTTAGCTGGATCATCTTCCAGTTTTGAACGCAGCCTAGATATATGTACATCCACAACGCGAGTATCGACATGGCGTTCTGGTGTATAACCCCAAACTTCTTTTAATATTTCACCACGACTAAATGGTTCACCAGACCTACTAACTAACAGTTCAAGCAAACTAAACTCCATTCCAGTAAGACGTATTCGCTCATCCGAACGAAAAACCTGTCTTTTGTTTGTATCAATTCTCAGATTAGTAACATGAATAACTCCTGAATTCGGCAGACCTGCTATTGCTTCTTTCTCGACACGTCGCAGAACACAACGAATGCGTGCTTCAAGTTCTTTGGGACTGAAAGGTTTAACAACATAATCATCCGCACCAAGCTCAAGTCCTGTAATCCTGTCAGCAACATCACCCAAAGCCGTAAGCATCACAATTGGTATATCTGACTCCTTGCGTAGTTCTTGACAAACTGCATATCCATCTAACTTAGGCATCATTACATCTAAAACAACCAAGTCAGGCTCACAATTTCTAAACAACTCAAGCGCTTCCTTACCGTCACAAGCAGTGACAACTTGATAGCCGATCATTGAGAGTCGAGTATCAAGAATCCGTCGAATACTGGCTTCATCATCAGCAACGAGGATTGTTTCCTTGGAGGATGGACTAGTGGTCGTCATATCTGAGATGGGTTCGACGACTGCAACAATGAGATATTAAACAAGACCTTAAAAGGCAAGGAACCATTCTCCATATTTAAACAAAGACAAGTTCTCCTTTCCATTTCGTGTCAAGATCAAACTCTTTCTATGAATGCCAAAGCTGTGGAGCTCAATTTCCACAATACTTCGGCCGTTGCACAAATTGCGGAAATTGGAACTCAATCATTGAAATTCCTTCAACAAAATCAAGGGAGAAACGAAATCAGAATCTTTATCAAACTGCCAATAATAGTTCAAAACTAAGATCTGAATCAATTGAAAAACTTCAAGAACAACCTATAACGCGAATCAGGACTGGTTACCAAGAGTTTGACCGAGTATTAGGAGATGGGCTTGTACCAGGATCATTAGTACTTGTAGGAGGCGACCCTGGGATAGGTAAAAGCACCCTTCTATTGCAAAGCGCTACAGCTATTGCTCAAGAAAGATCAGTTTTGTATGTCAGCGCTGAGGAATCAGCCCAGCAAGTCAGGCTTCGTTGGCAAAGACTTACACAAAAGAAATGCAATCTACGGCTTTTAGCCGAAACAAACTTAGACAAAGTTCTAGAAGAACTTCAAAATTTAAGCCCAGAAGTTGCAATCATTGACAGCATTCAAGCACTTAACGACGAAAACATCTCAAGCGCTACTGGTTCTATAGCTCAAGTCCGAGAATGCTCATCAGCCCTTCAAAAAATTGCTAAAAATCAAGGAATTTCTTTAATTCTTGTCGGACATGTTACAAAAGAAGGAATGCTTGCAGGTCCAAAAGTATTAGAACATCTAGTTGATGCAGTGTTAACTTTTGAAGGTGATCGTTTCGCTAGTCATAGATTACTTCGAGCGGTCAAGAATCGATACGGTGCAACGCATGAGCTAGGTGTTTTTGAAATGCAAGGAACAGGATTGAAAGAAGTTCAAAATCCTAGCGAACTTTTCTTAAACAATGAATCAGCTCCAGGGGTATCAACAATCGTTGCCTATGAAGGGACAAGATCACTTGTAGTTAATTTGCAAGCATTAGTGAACACAACAACATATGCCAGCCCTAGGCGCACTGCGACAGGAATAAATATCAATCGTTTACATCAAATACTTGCTGTTTTAGAAAAACATATAGGTCTAGCACTTTCTCGCTATGACTGTTACATAGCTGTTGCAGGTGGCCTACAAGTAGAAGAGCCTGCGGCTGATCTAGGCATTGCAGCTGCGATCTTATCTAGCTTCAAGGAAACACAATTACCTGAACGAACGATTTTCATGGGTGAAGTTGGTCTAGCAGGTCAATTAAGACCAGTTACCAAGATCGAACAAAGATTAGAAGAGGCAGAAAGGCTTGGCTTTGAAAGGGCAATCATACCTAAAAACAACACTATTTCCCGGGGTGAATCTAGAGAAATCAATCTAGAATTAATTGAAGTCAAAAATATAAGCGAAGCCATTCTAAATGCACTTGGTTAAAAAAATTAGTCTACTAATTTAAACTTTAAGTCTAAAATATCACATCTATATTACTTCTTCCAGTTGTTTTAAGCCAATTCTCTATATCTAAGTATCCACCTGGGTATAGCCTTACAGCTTTACTCCAAACTTCTGCGGCACGATCAAACCAAATATCGCATTCATCTTGATTACCAGCTTGTTTGGCTAATCGCCCACGTTTTTCATAGATCAAACCCATATTCTTTAGACACGAAGGTTGCTTTGGATTCTCCTCCAGAGCCTTTAGATAGGTTTGCAAAGCCCTGTCTTCGTCTCCATTACTCATATAAATAATTGCCATATTTTTGAGAGTTTCCCCCCTGTCAACTGCATTCTCCTCAAGTTTCAGACTTTCTTCGTAATTCTCTAAGGCCTCAGAATAATCCCCATCATTTTGAGCGGATAGGCCATCACGGTAATAGATATAAGCTTTCTTTTCGTTTGCATCAATAGGCATCATCTTCACAATCATTTCTGCCATAACAGTGAAGGCCTTGTCGAAGAAATTTTCCTTGTTGTTACTACGTGGCACAGCAGACTCGAGATAAAGAAGTAGGGAACCATCCTGCCGGAACAATGGAATTTTTGGGGAGTAATGTTAATTCAAAGTTTTTCTTAAGCAATTTTCGTGCCTGATGCCTTTTGGTCATTAGCGTAGATATGAACTCTTACTAAACCGTGAGCCAAAGAAATCTGGCCAGCTCACAAAACTCCTTCTTACTAGATGTTGAAGGCATGAAATGTGGTGGTTGCGTGAGATCTGTGGAACAGATCTTGCTAGATCAACCGCAAGTCAAAAATGCCAGTGTGAATCTTGTTTCTAGAACTGCGTGGGTAGATCTAGAGAAAGACAATAGCGACATTGAAAGCATACTTTCATCTCTGAGCAATCGAGGATTCCCATCCAAAATCAAACCATCGAAAATTACACAACCAACCTCTCTTGAGGAAGAAGACATATTTCGTAGATGGTGGCAACAATGGCGTCAATTAGTCATAGCCTTGTTTCTGCTTGTTCTTTCAGTACTGGGCCATCTTGCAGAAGGGGGCAATTTGGATCTACCAATACTAGGAACTTTGCCATTTCATGCAGCGCTTGCAACTGTTGCATTAATAGGCCCAGGCAAAGCAATTCTTCAGGGAGGAGCAAAAGCAGCTCTTTCATCAAGTCCCAACATGGACACTCTTGTAGGGCTGGGTGTAAGCAGTGCTTACTTAGCGAGTCTTATTGCTTTGGCATGGCCTCAAGTTGGCTGGCCTTGCTTTTTTAATGAACCAGTAATGCTTCTTGGATTTGTTCTCTTAGGAAGATTCATGGAAGAAAGGGCAAGATTTCGCACAGGACAAGCAATTAAGCAATTAGCCGAATTGCAACCTGACAAAGCAAGGTTGTTAAACGATAATCTCCAAATTCGTGAAATTAGAGTTGGTGCTCTTCAGCCTGGTGACAAAGTCCAATTACTAGCTGGAGATCGAATACCAGTGGACGGAGTGGTTTTGGAAGGAAATTCAACAATAGATATTTCTAGTCTTACTGGGGAACCAATGCCTATAGAAGCTCATCCAGGCACTGAAATCAGCTCAGGGAGTCTCAACCTAGAAGCAAACTTGATTATGGAAGTAAAACGAATTGGTTCAGAAACTGCATTGGCAAGAATAATAAGTCTCGTAGAAGAAGCACAAGCACGAAAAGCACCTATTCAAGGATTAGCTGATCGAGTTGCAGGCAATTTCTGTTATGGAGTTCTCTTACTCGCAAGTACTACTTTTATATTTTGGTGGCAAATAGGTACTCGAATTTGGCCAGAAGTACTTAATGCATCAGGACAAGGCTTGATTCATAGTCATGAGCATGGCTTGCATAGCTCTCTAGGAGTAGGAGCAGAGACACCTTTAGGCTTGGCCCTGCAATTGTCTATAGCTGTTCTCGTAATTGCATGTCCATGCGCCTTGGGGCTGGCCACTCCAACCGTAATCACAGTCGCTTCCGGCAAAGCAGCTCGCAGGGGTTGGCTGTTTAGAGGAGGAGATGTAATAGAAATGGCTGCTTCACTTAACCAAATTATTTTTGACAAAACTGGAACTCTTACTATCGGGCGGCCACTTGTATCTGGCCTATTAGCAACAAATAAACCTGAAAGAATGCTACAACTAGCTGCCAGTGTTGAGCAAAATAGCAGGCACCCATTAGCACATGCAATTTTGCAAGAAAGTCAACGTCAAAAAATAAATCTTCTTGACACAATCTCTAGTCAAACTTTTCCAGGAAGAGGAGTAAAGGGAGTTCTCAAAAATATTGATGATCCAATTCGAGTAGGTACACTAGAATGGCTGCTATCGGAAGGAGTAATATTTAACTCGAAAATAGAAAATGGCCTTAACAATTTACAGGAAAATAATGCATCACTAGTAGCAATTTCAGAAGGCACAACACTGTTGGGATTCATATCAATTGCAGATCAACTCCGGCAAGACGTAGAAATAGCTATAGATAGATTACGAGAGCAAGGTATTAAGTTATCTATACTTAGTGGTGATCGACGTGAGCCAGTAGAAAAAATAGCCAAACAATTAAAATTCTCAGATAAGGAAATAGGTTGGCAACTTCTTCCTGAAGAAAAACTACAGCAGTTGGAATTAATACAAAAGTCTGGGAAAACTGCAATGGTTGGTGATGGAATAAATGATGCTCCTGCGCTTGCAGCATCTGATCTTGGGATTGCAATCGGAACTGGCACACAAATTGCTCAAGATTCAGCTGACTTACTGTTACTTGGAGACCGGCTAGAAGGATTACCAGAAGCCTTATTACTTGCTCGCAAAACCATGAACAAAGTCAAACAAAATTTGGCTTGGGCATTTGGCTATAACCTTATAGCTTTGCCGATAGCTGCAGGACTATTACTTCCCAGTTATGGCCTCTTGCTTTCCCCCCCAATAGCAGCACTCTTAATGGCAATTAGCTCAATAACAGTTGTCATCAATGCTTTATCTCTGAATCCTTCATGAAAGGTCTTTTCCTAGTATTTGAAGGTATTGATGGATGTGGAAAAACCACTCAAATAAATCATTTATCAAATTGGCTGCCCAATAGTGGATTAATGCCATCAGGATCGAAGTTACTAATAACTAGAGAACCTGGTGGCACTTCCTTAGGAACTTCTCTAAGACACTTACTCCTTCATCCACCAGGTGATCAATCTCCTGAACCATTAACCGAATTACTTTTATATGCCGCTGATCGAGCTCAACATGTTTCTCAATTAATCATTCCATCTCTTAAAAAAGGAGACTGGGTGATTTCTGATAGATTTAGCGGCTCAACCTTGGCTTACCAGGGCTATGGAAGAAAGCTGAATATTAAAATGATCAAGCAATTAGAATTAATTGCAACTCAGGAGCTAGTTCCTGATATAACTTTTTGGCTAGATATCTCTGTAAAAGAAAGTTTAGGAAGACGCAAATTAGAATCCAATGATCGAATAGAAGCAGAAGGCAGTCAATTTCTTAGCAGAGTTTCTTCTGGATTTTCTGAAATAGCAAAAGATCGTAAATGGATTCGTTTGTCAGCTGATAATAGTTGTAATTTAGTTCACAAGGAAATCACAAGGAAAATTAAAGAATTCCTGCTCAACACCTGACAAATAAATCATGGATAGAACTGATAAGGATAATGAAATATTTGATGAAATTATTGGTCAAGAATATGCTATTTCTATTTTAAAGTCTGCCATAAAGAAAGAAAGAATTGCCCCTGCATATCTTTTCCATGGTCCGGAGGGTGTGGGAAGAAAGAAAACCGCTCTTTGTTTTTTGGAAGGATTATTAAATCATGGGAATTCATCAGCTCGAGATAGAAAAAGATTGAGAGCATTTAATCATCCTGACCTTTATTGGGTTGAGCCAACTTATACATACCAAGGAGAACTAATAACAAGATCATTTGCTGAAGAAGAAGGCATCACAAAACGTAATCAGCCTCAGATAAGACTTGAACAAATCAGAAGGATTGCCAACTTCTTAGGGAAACAACCTATTGAAGGGAAAGCAAGTATGGTCGTTATCGAAGATATAGAGCTAATGCAGGAAGCAGCAGCGAATGCACTTCTAAAGACTCTAGAAGAACCAAAGCAAGGAGTCATAATCTTAATTTCATCAAGACCAGAGAAACTCCTAGAAACTATCATTTCTAGATGTCAAAATATTCCATTTACACGACTTAAATTAGAAAGTATTCAAACAATACTCAATAAAGAAGCAAGAAGTTTTCAAATCTTGACAAGCAAATCTCTGACAGAAGAGGAAAGAAGTTTATTGCATCTTGCAAATGGATCTCCAGGATCTTTACTCAAAAACCTAAATAATTGGAATGAAATACCTTCTGAATTATTTTCTCGACTTAGCAATATTCCACAAAATCCATTAGAAGCCTTATATCTTGCACGAGATATAACAGACAGCCTCGATGAAGAAAAACAACTATGGTTAATTAACTGGTTAGCACAAAAAGTGTGGAGGGAAACTTACAATAAAAATTATATTCTCCAACTAGAGAAATTACGATCACAATTACTTTGCTATGTCCAACCTCGATTAGGATGGGAGGTGACACTAATTAGATTGCTTGATATGAAGAATTAAGCACTTGCTGGCTCAGTAGCCTGATCTTGAGTTATTTCTTTATCCATTCGAGATTTCAAGAGTATTGCCTGATAATCTTTAATCTTTGCACCTGTTGGCAATTCCAGACAATATCCAGCTCCATAGACTGTTTTAATAAACCGAGGCTTTCGAGGGTCAGGTTCTAGCTTGGTTCTTAAATGACGAACATGAACTCGAATAGTTTCAATATCATCATCAGGTTCATATCCCCATACCTCTTTAAGAATTAAAGAAGGAGAAACAGTTTGGCCATGTCTTTGTAGTAAGCAATGCAGCAATTCAAATTCTAAATGCGTTAATCGAACTGGATCGTCAAACCAAATAACTTCAAACCTTTCTGGCACAAGAGTCAAAGGCCCATAACTAAGTATCTCCTGATGATTCGTTCCTAATGGGGCCCTATCAGTACGACGTAATAATGCCTTAACTCGAACTTGTAACTCTTCCAAATCAAAAGGCTTGGTCAAATAATCATCTGCTCCCGAATTAAATCCACTCACCTTGTCTTTGGTTCCTGCTAGGGCTGTCAACATCAAAATCGGGATACCCGATGTTCTCTCATCTCTTCTCAAACGCTGACAAAGAGTAAGTCCATCTACTTTGGGCAACATCAAATCTAGAACAATCAAATCTGGGTTGTACTGAAGCGCAAGCGCTTGTCCTTTGATTCCATCTTCGGCACTTTGGACATCGAAACCAGTGTGCTCTAGATGACCACTTACCAGTTCACGCATATCCTTATCGTCTTCAATCAATAAGATGCAAGGCTTCATTAATCTGATTCAGGGCTAGATAGATCGCCAACAAAAGCTGGCAAACAAGTTTTTAGGATTCTCTCAAGATTTTCTTTATGTTGCACAATTTGTATGCAGATCGAAAGTTTTCATGGATTATCCGAGAGTCATTGTAGCGCAAGACTTTTTCTTGATTTGCAGGCATAACCAGGCATCCGTGTCTTTAGAAAGTCTTCCAAATTGAGAGCTTATTAAGAACCTCCAGTGATTAGAAAAATGCAACCAAGCCATCGAAACATGATTGCTGGAGCAATCCATCGTTGATAAATGAGCTTAAAAAGCTTTTTAGAATTGTTTTATCAAGTAATTAACAGAGCACGCTTCAGAAATATTTTTGAAGCAAAGCTTTGCATCAAAAACACCAAATAATTTACAAAGATCTACCACATGTCTTCATTTGCTGGACTTTTTTCTTGCTTGCGTTGTTCCAATACTTCTAATCTCTTTTCGAACTCTTTTTGCTCAAGATCCACTGTTATATCTTCTGCACCCTTTATTTTCAAAACTTCCTTGATCTTTTTCCCAAAGTCATGATCAAAATATTCTTTCATTTCTCTCCAAATTTCCCTCTCTTCTTCGTTGCCAACAGTACCTCTTACTTGGAGATCGAGTACTTCTTTCGCAAATGTTCTGAGCTCTTTCTCAGACATAGCATCCACTCTGTTTTCTATGTAAATACCCTTTAGGGTCTCTAATTGACCTTTAGTAAGGTCCTTAAAAGAAATTTCTTCTTTTTTCATGCTTGATGAATAAAGCAAGGTTGAATCCAAATCCTTTGCTATTTACGCAATCTAAGACAACATTCTGTTACCAGCTAAAAGACAAGCAAAGCAAAAGTTATACCTGTTAGAAATTATTACTTGCATAAAAAACGATTCAGCAAGAAAAACTCTTCGGGAAGAGATGCTTTCAATAGCTTAAGGCTACTTATAGAATCAGCTTACAGACAGTCGAAATATCAATAAACTTTTCTCGCAAATATGGCAACCCTTCTGCAGGATAGTAGCTGCTACTTGGATGAATGAGGATTGAATATTGTTCATTAAATCCCTTTTAGCCACAGGAAAACAACACACCATCTTCAATGGTGACGGCTATTTTAGTGAATTGAAAACTCCCCGGGCGGGATTCGAACCTGCGACCAATCGATTAACAGTCGACCGCTCTACCGCTGAGCTACCGAGGATTGCATCTCAAAGAACTTAACCTTCACCCCCTCCTGAGGGCAAGTGACCTTATGCGGTTGCTAATAAGACTTCCAGGTTGCCACTGTCCAATTTGCCCATTTTCCATAACTGCTGCACGTGTCGAGAACTGAAGTTCTTCTAAACGATGGGTAATCCATAAAGCAGTAATTGGATCTTCAGAGCGCGTACAAAGGTTCTGAACTATCGACAAAACCATTTCCTGACTCACTGGATCCAACAAAGCCGTTGGTTCGTCTAAAAGCATTAATTTGGCCTCACTAGCTAATGCTCCCGCAAGAGCTAATCGCTGTTTCTGACCACCACTGAGAGTATGTAGAGGTCTTGAATTCATCTCACTCATGCCCACTTGTCTCAAAGCATCGTCAATCCTTTCTTGACGCTCAGATTCTGTCAAATCCATAGGAAGTCCAAGACTTAAATCACTCTCACAACTTGGCAAAAGCAGCTGGTGATCTGGATTTTGACAAACGAGAGCAGGTGTTAGCTGGGAATAAATATGACCTTCCTGCGGATGCAACATTCCACTAATCAAACGAAACAAAGTGCTTTTGCCACTGCCATTACTTCCAACAATCATCCACAAGCCAGGCCCTGGAATTAAAAAGCTACATCTATCAAGAACCTTTGTTCCTGAAGGCCACGCAAAGCTAACCTTATCCAGAATTAGACAAGATGAATCCTGTGAAGCATCAGCGGAGAACAAAATGCACTCCCTGGATCAAGAATCAAAAGAGAAGCCTGGCCGCTTGGTTCCACCAATAGCAGCTGTTTTCTCATAAATTTGGACAGCTAATAATTCTGAAACTCTTACGCTAACTTTCTTATCTTCTACTTGCTCACATGTAAGTTCTAAAAGCCTTGGCTGTTCTCTCTCCATGCAGCTACGGACTTCTTTATAAAGAGATAAAGCATCTTCAAGTTTTTTGCGCTGAACAGATAAGGGCAAAGGGCTTAACTTCATCGCAAGTTCAATTACGTACACAAGACAAGGGTGATAAAGGATTGCGCATTGTTGCCCAAAAGACAAATTCAATGCCTTGTTTTGATATTAATAAAAAATTTTTCTAACTGTAAAGCTTTGAGAAATAATTCACATAGGATATGGATTATATGAAAGAACAAGGAAAATTACATCTATATAGTCATAGATTATTTCCTTCCTAGCTCATTCCTCTCATACTTGCCCACAAAATATATTCACGACTAGAAATGATTAAGGGTTACAGACTAGAAGGCTCCATGATTCTTCCTTGTCAAAAGTTTTACATTTTTTATTAGCAAATTTTAATTTAAATTTGCCAGGATCTCTTGTAAGAATAGATTTTATTGAAGGAGCAGCTTGAATAGTAAGAATTCGTTTTTGTGCATACCAATTCAAACTTGGCCGTTCAAAAGTATCATCAAGAGCAATATCTGAGATTTGAGATCTGTACGCCAAATTCGCTGGAGGCCCTACAACCCAATGTTCATTTAATTCCCATAACCACAAGGGTCCTGACATAAGCACAAAAAGTCCTGCCAAACTGCCAATTACAACCAAAAGCCCTCCTATTGATCTTTGAAATTCTTCTGACTTTCCAATCAGCCACCCTCCCAGAAGCCAACCTAAGCCAGCCATCAGGGCAATTAAGCTATATGGACGAAAAGCTGGGAAAAACCCTAAAAACCCTATCAATCCCAAAAAGATAATCAACGAGGCAAGAACACTCCAAAGAATCGGCACCAAAAATAAAATTTTTCGAGCAGGCGGTCTTGCTTCATGGCTTTGAAGAATTAGCCAAGCGAATGGTCTACCCACTAGCAATGCAAATGGCAGCCAGAGAGAATGGCTATACCAAGGCAACTGAGTTCTCAAGAAAAAAATCGCAATAGATAAAATAAATTGAGTAGCCAAGGTCCATCTTCCCCAAGGGCTATATCTTTCTCTCCAAGCCCATAAAACACCTATCGGCCATAACAATAGCCAAGGCCAACCTCCTTCCAATAGCTCTATAACAGGGACTCTCCAGCCGAGATCACTGCCTGAGCCTGCAGTAAACAAAACACGACCAGCCCCATCACCCCACCAAAGCCAAGCTGCATCCGAACCTCTACTAATTACATGCCAAATATGCCAAGAAATTCCTGGAAGAAGACCAACCGTTAACCATCGATTTATAGGCCACAGTGATAAATCCTGAAACCTGCGGCCCCATATCATCGGTATCAATCCTGCACATGCAACTGGAATAATTAAAGGGGCTTTTAGTAAAAGCATGCTGCTCATTACACCACCAATTCCTAAAGCTCGCCAACGATCCTTCTTGCTTCCATCTAACGAGATAAGCAATAACCAAAACAAAGCAATCCCACTAAGCTGGGTGCCATCAAGCATTGCCAAACGTCCATGCCTCGCAATAGGCAATAGGGTTAAAAGAATCCCGGCCGTAGCTAAGCTAGAAATACGATCTCGCAATAAATTCCACTGAATCAAGCCACCTAAAGGCACAACAAAAGTAGATAAAAATGCAGGTATAATCCTAATCACAAACTCAGAAGGTAAACTTTTATTCTCAACAACCCCTGCTCCTGTCAATTTCATTGCAATTGCAATTAACCAATGCAAACCTGGCGGTTTATTTAAATAGTCTGAATACCAAAGAGTAGGAATTAAGACCTCACTTCCCTTCTTATCAAGCAATTCCAAGGCAACTCGAGCTACTGTACCTTCATCAAAATCCCTTAAAGGTAAATCACCTAAACCCACCACAGCAAGAGCGCAAGCCAGCAGCCAAAAGACCAGAAGTCCTAGATAAGGATTACGGCCATAAAAAATCCTCTTACACCCCGTAAGTACATATGAGTAGAATGCGTTCAATGTCATCCAGCCAAAACAATCACCAACAAATAGCTTGCAGATCAATAAATACTGATCATCACTTCAATTTTACTAATAAGAAGATCTTAAAGGCCTTTAAACTTCAATCTATGCAAATAATTTCTTGAGTAATTGGGATACCTTTATTGATCCATTTCTTCTCTGACTTAAGAGCACTACAACCAGGTCATTGGTACATCTGGCACATCAACATGTGCTAAAGAA
>QCJW01000004.1 GCA_003215775.1 Prochlorococcus sp. AG-409-G20
CAGAAAGCTTTATCTTTTTTGAGAAAATCTCCAGATCAGTTATATTTTTATTTTGCAAGTTAGATAAATCTAGGTAGGTAATGGTAAGAGGTTTCCTATTAAATCAGCGGCCATTCTCTTTGGCCCAAACTTACTTCTTAGAAGCCTTAATAATTGCCTTATGTTTTTAGTGCTGAGTTTGTCGTTGTCAATTAATGTGAGAAGTAAGCTCTTGCGAAGTGAATGACCACTAGATCCAAAGATCAATTTAAGTCCATCTTTGGCTATAGGAATTAGATTCCTTTGACTTTCTGATTCTTTAGTAACTACTTCTATTAGACTTTCAATTCTTTCGATTCTAAGCTTACCTTTCTCATCAAAGATCACATCCAAAAGTATTTCTAACATTTCTTGAGTATCTCCTGAAAGAAGACGTTTGGCTACATAGGGGTATGCAACTGCAATTATTTTGAAATTGGGATCAAGACGTAATGCTAACCCTTCTTGACTCACAACTGCTCTTATAATTAATGCGAATCTAGCTGGAACTCTAAAAGGATAATCAAACATAAGTTCGGAAAACTTATCAGTAATTGCTTTGAAGTTAAAGGAACCGACTTCTTCACCAAGAGTTCCACCTAAAACTTCTTCAAGAATCGGAATTAGAGGTTTAATATCTCTATTTTCGCAGAGAAAACCTAGACTCTGGAAATCTTTTGCTAATCCTTCAAAATCTCTATTTATAAGGTTCACTACGGCACCTGTTAATGTAATCCTATCAGAATCAGATATTGAGTCCATCATGCCAAAATCAACATATGCTAAATGACCTAATTCCCCGGTTTTATTATTTAATGCGAACATATTACCTGGATGTGGGTCAGCATGAAAATAACCAAATTCTAATAGTTGTTGTATGCCACTAACAACCCCTGTTCTGATAACACTTTCCGCGTCAATATGTTGTTTATCTAGCTCTTCCTTGTTGATTAACTTAGTTCCATTTATCCAGGTGGTAGTTACAACCCTTCTGCTTGAAAGTAGCCTTTCTACTTTTGGTATTGTTACGGCAGGATTGTTTGAAAACAGTTGCGCAAATCTTTCTGCATTATTAGCTTCTTTTTCGTAATCTATCTCTTCAAATAAGTTTTTACCAAATTCGTCGATAATTTCGCCTAGACCGAATCCAAGATTAAGTGGAAGTAAGGGCGCGCTAATTACTCCTAATAATCTTATGATTACTAGATCTCTTCTTAATATGAATGGTAAGTTGGGCCTCTGAACTTTGACAGCGACCCAATGATTTCCATTTAATTTTGCTTTGTAAACTTGACCAAGGCTTGCTGCTGCGATTGGTTCTTTAGGGAAATCGTCAAAAAGTTCATTTGCCTTTTCCCCAAGTTCTTCGTGGATAATTGATAATGCTATTTTATGATTAAATGGTGGGAGATCGTCTTGTAACTTTGTGAGTTCGTCAAGCCAATGTCGATTAACTAAATCTGGTCTGGTTGATAATGCTTGGCCTAATTTTATAAAACATGGCCCTAGGTCTGTAAGACTCTCTAAAAGGAATTTTGCCAGTTCTTTCTGAACAGATTCTTCTCTACTATTTCCCTTTAACAAAATTATAAATACTATAGATACTATTGAAGTGATTATTTGAAAAAGTCTAGGTATCCATATCAATGGCTTGGCTATTAGCCATAGAAAATCTACATCAGGTTCATACCCCATTGATGCTTGTACTGTTGTTGTTGGAGAAGTTCGAATTGGATTCTCCAGCAAGTTGTTGCTCAATTTTTTCACCAGACTTTAGAAATCAAGGGATGCTTCATGGGATTTTTGAAACTACTCACAACTAAACGTGGACGAAGCTTATTCCTTCCAGCTCATGGGCGTGGAGCAGCATTGCCTAGTGAGATGAGAAATCTGCTGAGGAATCGAGCAGGAATATGGGATTTGCCTGAATTAGAAGACCTTGGGAGTCCTCTTGATTCACAAGGGGCAATAGCGAGAAGCCAGGAAGAAGCTGCAGAAGCTGCAGGGGTCCTTAGGGCTTGGTATGGAGTAAATGGGGCTACTGGGCTCTTGCAGGCAGCCCTGCTGGGGATTTGCAAGCCAGGTCAAGTCGTATTAATGCCAAGGAATATACATTGCAGTCTGATAAATGCATGTGTTTTAGGAAACTTAAACCCCATTCTGTTCGACCTACCTTACAAAACTGATAGGGGGCATTACATTCCACCTGATTATGATTGGCTTGAGAATCTACTTGATGAGTTAGATAGGTTAAGTATTGATTGTTCAATTATTGTTTTAGTTCACCCTACTTATCAGGGATATGCGAATAATTTAGAACCTCTTATAGAGTTATTACATAAAAGAAACTTTTTGGTATTGGTAGATGAAGCTCATGGTGCACATTTTGCAAGCAATGTTGATTCAAAATTACCTTCATCTGCCTTAAAGGCAGGAGCTGACTTAGTTGTTCATTCTCTACATAAGTCTGCATTAGGTCTTGTTCAGACTGCTGTTCTTTGGTTGCAGGGAAATCAGGTTGATCCCTATTTAATTGAAAGGAGTATGCGCCTATTAATGACAACTAGTCCAAGTTCTTTACTTTTAGCATCTTGTGAATCTTCACTTAGAGAATGGAGAACTGATTCTGGTAAGCAGAAGTTGAAATCTCGACTTGATGAGGCAAGATTTTTGTTTGAAGATCTTAAGAATGCTGGTGTTCCTTTAATTAAGAGTCAGGATCCATTGCGCTTGATATTTCATACTTCTAAGATAGGAATAAATGGTTTAGAAGCAGATTCGTGGTTTATATCTAAAGGTTTAATTGCTGAACTACCTGAACCAGGCTGTTTGACTTTTTGTTTGGGATTCGCTTCTCAAAAGGGATTGTTAGATTTGCTCAAAAGAAGATGGACAGAATTTCTCGATACTCAAAGTTCCTCTTTAGGATTGAATCCTTTTCCTATTCCTCCATATCCTCTAGTGTCCGTTCTTTCGATGAATTGCTCCTCAGCCTTTCAGAGACAATCAGAAGAGGTGTTGATATCTAATGCTATTGGTAAAGTTTCTGCAGAATTTATTTGTCCTTATCCGCCCGGTATACCTTTAGTTCTTCCAGGTGAATATTTGGATGATATTAAGATTGAATGGCTTCTTAGGCAGAGACAGTTATGGCTTAAACATATAGATAAAAAGATAAGAGTAGTTTCTATTTGACATTAGATCATGTCCTTGAAAATATTGAAGGTTATTTATTCATCGATTCATGATTTCATAGGAAAATGAAGGCTAAATGTAAGTTTCTGATTTTCGTAAATATGGATTATACATCCTAATTATAATTTAAAGTCTTATTAGTGCAATTCTCTAAGCCTATTCTTACTATACTATTTGCATTCGCTAGAAGTTCTCGCTAACTCTAAGATGTTCCATTAATGGTTTTAGCTTTCCCTCAAAAACGTATTTTTAGTGGTCTTGCTGCCGGTGCATTTGGCGTTTTGGTTGTAGGACTTGGTGGATGGTGGTTCACTCTTGCCTTATCAGTAATTGTTCACCTTGCTTTATTAGAGTTTTTTCGTATGGCTCAATTTACTGGAATTAGGCCAGCTACGAAAACAACTTTAGTTGCATGTCAATTATTACTTGTTTGTACACAGTGGAGTGCTAATGGAGGGATTGATGCTGACTTAGCTGCTGCAGTTTTACCTTTATCAGGAGCCGCTATTTGTTGTTGGCTTTTATTGCAGCCTGTTACTGGTTCGATTGCGGATATTGCGGCCTCAATTTTTGGTTTGTTTTATTTAGGATTTTTGCCAAGCCACTGGTTAAAGCTTAGGAACTTAAATGACTTTGACTTGACTCCTGGCTTGGACTTATTGCCTGGGTCCTTCCCGGAAACAATAAGCTCTGGAATGGTTATAACATTTGTTGCCTGTTTGATAGTAGTTGCTAGTGATATAGGCTCATATGTCTTTGGAAGGACTTATGGGCGTCATTCTCTTTCCCCAATATCTCCTTCTAAAACGATAGAGGGAGCTATAGGAGGTTTTGTATCTGCAATGATAATAGGTGTCTTGGCGGGTGAATTATTTAATTGGAATTTAGGTTTTTTGTTTGGTGGATTGTTAGGAGGCTTTGTTGCTTTATTTGCATTAGTTGGTGATCTTACAGAATCAATGATGAAGAGAAATGCAGGGTTGAAGGATTCAGGGGATGTCCTGCCAGGTCATGGAGGTATCCTTGACAGGATAGATAGTTACTTGTTTACCCCTGCAGTTGTTTATTATATGATTAAAATAATTTATCCTCTTATTGTTTAAAATTAATTATAGATTTACCTTGGCTTCTAGCGTTATACTAAGACATTCATCTTGATTGTATATTTCCTTGATTTTTATTAATCGATCCATTGGAAGAAATTCTGATTTTGTGTTTTCATTATTAGTAAATTTAATTGTTCCATTGGAGGCTGAAATACTAAAAAGATCTGATTCAGAATAAGTTCTGTTATCAGTAAATAACCTTATTTTGCTACCTATGATTTCTATTTTAGATGGTTTATTTTGACCTGTCAGATTTTGTGATAGCCAGCATCCAAGCCAAGACCATTTGCCATTTAAGAGACTTTCCTCTAAGGATTTGTTGTCTAGAGTTAATAGACCTTCAATTTTAAAGCCTTCTTTTATGTGTAATTTTCTATTTCTTATTGTTGAAAGAAAATTTATCTTGAAGGCATTACTTTTGAGATGAATGTATTTAATTTTTAGATCTTTAAAATCCACATTCTTTGCAGATAAATTCGCTCCACTTAGCTGACCTCTGCTTAGAGCAAAAGCCGAGCCATTGAGTTGGACTTTGATGTCTTCTGCTGCTTTGCATTTAGATGCCACCCATAAAGTAAGGTAATGAGAAATTAATTTATTAATTGGTGAGCTACTTTCGTAGCCTTTTTTATACATAAATTACCATTCTGCGTTCCACATCATTGCAACTTCTTTTGGCTTATCTAGATGTGGTAAGTGTCCGCATTCTTTCAGTTCTTGCCAATAGCTTTTAAGTAGCTCCTTGGATTTCTTCAATTGTTCTCCTTCGATGATTCTGTCATTATCTCCCCAGAGAACCTTGATTGGCTGGGTTGGTAAAGGTGACCCACAATTTGCTAGACCTCCTGTTCTCGCAAATGCTGCCAATGAACTTCCCCATCCGTCAACATGAAGATGAAGTGAAGCTATTTGTTCTTCAGCTTCTCCAACACTATTTAGAGGGTCGTAAAATGCTTGCTTGCATATATTTTTTCTAACTAATGGCTGGCTAAGAAACCAAACACCAATTTGATCAAGTATCATTGGTATTGGTTTGGGTTTGCCAGTCAATCCTGCAGGTGAAAGTAGTAATAACTTATTAACTTTTTCAGGATTTTGTCGTGCAAGCTCCATTGCTAGAGCCCCACCCATTGAAGCACCTATAAGACCAACTTTTGCATTACCTGGTATAAGTGATAAAACCTTATTTAAATGTTTTATTAAAGCTCTTGGACCATAATTAACATTTTTAGGTCTTGGACAGAAGCCAAATCCGTATAAATCTGGTATATAAAGTCTATGTGTTTTTTGTAATAGTGGTACCAAACGTCTAAATTCAAGAAAGCTACTATCAAAGCCATGGAGTAATAAAATAGGCGAGCCATTACCAGTAATAGCTATTGGATATTTTTCTGATTCTGTTTCTGAAAAAACATCTATTTTTAACCATTCTAGATGGTTACTAAGTTCAATTGCTAAAGGATCTATAAGATCCTTTCTTAGGTTCTCAAAGAGAACCTCTTCATTGGTTTGTGATTTAATCTTTGTTTTATTCAAAATGTTTTTCTTAGCTCTTTATTAGGTGAAAACATAGAAACAGTCTCTTTATTTACATCAATGATTGACTCCAATAGAATTTCGGAATTTAGACTGAATGGGATTTTCGTGATGTCTGCATTATGGATGCATGCAAAATCACAGGCTTTCTTTAGGTCTTTTAGACTAATTTCTGATAACCCAATTTGATTAAGATTTATGGGTAGATTTAGTTTTCTTAGAAAAGGAATAAGTTGATTTCTAGCCTGGCTGGCAAGTTTGTTGTATGAAACAATTTCTTCTAAGCGCAATTGAACCAGGATTCCAAAACCAACAATCTCGCCATGAATTGAATGATTAGTAGCCTCTAATTGAGTTAATCCATTATGTAGAGAATGGGCAATTGCAGTTCTACATTGAGAACCTCCAATACCTCCTATAAGACCAGCTGTAATTGCATTGCCCTCTATAACTCTTCTCCATGAGTCGCTACCTACATTTTTATAGGCTTCATAGCTATCTAGAAATAACTGATCTCTTAAGACTCTTGCCATTTGCAGAGCTTGCTGCACAAGGCCATCACTTGATTCGTTACTCGTTAATGCGGCTTCATACCATTTTGCGAGTGCATCTGCTACCCCACTTGAAATAGTGCGTCTAGGTGCTGTCTTGATAAAGCCATGATTAAATATAAACAAATCAGGGCAGGATGTTAGTGCAATATCTCTTTGAAAAAAACCTTCTGGACTATAGATATTAGCTAAAGCTGTCCAGCCTGCACAAGTTGCAGAACTGAGTGGGATAGTTATACAAGGAATAGAAAGATTTTGTGCTATAAGTTTCCCAGCATCTAATACTTTTCCCCCTCCAGTAGCTATTACACTGTCACAATTTTCTTTTTGAATAAATGCTTTTAGCCTTATAATGTCTGAATCACAGCAGTCATATTTTAATTCGTTAGGAATTGGATTTAATCCAAGATCCTTAAGATCTTGAATAATACTTTTCCTGGTTGAGTATGTTTCCTTGCTTCTACCTAGAACTAGAGGTCTCTTGGAAAGAGTAGGAATATAGACTTTTCCTTCTTCCCAAGCTGTATTACCCCTAAAAACTTTTCTGGGAGAGATGTTCTGATAATAGATTGACTCCATCTAGTATTTATTTTTATACAGCAGCTTCTGCTAGTTTTGCTGATGGGTTATTAGAACTAAGGGCTTTTACATAAACTTGTTTGTTTTCATCAACATCTACTAGAACCTCGTCTCCATCTTTAATTCTACCTGTTAAGACTTCTTCGGCGAGGCTGTCTTCAAGTAGTCTCATTACTGCTCTACGAAGAGGCCTAGCACCATAAGAAGGATTATATCCTTCTTCTACAAGTCTTTCTTTGAAAGAGTCTGATACTTTTAAAGTTATTCCTTTACCTTGAATACGTGAGAAAACTTCTTTCAACATTATTTCGGCTATATCTTTTACTTCATCTCGGGTAAGTTGACGGAAGACTATAATTTCATCAAGTCTATTAAGGAATTCAGGACGGAAATATTGTTTAAGCTCTTCATTTACTAATGATCTAATTCTATTATATTGGCTGTCTTCTGCATTTTCTCCAGAGAATTCAAAGCCTAATCCACCACCACCTTTCTCAATTACTTTAGAACCTATATTTGAAGTCATTATGATTAAGGTATTTTTGAAATCAACAGTTCTACCTTTTGAGTCAGTTAACCTTCCATCTTCTAAAAGCTGTAGCAATAAGTTAAATACATCTGGATGTGCTTTCTCAATCTCATCAAAAAGAACAACTGTATAAGGTCTTCTCCTTACAGCCTCTGTTAGTTGTCCACCTTCATTAAACCCAACATACCCTGGTGGAGAACCAATTAATTTACTTACCGTATGTCTTTCCATAAATTCGGACATGTCAAGGCGAATCATTGCTTCTTCACTTCCAAAGAAATAGGCTGCCAGAGCTTTTGTAAGTTCTGTTTTGCCAACACCCGTTGGTCCAGAGAATATGAAACTTGCTATAGGCCTATTTGGATTTTTGAGGCCAACTCTCGCTCTTCTGATTGCTTTTGAGACAGCTTTTACTGCTTCGTCTTGACCGATTAATCTTTGATGAAGGGTCTCTTCCATATGTAACAACTTCATTGATTCACTTTCAGTTAACTTCTGAACTGGAACGCCTGTCCATGAAGCAACAATATGAGCGATATCTTCTTCATCAACCAGAGGAGTTTCTATTTTATCAAGATTTAGATTTTCGATATTAGAGCTCTTTTTCTCATTGATAGGTTGATTGGTTTTATCTTTAGTTTTATCATCATCATCATCTTTTTCTTTTTTGTTTATTTGTAAAATATTTCTTATTTTATCTCTTAACTCCACTTCCTTTTCTCTAAGTTCACCAGCTTGAGTGAAATTTTGATCTCTTACAGCTTCTTCCTTTTCTTTTTGAACAACTCGAAGTTCTTTGTCTACTTCTTTGGCTTCAGGGGGTAATTTTGAATTTAGAAGCCTAACTCTACTTCCTGCTTCATCAATTAGATCTATGGCTTTATCTGGAAGATATCGATCGCTTATATATCTATCTCCTAAGTTTGCAGCTGCGTCAAGTGCTTCATCTGTGATTTTTAGTCTGTGATGTTGTTCGTAGCGTTCTCTTAGCCCACGTAAAATTTCAATTGTGTCCTCGATAGAAGGCTCACCAACCATTACAGGTTGGAATCTTCTTTCCAGAGCAGCATCACGCTCAATATGTTTACGATATTCATCAAGTGTTGTTGCGCCAATACACTGTAGTTCCCCTCTGGCTAAAGCTGGTTTAAGGATATTTGCTGCATCTATTGCTCCTTCAGCTGCTCCAGCGCCTATCAAAGTATGTACTTCGTCTATAACAAGGATTACATTCCCAGCTGATTTAATTTCTTCCATTATCTTTTTTAATCGCTCTTCAAATTCCCCGCGATATTTAGTGCCAGCAACTAGTAATCCTATGTCTAAAGTTAAAACTCTCTTTTCTTCAAGAATATCAGGAATGTCTCCTTGTTGAATCCTCTGAGCTAGACCTTCTGCAATAGCTGTTTTACCTACACCTGGTTCGCCTATAAGTACTGGATTGTTTTTGGTTCTTCTTCCCAGTATCTGAATAACCCTATCTATTTCACTTTGTCTGCCAACTACAGGGTCTAGTTTTGACTCGCTAGCAAGTTTGGTCAGGTTGGTTCCAAATTCATCGAGAGTGGCTGTTTTTAAAGAACTTTTTCCGCTGGTTCCCCCTCCCCCACCAGCAGTGACTTCGGCAGTTTCTCCAAGCATTCTTATGACTTGTGTTCTGACTTTAGAGAGATCAACACCTAAATTTTCTAAAACCCTTGCTGCAACGCCTTCTCCTTCTCTTATAAGTCCTAATAAAAGATGTTCTGTGCCTATGTAATTATGACCAAGCTGACGTGCTTCTTCAAGTGAAAGCTCCAGTACTCTTTTAGCTCTAGGCGTGAATGGGATTTCTACAGCTACAAAACCTGAACCTCTACCAATAATTTTCTCAACTTCTACTCTTGCATCTTTAAGACTGACTCCCATTGACTTAAGAACTTTCGCGGCAACACCTGTTCCTTCGCCAATAAGACCCAGAAGTATCTGCTCAGTACCCACAAAATTATGTCCAAGGCGCCTTGCCTCTTCCTGCGCAAGCATGATCACCTTAATAGCCTTTTCTGTAAACCTTTCGAACATGGTCTACGCCACTAGAATGTTTATCTAATTTATCAGCATTACGAATGTAATGTGTGTCATTTGAACTTTTGCTGGCATAACTGATATCAACAGCCTTGATAGGCTTGTAAAGTTATTATAATCTTAAAGAAATTTAGGAATTATTAGGAGTTCAAGGAGATCAAGCCTCAATTATACAGAGTTAGCTAAGGGTTTTCTCTTCATTTAATGAATACCATTGAATTAATGCATCACTTCCATTTTTGTAGTAACAAGGTCTGTTCCCTTTAGTTATAAAACCAACGCTTTTGTAAAGAGCCCTTGCGGCATGGTTAATGCTTGAGACTTCAAGGGTGGCAAATCGCACCTTGTTCTCTCTTGCTTTCTCTAGCAGAGCCATAAGCAGTGATTTGGCAGCCCCTTGTCTTCGATGATTAGGATGAACAGCAATTGCAGTTATATGGATTTCATCGAAAATTATCGATCCGCAGGCAATAGCTAGCAATTTTTGACTTTTTATTATTCCTAGGCAGAGCTTTTCTTGACTATTTAACTCTTTTTCCCACTGACCTCTACTCCAGAGTCCATTTAGTGCTATCAGGTCTAGTTCCAGACAGTTTTCAAGATGTCTATGGTTTAAGAGAATAGCTTTTGGGAATTTGTTTTTTTTAGATGAATCTACTTTGTTCATAATATTCCCTATAAAAGGGGCATCGTTTATTAAATTACTAGTTAAATATTTGTAAGGTGTCTGTTTTATGGCCAATAGCCGAATATATGAGTCAGGAAGGGACTCCCTTAGTCCTAATCGAAACCTCTCTCCAATTACCACGGAATTAGATTCTCAAGACAGACTTAAAATAGGTGGATGTCTATTAAGTGAATTAGCATTGCGATATCAAACACCTTTATATGTATTAGATGAAGTAACTATTAGGACTTCCTGCAAGGCATATAAAGATGCACTAGAAAAGTATTACCCAGGAGAATCTTTGCCTTTATATGCCTCTAAAGCTAATAGTTCCTTGGCAATGAGTAGCATAGTTAATTCTGAAGGCTTTGGTTTGGATGCAGTCTCAGAAGGTGAGCTTATGACAGCAATAAAGGGAGGAATTGATTCATCAAAAATAGTTCTTCATGGTAACAATAAGTCTGAGAAGGAGTTGAATCTGGCATATACTAATGGCGTCACAATTGTCATTGATAATCAGCATGATATAGATAAACTTAAGTCACTAGTATCCTCTAACAAAGAGCCGGCAAGGTTAATGTTGAGATTTACTCCCGGTATTGAGTGTCATACTCATGATTATATTAAGACAGGACATTTAGATAGTAAATTTGGTTTTGATCTTGACAATCTAGAGAAGATATTGATCCAATTGAAAGATGCAAAATGGTCAAATTTAATAGGTCTCCATGCGCATATTGGTTCTCAGATATTTGAGCTTCAGCCTCATAAAGATCTTGTAGGAGTAATGATTGACGCTCTAAAGCTAGCAAGGGGAATTGGACATCCTATTGAGGATCTAAATGTTGGAGGAGGGTTAGGAGTGAGATATGTAGAAGCAGATGATCCTCCTTCAATAGATCAATGGATTAATACAGTAGCTACAGCTGTTAAAGAGTCGTGTGAAGAAAAGCAGGTTAAATTGCCTAGATTGTTGTGTGAACCGGGACGGTCATTGGTTGCGACTTCAGGAGTGACTCTTTATAAATTAGGTTCTCGTAAGGAAATTCCAGGTATCAGAACCTATTTTTCTGTTGATGGTGGGATGAGTGATAACCCAAGACCTATTACTTATCAGTCTTTGTATAAAGCATGTTTGGTTGATCGTCCTTTAGATCCACCTGTTCAGACAGTCACTATTGCTGGGAAGCATTGTGAATCAGGAGATATTTTGATTAAGAATCTCCCACTGCCGATCTGCACCAGTGGTGAGTTTTTGGTGGTTTTCGGAACGGGAGCTTATAATTTTTCTATGAGCTCTAATTATAATCGAATCCCTCGTCCAGCAGCTGTTCTGGTTCATTCAGGTCACGTTGATTTGGTGCAGCAAAGAGAGCAGCCAGAAGATTTATTGCGATATGACGTTCTGCCAAATCGCCTTCTGGAGTTAGGCTAATAAATATTGGGGCATTTGAGTGAAATTGTGGGAGCTATTACAACCACTCCTACTTATAGATTTACTGTTTGCACTTGTATTAGGCGTATTGCTCTTTTCAAGAATTAAGGAAGCCAGAACATTATGGTTGCTTAGGGGATATTTATTTCTCGTATCTTTCGCTTGGGTTGTTCAGAGGTTTGGCAATCTTCCAATAACCTCAAAGTTTATAGATGCAATGGTGTTGGCATGTTCTCTTTCTTTAGCCATTCTCTGGCAGGGAGAATTGAGAAGGTTAATGGAATTGTTAGGTACAGGTAGGTTGGCAGTTCTACTTGGAAATCCACAAAGAGAATTCAGAGCCTCTGCTAGTACAGTTGCACAGCTCGCAGATGCTGCAGGAAGACTTTCTCAAAGTAGACGAGGTGCATTAGTTGTTGTAGATCTTGGCAGTGATCTTCGTCCTGAGGACTTTCTTTATCCAGGTATTCCTATTGATGCACAACTGTCAACCGAACTACTTTTAAATCTTTTTGCTTCTGATACTCCTTTGCATGATGGAGCAGTATTGATAAAAGGAAATAGGATCCTCTCTGCGGGTGTTATTTTGCCATTGTCTCGTCAGGGAATAAGTAGGTACGGTACTAGGCATTTGGCAGCTCTAGGGATAACAGAGAGGTTTGATCGATGTATATGTGTTGTTGTGTCAGAAGAAACAGGAACTTTATCTCTTGCAAATCAAGGAAGACTCGAAAGGCCAATCACAAGTAGTAGGTTGTCTGATCTTCTGAAAGAATTGATAGGTGTTTCAATGGGGTCAACTTTGCAAAAGAATGTAGTGAGTTCTTCTACTAATACAAAGACTCCAACATTGTCTAAGTTGGATACTTCCTCTGCTAATAGGACTACTTTAAGCAACCCCAAATCTTCTAAGGAATCTTCTTAGTGACCTGTCAATCTGCTATTGGTTCGGAGAAATCTCAGGTCCTGGCTCTTCCTCCAGGCTTGGATGTTAAACGGATGCCTGCTCATATTGCAGTGATTATGGATGGGAATGGTCGATGGGCAAAAGCTCGAGGTCTTCCGAGAATGATGGGACATCGTGCAGGAGTTGAATCTCTCAAGACAATTCTTCGACTATGTAGTGATTGGGGTATTGGGGTTTTAACTGTTTATGCTTTTTCTACAGAAAATTGGTCGAGGCCCCGCGATGAGGTTAACTTCTTGATGACTTTATTTGAAAATGTACTTAATCGTGAATTGCAATCATTGCAGAATGAGCAAGTTAAGATTTCCTTTTTAGGTGACTTGGATGCTTTGCCAGAAAACTTGACTGATCTAATAACTAAGGCTACACACTCAACATCACTGAATACAGGTATTCATTTTAATGTTTGTACAAACTATGGAGGCAGAAGGGAATTGGTCCTTGCTGCTAAGAAACTTGCAGAACGATCAGCAAGAGGTGATTTAGATCCTGCTCTTATAGATGAAAATGTTTTCGCAGGAGAGCTTTATACTTCTAAAGAGTGTGATCCTGATTTATTGATTAGAACAAGTGGTGAGAATAGAATAAGTAATTTCTTGCTTTGGCAATTGGCATATTCAGAGATACATGTTACTGATGTTCTTTGGCCAGATTTTAATGATAAAGATTTGCTCAGGGCTTTATTTGATTATCAATCAAGATCTAGAAGATTTGGCGGATTAGAATCATCTTCTGCTAATCAAAAGGTCTCCTAAAGAGGTATTAATTGCTAATGACTCAAACTCAAGAGAAAATTTCAAAGTCAGAATTTACTACTCTTAGGCATGATTGGACCTTGGAGGAAATAGAGGGGTTGTTAAATCAGCCACTTATGGATTTGCTTTGGAACGCTCAATTAGTTCATCGGCATGCAAATCCAGGCTACAAGGTTCAACTTGCATCTCTTTTAAGTGTAAAAACAGGAGGCTGTGAAGAGGACTGTGCATATTGTCCACAGTCAATTCATAACGCTAGTGATATATCTAGTCAGAATGATCTTGGTATTGATCAGGTGCTTGAGGGGGCTAAGGCTGCCAAAAAGGCAGGTGCTGATAGATTCTGTATGGGATGGGCTTGGAGAGAAATACGAGATGGTGAGAAGTTTGAAGAAATGCTTGAAATGGTTAGAGGCGTAAGAGCTCTCGGACTCGAGGCCTGTGTAACTGCAGGAATGCTTTCCAATACTCAAGCTTTGCGTTTGGCAGATGCTGGTCTTACTGCCTACAACCATAATCTTGATACTAGCCCTGAGCATTATGGGCAAATAATTACAACTAGAACATATGAAGAACGTTTGGAAACGCTTCAAAGAGTTCGTTCGGCTGGAATCACAATTTGTTGTGGTGGGATTATTGGCATGGGCGAATCTGTGGCGGATAGGGCTTCATTATTGAAAGTATTAGCGAATTTGACTCCACATCCTGAAAGCGTACCTATTAATGCCCTAGTTGCTGTTGAAGGAACAAAGTTAGAGTCTTTTTCCCAAGTAGATCCTTTAGAGGTGGTTCGAATGGTTGCTACTGCAAGAATTCTTATGCCATATAGTCGTGTTCGCTTAAGTGCTGGAAGAGAACAACTTGGTAAAGAAGCACAAATCTTATGTCTTCTTGTAGGTGCAGATTCTATCTTTTATGGTGAAACTTTACTTACAACTTCAAATCCTTCAATTAATGCAGATAGAGAATTGCTAGAACAAGCTGGTGTTGAAGTTAGGTGGGAACTTGAATGCGAATGAAAATGAATGAAGCTTTAATTGTTAAAGCAAAATATAAGTTAGCAGCATTGTATTTGTTTACCCCTATCACTGATAAACTTCTTTCAATCTTGTTGGAAAAGTTGGTTTCAGCTGGTAATAAATATGAAATTAAAGGAACTATCTTATTGGCTTCTGAAGGTGTAAATGGAACTATCTGTGGATCAGTTGAAGGAGTACAAAAATGTATTCGAATTTTAAATCAAAATATTAAAGAGGGAGTGTTAGAGGTAAAGTTTAGCTATTCAGAGAAACAAGCTTTTAGGAAGTTAAAAGTTCGTAGGAAGTCTGAGATAGTTACTATGGGAATTGAAGGAATAGATCCAAATATTTTTTCGAGAGATTATGTCGATCCATCTGAATGGAATTCATATTTAGAAGATCCCCAGACTCTCGTTATTGATACTCGTAACAAATATGAAGTCTCTATAGGTAGTTTTTATGGAGCGATCAATCCTAATACTAATAGCTTTAGAGAATTTCCATTTTGGGCGAAAGAAAATCTAGATAAATTGATTGCCGATAATAACTACAAAAGAATATCAATGTTCTGTACGGGTGGTATAAGATGTGAAAAAGCAAGCTCATATTTGAAAAGCCAGGGCTATGAAGATGTACATCAACTCAAGGGAGGAATTCTTCGATACTTAGAAGAAGTTCCGAAAGCTAAAAGTCTTTGGGAAGGTGAATGTTTTGTCTTTGATCAGAGAGTATCTTTGAATCATGACCTTGTTCCTGGCGAGCATGCTCTTTGTTATGCATGTGGCATGCCACTCTCCCTTGTTGATAGGGACAAGTCAAGCTATATAAAGGGAGTTCAATGTTGTTACTGTAAAGATATTTTCGATGATTCTGATCGTTTAAGGTTTGCTGAGAGGCAAAAACATTATGATCTTTTATCCAAGAAGTCTTACTAAATCCTAATTATCTACTAATCTTGACAGACCTATCTCTTTATCATTTAGAAAAACAGGCCTCGGAGTTAGGCTTGTTATTAAGAATTCAGGTCAGAAGACCTCTTGACCTATGGACATTAAGGCTGGTAGTTGCAAGAAATATTGATAACAATAAAATTGAAATTTTAGGTGAAATGAAAGGTTGGGCATATAAAGGCAAAAGTGGATTGCAATTAGATACTATGACGGTTTCTTCTAAAGCGCCTGCTGGGGTTGGTTACTTGATTTGGGCAGCTACTATGTCTTGGGCTTTAGAAGAAACTCCTTGCATTAGAGCAAGACTATTGGCTATTAGAGATGATGATACTCAGCATGAATTGTTAGTACGTTATTTCTGTCAACGTGGATTTAAGATTGAAAGGGAGGTAGGAGCTTCTCCATTGGACTTGCCGCTAAGGCTTGTTTGGGGAGGTGCTGGATCATTGATGGTTGCTAATTGTAGTGATGTGCTTGAGCTTACTTTTCGTAAATGGAATATCTTCAGATCTGATAAATTACAATTAATCTGATGATGCATGATAGCTACTTCTAACTAAAGGTCCGCTGTTGACTTTTTTGAACCCTAATTCTCTTGCAGTATTAGCAAAATTATCAAAATCTTCAGGCTCCCAATAATGTGCAACAGGTATATGAGCTAATGAAGGGCGTAAATATTGACCAAGGGTTAGATATTGGCAGCCCACAACACGAAGATCTTTTAAAGTTTGAATTATTTCACCCTTATTTTCTCCTAGTCCTAGCATTAGCCCCGATTTTGTAGGTATATGAGGTGCCAATTCTTTTGCTGATTTTAATAGTTGGAGAGAGTGGTTATATGTAGCACCTCTCCTGACAACTTTTTGCAATCTTTCTACTGTTTCAAGATTGTGATTGAAACATACTGGATTTTCACTAAGGACTTTTGCTAGACGATCTCTTTGATTTTTTAAAGAGGCAGAAGTCTCTTTAGATCCACCCCAGAAGTCTGGTGTTAGAACTTCGATCGAAATCAAAGGAGATTCTTTCCTGATCTCTTTTATTGTTTCAGTAAACAGACTTGCTCCATGGTCAGGAAGGTCATCTCTTGCAACAGATGTGATTACTACATAATTTAGATTCAGATATTTAACTGCTTCAGCAACTCTCTGTGCTTCATATTTGTCAAGAACTGGGCTTGGCTTACCTTTATCAACTTGGCAAAATGAGCAGCTCCGAGTACATATAGAGCCGCCAATTAGGAATGTTGCTGTGCCTGATGCATAGCATTCTCCTCGATTAGGACATCTACCTTCTTCGCAAATAGTATGTAGATTGTGCTTTTTGATCAACCTTTGAACCTCTTCTATTTGGGATACTTTCCCAATTGAAGGCCTGATCCATTTTGGCAATCTTTCTTTTGGAGCAATTGAGCTGAAGCTGCTTTTTTTACTTGTGGTAGGCATGTTCTTGGGGTAAAAGTTTGTTATTCCATGTTTTGACGTCCTTCCAGGGCGCGGGAGAGAGTGACTTCGTCTGCATATTCCAACTCACTACCCACTGGAAGGCCATATGCAATACGACTTACTTTTGTGAAAGGCTTAAGTAATTTCGCTAAATATAGACTTGTTGTGTCTCCTTCAACACTTGGTGTAAGGGCAAGAATTACTTCTTGAATAGAATTCTTGTCTACTCTTTTAATTAGGCTTGTGATCTGGAGCATTTCAGGTCCAATTCCATCCATAGGTGATATAAGTCCACCTAGAACATGATACAAACCTTTGAATTCTCTTGTTCTTTCAAGAGCTAGAAGATCCCTAGAATCGGCTACTACACATATTTGCTCTCTATCCCTGGAATCATTTCTACAGATTTCGCATTCACTCTCAGCACTAAGGTGGAAACAAGTTTTGCATTGACCAACTTTGCTTTTTGCTGAAAGTAGAGCGTTTGCAAATGTTTTGACTTTCTCTTCGGGTTGCCGCAATAAGTGTAATGCGAGCCTTTGTGCAGTTCGAGGGCCGATCCCTGGAAGTTGCTCGAACTGGTTAATCAGTCGAGCAAGAGGTTGAGTAAAGCCGTTCAGAGTTCCTAAGCAGTTAAGAGAATTAAAGCAGTGATGAATCGTTAGGTTTGATATTTAGAAGACTTCTGTCAGTAAGAACAATATTTAGGCAGAATGGATAAAGGTCTAAGACTTCTATTAATGGTAAACCTTCTGCGATTAGCAAGGCACTCGTTTTTAGCTGCTGTACTGGCGCTTCTTCTTGTGGGTTGTAATGGAAACTCATCTGCTGGACTTAACGCTTTTCAAAGTCCTGATGGTCGATATGCTTTTTTCTATCCAACAGGATGGAGCAGAGTTGCTGTCAGCGGGGGTCCTCAGGTTGTTTTTCATGATCTAATTAATAGCGATGAAACTCTTAGCTTGGTCGTATCTGAGCTTGAGGAAAATTCTGATCTCACAAAACTTGGTAGCCCTGAAGCTGTAGGGGATAGATTGATTAATGAGGTGATTGCCCCAGAAGGCTCTGGTAGAGAGGTGGAATTGTTGCAAGCACGAGATAGAGAGAGTAATGGACATGAATTTTATGATCTTGAATATTTAGTCAGACTTCAAGAACGAGACCGACATGAATTTGCTACTGTCGTAGTTGATAGAGGATATTTATATACACTTGCTATGAGTACTAATGAAGATAGATGGCCTAAAGTGAAGAATTTATTTGCGAAGGTTATTGAATCATTCCGATTTCTAATTTAATTCAAGCCTGTCTTTTTTAATAGCTTTGCTAGTTATATTTTTCTTGATCTTATGACTTAATTATTTCCTAATCCAGTTTGTACCTTCCATAAGTCATAATATGTTCTCTTGTTATTTATTAGATAGTTGTGATTTCCAATTTCAATAATTTTGCCTTTATCCATGACAACTATTTGATCTGCATTCCTTACAGTACTTAGCCTATGTGCTATTACAATTGTTGTTCTATCCTTAGTTATCTTTGCTAAAGATCGTTGTATGGCAGCTTCTGTTTCATTGTCAACAGAAGCTGTTGCCTCGTCTAAGATCAGTATAGGGGCGCTTTTAAGGATTGCCCTGGCTAGTGCAATCCTTTGACGTTGGCCTCCCGAAAGTTTTTGGCCACGTTCTCCGATCATTGTTTCGAAGCCTTCAGGAAGATTATTTATAAATTCGGATGCCTCTGCAAGATTAGCTGCATTAATAATTTCCTCGTTATGAACATTCTTTGTACCATATGAGATGTTGTCTCTTATGCTCCCATGGAACAAGTAAACCTCCTGACTTACTAATGCGATAGACCTTCTTAAATCTTCCAATTTATAGTTTTCTATGGGTTCTTTGTCTAATGTAATTGTTCCTTTATCTAAGTTGTATAGCCTTAGCAATAACTTCACTAAGGTACTTTTACCTGAGCCAGTTGCACCGACAATCCCAATTGTTTTTCCAGCTGGTATTTTTAAGTTAAAATTAACTAGTAGAGGTAATCTCTCTTGATATTTAAAAGATATATTCTCAAACTTTATTTCACCAGTTATCTGACTCGGACAAAGACTTTTTTTACCACTTGAGATGTTTATAGGAGTGTCAATTAGATCTAAAACTCTATTTGTTGAAGCCATAGATCTTTGATATTCATCTAAAGTATGTCCAAGGGTTGTTAAGGGCCATAAAAGCCTTTGAGTTATAAATACTAGAAAACTATATGAACCAACTGCTATGTCACCTCTCCAAGCTTTAATTCCGCCAATTATCAGTATTGCTAAGAAAGCAAAAAGAATTGCAAACCTTATTAGAGGGATAAATGCAGCAGAAAGTTTGATTGCCTTTCTATTGCTATCCCTATACGAATGACTTTCTCTTCTAAGTGATTCAAGCTCCCATGATTCAGTGGCAAAACTCTTTATGGTCAGTATCCCTCCTAGATTGTTGCTTAATCTTGATGCAATATTCCCAGCTTTGTCTCTAACATCTTTATACCTTGGTGCGAGTTGCCTTTGGAACCGAATTGAGCCAACGAAAATTATAGGTATAGGTATAAAAGCAAATAGAGCTACCCCTGGAGCAATCAATGCCATTGCTCCTCCAACTAGAAGAACTGTTACCAATAATTGAAGTATTTGATTTGCCCCATGATCCAGAAATCTTTCGAGTTGATTGATGTCATCATTAAGCACAGTCATTATTCGACCTGAATTGTCTTCTTCAAAAAATGCCATTTCGAGCTTTTGGAGATGTGCGTAAGCCTTGATTCGAAGAATATGTTGTGCTGTTTGGGCCAAATTTCTCCAAAGTAATCCATATAAATATTCAAATAATGATTCTGCGCTCCAGATTAAAAAAGATCCAACAGCTATGACTCCTAGCTGCATAGGCACTGAGGAAAACCCAAGTGAGCTAAGCCATGAGTTCTCTTCACGAACTACAACATCCACAGAAAGTCCTATTAAGGCTGGAGGTGCAAGATCAAATAATTTGTTTAGTACTGAGCAAAAAGTTGCAGCAATTATCAGATGGTATTGCTGTTGCAGATTGCTTAACAGCCTTCTAAGAGAATTATGGCCAGGCCTGGTTCTTGAGGACATATGTATTAAAGGGTTTCCCTCGGCTAAGTAGTAGAGGGAGTGGAATATGAATCAAATTTAGCTTTTTACTGTTCACATATTCCCCATTTTCTGATCTTTCAGCTAAAAAGAATATAGAGTCATTTAAATTCTTTTATGTCTCGTTCCAGAGCTTTCAATAGATTTAATCGTCTAGTTGCAAAAAGACGAAGGATGTCTTTGCGTGCAGGCTTGCCTTCTATGAAAGATGGCTTTTTCAAAGAATCGCAGACAATAGATAACTCTAAAGGGATGAAACTGGAGGTACTAGAAAAAGATATTCCTATTGATTTACTTGAATTAGAGGCAAATTAATTGTAATGAGAAATACCTATAAGTAAGTATTTTTAAGTACAGATAGGTATTTCTCAAATTACATTTATTTACCAACGGTTGCCGCCACCGCCACCACCGTTTCCTCGTCCTCCGCCTGAGCGTTCACGAGGTGTCGCCTTGTTGACTCGGATCATACGGCCCATCCATTCAACATCTTGGAGATCATCTATGGCTTTTTGTTCGTCTTCATCATTGTTCATTTCGACGAAAGCAAATCCTCGTTTCCTACCTGTTTCTCTATCGAGAGGGAGGCTACATTGCTTGACCTCGCCGTATTGGCTGAAAAGATCGAAGAGGTCATCCTGTTCAGCTTGGAAAGATAAGTTTCCGATGTAAATGGTCATTCCTAGAGGGACTGGTGGATTTTGATCAGAGAAGCGTTGGTCCTAAAAGGAAAGTCCTTTAATGCTGAAGCCGAGAAGCTGAAGCTGGGGATCGAGCCGTTTGGAGCCTAATAGCTGAAGCTGATGCTTTACCAAGCTACAGGAATTATTTTGTAAATACAAAGAATTAGATAAATCAATATCCTTTTTCTGATTAATCAGTTGATGGAATCTTGCTTAATGATTTTCCGAGTTGGGTTTTTAAATCTAAAATCTTTAAGAATTTGATTTTAGCGAAATCTAGAGTTTCCTTGGAGAATAGAAGATGTTGCTATCTAGATCAGAAGCAAAGCCTTCCTTAATAGAGTTAAAGTTCAGATTTCTTTCTGGTTTTTGTTTCGTAACAAACACTAGCATAATTAACTTTGATCCTATTATCATTTTTCTTATATGAACTAAGAATATACATGTCAGCATGCATCTTAGAGACTATGATCTTGAGACTCTTGGTTTTGACCTAAACTTTTCAATCTAATAGTAAGTTATTAGCTTTTGTTAGTAGTTTTACTATCTAGAACAATTGAAAAATAGGCTAGAATGAAATAGATGTTGAATGTAAATATTTTTCTATTAAAACTACAATATTTCTTTGTTAGGCTCTGTTTATTTGCAACTCTTTGTTCATGACTCTTAATTTTTTTAGATCATTAAAGGTTTTTACTGGCATACCCTTTGGGAGATCCACAAAACTAAATGATTCATGTATTTGAATTCGCCCAATCAGTTTTCCTTGTAGTCCAGCTTCATTAGCAATTGCGCCAACAAGATTTCCAGGTTTGACTCGATCTCGATGCCCTACCTCAACTCGAAAGCGCTCCATATGGCTTTCAGGAGGGCGGCTTGACTCACGATCTCTATAACGACTGTTATGCCTATCTTCTCGTCTATCACTTCGACGATTCTTAGAAGGGTTGTATCTCAACCAGCTTTCGTCTTCTGTAGCAAGCAAAGGTTTGGTACCGATAGCAAGATTAATTGCAGCAAGGGCTAGTTCTTTGGGTTCTAATGTCAATTCAGTCATAACATTGTCTAGGAGTTTTTCTAATAATTCTTTCTCTCCTTCATATTCCCTTTTCGTTGATGCTGCCTCTAGTAGACGTTTTTGGAGATTGGCTAATCGATTCTTGTTGATAGCCTCATTGTTTGGAATTTGCATCTCTTGAATTGACTGGCCAACAGCGCGCTCAAGATTGCTTAAGAAGCGTCTTTCTCTATGTGTAACAAATAGGATTGCTTCTCCTGTTCTACCTGCGCGGCCAGTTCTTCCAATTCGGTGGACGTATGCTTCGCTATCAAAGGGCATGTCATAGTTTATAACTAGTTCGATTCTTTCTACATCTAACCCTCTTGCTGCAACATCGGTAGCCACAAGTATATTTATCCCTCCATTTCGTAGACGTTCAATTGTTCTTTCTCTCTGTGTTTGAGGAACATCACCATTTAATACAGCTACATCGTGACCACTAGCTTCTAAACCCTCTGCAATAGTCAAGGTAATTACTTTTGTGCGGGCAAAAATTATTACTCCTTCACTTGTAACAGCTTCAAGGACTCTTTTTAAAACTTCGAGCTTATGACTATTTTGTATGGTTATGAATTTTTGGCTAATTAGAGAAGGTTCCTTTGATTGAGGTTTAATAGTTATCTCAGCAGGTGAATTCAGATAACGTTTGGATAGTCTTCTTATCTCCGATGGCATGGTTGCTGAAAGTAAGATCATTTGTCTTTCATTAGGTAACTTGTCTAATATCCATTCGACGTCGTCAATAAAGCCCATCCTTAGCATCTCATCAGCCTCATCTAGAACGAGACTTTGTAGTTGTGATGTGTTTATGGTTTCTTGTCTCATGTGATCCATAACACGTCCTGGGGTACCAACTATTACGTCAACTCCTCTTCTGAGTGTATTTATTTGAGATCGAAAATCAGCTCCTCCATATACCGCTAAAACTTTCAATTTTGGATGCCCGGCTGCATATGCACGAAATGAATCTGCAACTTGCATTGCTAATTCTCTGGTTGGGGCCAGAACTAAAACCTGGGGAAGTTTTGAGCCTCCTTTAATCCTTTCTAATAAAGGGAGAGCGAATGCAGCAGTTTTCCCAGTTCCTGTTTGGGCTTGGCCAACTAGATCACGGCCTAGCATCAATTCTGGGAATACAGCTTTTTGTATTGGAGAAGGCTCTTGGTATCCTTTCTCTTTGAGTGTTTTTAGTAACGCATTGCTGAATCCAAACTCTTTAAACCCGGAAGGGATAGAAGATTGTTTTTCTTTGATTTCAGAAGAAATTCCCTGAGTTTCGGACTCGTTTTGATCTTGTCCTAAAGATTCTTGCGCTTCCATTGAAGTGGAGTCCACTTTGGGAATTTTTATATCTTCGGGAGAAGAGATAGATTCGTTTTCTTTTGTAGTAGTCATGTTAAAAGTCCTTGACCTGATTGATCCTTCAAATCAGGCAGGCAACTTACAATCGGTATATAACCGCTAACGTGTTGACGCGCCTTATTAAAGGTTTCGATTCCAATTTATCATCTCATCATGCATATCCACTTGTTTTCTAAAACAAGTCTTCTTTGGATCGTACAAGATTAATAAAAATCTCTACTATTAGATCTTAGGTATAATTAGATCTAATTTCTTTCTCGCTCGTGTAATAGCTGTGTAAAGTAATTTTATCTGAAGATCTTTTTCCATTGAAGTTTCATTTTTAAGTTCAGAGACCTTTTTTGGTTCTTCTGGCCATAGAACAACTACCTTGTTTGCTTCACTTCCCTGTGCTTTGTGAATTGTAATTGCGAAGGCGGGTTCAACTATGCTTAATCGAGCTGGGTTGATCAGCTTTGTTATTAGCTTGTTGTCTTCAGAAAGGACTGCAAATAGTAACTGACGGTTTTTTTCATTTTGAATGACTACTCCAATATCACCATTAGCAAGTCCCAAATCGTCTCGATTCTCTCCGCAAATTACGGGAGTACCTATTGGCCATTGTGTAATACCTTCTGTAAAATCTTTACCTAGTAGGGTTTTATGAATATGGTTTACACCCCATAGTCCATTCCTTTTGGGACACAATACTAAGAACTCTTCTAGGCAATTTATAAGTTTTTCGGCAACATAGGATTCTTTGATTGTTGGATTGTTAGTTTCTTTTGTTGAATCTTTGTATAAGCTGCTGATACTTTCAAGTTTTTTGTGGTGATTTTTAAACTCTTCAATAAGAAAACTTGGGAGTTGATTTGGATTGCCTTGATGCTTTTCTACATTTCCTTTGTTATTGTTTTGCTCGAGTTCGTCCCAGAAGTGATACAAACCATTAATACGAAGACTATTACTCAATAAGGCGAGTGCACCATTGTTTCGATAATGCTTTTCAAGGTGAATGGCTCCAGTACTAAAACTTCTTACTATATTTTTATCTTGTAGCTTATGCCATATGGCTCCACTACCAATAGGAGGTAGTTGATTGGGATCACCTATCAAGATTAATTGAGTTTTTTGAGGTAATGCTAAGAGTAGGACTTGTAGTAGTTCAACTTCAACCATTGACATCTCATCTATAACTAATAAGTCAAGTTCTAGAGGGTTGTCTTTGTTCCGACCGTATCCCCCTCCTTTTGATTGAAGCCACCTATGAAGTGTCTTAGATGGGATCTCGTTTAAAAACTCAAGCTCAAAAGAATTTAATTTACTAAGACTTCTTTGAATACTATCTTTTAATCTCCTTGAAGCTTTCCCAGTTGAGGCTGCAAGACCTATTTTGATTTTACCCCTATGAGAAAGTGCTTTTTGAAGCATTGCCGAAACAGTACTGGTTTTTCCAGTTCCAGGCCCACCGCTAATTAAAATAACACCATGTTTTTGTACTGCTTGAACAGCAGATATTTGCTGACTATTAAGTTGATCCTCTAAATTATTATTGGATAATTTGATGGGAGAATTTAGACATTTAGGCTTAATTTTAGATCGATTCAATAACTCATTAATTACTTCATACATTGTGTTATGCCAACGTCGCCAGCTTATATGATTGTCTTTTAGAATTATTGGTGAGAATTCCCCTTCAAGCCATCCACTTTGTACTAGCGCTTCTTTGTGGGAGTATGGCCATCCAGAAGTTTTCAATTGATCTTGTAGTTCATATGAATCTAGATTTACCTCAACTTCTCCACGAGATAATGCATTCATTAAGACATTCACTATATCTTCAAGGTGAGGCGAGATTTTTCTAGGAGGAATACGTTTTAACAAAGTTCCATATAAAGCCTTACTTATGTCATTATTAGTTTCGCTCATAATTAAATTATGTAGTTTCCACCTTTCTTGAATAATTCATCAAGTTGTAAAACAAGCTCAACGGGAGCCGATTCAATAAATAATCCTGGTAGATTATCATGATGTAAACTACTATCAATAGTAGTCATATCGGGAATACCTCTTAGGAAGAAATAAATGTAGCCTCCTAAGTGTTTAGATGGTGAATAGTCAGGAAGCCTCCATAAAAGAAATCTATGCAGTGCAACTAGATATATGTGAGCCTGAAGAAGATAATGGTGTTTGAACATCTGTCTTCCCATTTCTTCTTGAGAATAATTAATGGGACCGCAACTCATGTCCTTTGCATTCGAATTACTTTTACCAATCCAGTTGCTTTTCCAGTCGGCCACCCACCAGCGAGCTTTAGAAGTATCTTCTTTATCAGTAAATACAAGGTCAATTGAACCTGTTAGGAAGCCTCTGCTAACAAAGTTTAGTTCTTCTATTGCTTTAGAATAACTCCCACCAAGCCTTGAACTTGAGAAATTTTTAAATATCTCAGCGATACTTTTTGCTGTAATTGTAGATCCTTCTAGCGCAATAGGCATATCAAAAGTAAGTTCGGGTATCCTACGTTTTTCATCTAATTCATTGAGTTTTAGATCTCCAAGTAAACCTCCCATAGATAGTTTAAGCAATCTATCGAAACCACTTTGAATAGATTTTAGGTGAGATAATTCTAAACCAGCTCTAAGCAGTTCTTCGGTAATTAATCTAGTTGATTCTTCACTTGTGGTTGATTTTTTAAAATCTAATTTCTCTAGTATTTTGTGAAGACATTCTCCAGCCAAAGTACCTCTTGGAAATGTTTCTAGTGGACCACTTTCCGGAAATAAATACTCCTTTGTATTTTTAATATTAAAATATGAGTCTTTAAACTCTTCTTTAAGAGATGAGCTTTCATCTTCAGAATACTGATCTCTATCTTTGCTTTCACTTATATCATAAGTAAGAATGTTTTCACTAAGAGAGTTCGTATGATTTGTACTAATCCATGAGGAGTAACTACTTCTTCCCCAACTTTGATCTAATTTTAGGGAAGGAGTTGGACCAAGGGATAGAACTTCTTTTGATTTCTTGGGATTCCACCTTCTATTTATAGCGTTGGAAGAAACTAGGCGAATTGATATTGGAATTTCATTTTTGTTGAACCATCTAGTCATTTTTTCTTTCTTAAGCTCTTGAATATTGCTTTTAATTCCTGCTGGCCCAAAAAGAAGACTGGTAAGGGGGTTCCCTTCTTGTTTTAGACCTCTAGCCCAAAATATAATTAACTTATCGCTAGCTCTTGTCAGAGCTACATAAGCTAACCTTTCAGCTTCTTGAAGAGATTCTTTCTTGGAATTCTTGAAAATCTTCTGGTCATTACTCCATGCACTATTAAGCGAAATAATCCATTTTTGATTCTCGCAAGATCTCCATAATGGTCCTTGGTGATCTGGAGGGGATTGCCATAAATAAGGACATATGACTATTCGATACTCCAGACCTTTGCTTCTGTGAATCGTTACTACGTTTACTGCACTTTCTGCGATGTCACTATGTGGTTTCCGTCCTTCTGGTATTGAGTTGGTTGGCTGAAGACGTTGTTGTTTAAGCCAATGAGCTGCTCCAATTGCATTTAAGCCTTGGAGGTGTCTTGCTTCTTCGATAATTTGTGCTGATTGTTGTAAATCCCCTAGCATCCTCCCTCTGATTGACAGGTCAGCTATTTTTTCGCCTTCTAAAAGGTTTGCTAAGCACCCCAAAATTCCCAATGACTCAAAATTTCTCGACCAATATTCAAAACGAATTGCCAATTTATCTAAATCACCATTAATTTCAGCACTTTGAAGTTTCTCAGCAGACCATTGCATTAGAGGAGAACACGCTAGAAGACGTAGCTTCCCTGAGTTTGATGGATCTGCTAGGCAATTTAAAAACCTTTGCAAAACATTTGCTGATTCACTTGATAAAACGTCTCCCTGATTAATTAGTCGGCTGGGAATACCTACAACCGTTAGTCCTTGTCGAATCTCATTAGCCTGGTCATGCCTACCTACGAGAATACATATATCGTCAGCTGATATTTCATTGATGTCATCTTCTAGTAGTTCGAGTACCCTGTTTGCTACTGCAGTTGGGATTATTTTCTCAAGCTTACTTTTAGAACATAAAGTCTTTTCTTTATTCTCATTGTGTGAATCTAGCTCTTTAGGTATGAGAACTTCAAGAGGGTCTTTTATGTCTTGTAATAATGACTCTTCTTGCTCGATACGAGGCGTTAATATCGGGATGTAGAGGTTTGAATGTATTAAGCCAGTCTTAAATAGTTGATTAATTCCTTTCATAAGTGAGGGAGATGCGCGGAAGTTTTCTAATAGTTCATCTATTCGGTCGACCTTTGCTTTAGCCATAATATATGTATTCAAATCACCCCCTCTAAATCTATAAATTGCTTGCTTTGGATCACCTACCATAAGCAGAAGATGATTTGAACTATTCCCAAATATTGTTTCTAGAAGACGCCATTGAAGCGGATCCGTGTCTTGAAATTCATCTATTAACGCTACCTTGTAACGTTGCCCTAATTTTTGAAAAAGTGATAAGCTTTGACTTCTTTTATTATCTTGGTTGATTAATTTATTGTTTTTAGGGTCTAATGCTTTAATGATTTCACTATAACTAATTAGGTTTAGTTGCTTTCTTCTCTTGGATAGTATATTTGATGTCCAGTAAAGTGCATGTTTCCATACTTCTTCAGCTGGACCATCCCAAAGCTCTGTTATTGTTTGTTGCAACTTTGGCTTTGGCAGATGAAAATGGATTTTGTTAGATCTACTTGATGCCTCGAATAATTTCTTAGGATGAAAATAATCAATTAAAAGTTTTTGCTGCCTAATTTCTTCATAAAGTGGAATTATATTTGAAGTAACCATTGCTTTATTATTATCAAATTTTTGTAGCCATAGATTTATTTCTTTGTAACGGTTCTTATTGGGTTTCGGGCTAAATGGCTTAGTATTTGTAACTCCATTTAGGCGCCATTCCTTGGCAAGATTGCAAAGATCTTCTTCAAGTTCTTTCCCCTCTATCTCCCAATAAGTAATAAATTCTTTCCAGTAATGGTTTAATCTGTCTTCAAAATAGTCTTTGAGAGTTGCTGATTTTATTAATTCATCTAACACAAGTTCGAGATTAGGTTCGCTATCGACCTTTTCAAGTTCGCGACATAAACTATCTATTGTTATTCCTGCATCCTTCAGACCACTTAGATGTCCTGGATTGAGAGATAACATATGATGATTCCAGTATTCATGAACAACTTCTAAAATCAACTTCTTAGGATCTTTTTCTAATTTAGGATCTATTGGTATGGAACTATCTAGTGTTTCCCTTTTTAAGTTTCGCATGCAGAAACCATGAATTGTTGTTATGTCTGAGCGGTCTATCTCTTCTAATGCTATAAGTATTAAACCTATAAGTCGTTTATTTCTCTTTTTATCATTGCCTTCTTTCTTTAACCATTCCTCAAGTACTTCATCCGGTGGATTTATTTCATTGTTATTAACTATAGATTCTAGACATTGTAATGTAAGTTCGAGACGTTTACTTATTCTTGCTTTTAATTCTGCTGCACTAGACTTTGTGAAGGTTACTACTAGGATTTCTTTAAGAGCATATTCTTTTTCTGTTAAAAGGCGTAAAACAAGGTGAGCTATAGCAAATGTCTTTCCAGTACCTGCACTTGCCTCTAGTAATCGCATGCCTGGAGAAAGTGGGTATGCATTAGCTACAAATCTTTGATTTATTTTTCGATTAGATTCTCTCATTAGTAGTTATTAAAACCTTAGCTGATTTTCAATAAATTTTAAACCACCATGTTTATCTGAGTTTTTCAGCCATAGTTATTGACTGACAATTCGTAATTTGATTTAAGAACGCCAATCCAGAAAAGGTATGCTTGGTAAAATAGCAGGAGTTGTTTCTAAATAATTATTATATTCAGGGTGAATTTTTCGTAATTTATTTTCCTCCCTTAGTGCTTTTCCTTTGAGCAGAATTATAAGTCCAATCAAAAGGAAAAGATGCGTAAGACTCTTGAAGAATATTACACTACCTGATGAGCAAATTATTAGTGCTTGGTATAGAGGGTGACGGCAGTGTTTATAAGCTCCACTGGTAATCAATAAAGCTCCAATCTTTGGTTCAGGAAGAGGACTTAGGCTTGGACCAAGTTGTACAAATGCTCTAATAGCAAGTAAAGTTCCTATAGTTATAAATACTATTCCTATAGATGTCAAAAACGTATCAATATTTTGCTCTAGATATGTTGAATTTGGCCAGGGATTAAGAAGATGCAGTCCAATAACTAATAATTGGCCTAGTAACCACCATTCTCCTTTCTTGTTGTCTAAGAGACCTTTCCAGCTGAATCCCCATCCAGAAAATGCTAATAAAAGCATATTTTTGACTTTCTTAGTGTTTGTTGAATTCAATTTCTATTGATTGGTTGTAAACACTTTGATTTTAAGTTGATTCTAATATTTTGATTATTATTTTTACTAATATTATTACTAAGGAGACTATCCATTGATTCTAATTTTTCCTACGCAAGAAATAATAGGATCATATAGTAATGAAAAAGCATTTTTAAATGATTCTGATCTTGTAATCTCTAAAGTAGAACAATTGCCAAAACATAATTGCATTTCACTTCTCTCACGTTCTCCTTTGTGCTTATAACCACCTTCCCATACTGATTGAAATGACTCTACAGTCTTATTGTTTCCTTGAATGGCTGCTTTAGCAAATGCCCATCCGCTTTCTGGTGGAATTGGCCAGCACTCTGTCAATCCAAAATATGATATCTGTTTTAGTTGGACTAGCAATTCTTGAGCTGTTAATGAATTTATTTCTTTAAAACATAGCGATATTTCAAACTCTTCCTTTTTTTGATTTGATGCTTTCCTGGTTATAAGAAATGATCTGATTGGTTGGTTTATATTTATTGAGGCATTAAGATGAGTTAGCCAAGCCATCATTACAGCTTTCGAATTTAATTTTCCTAGCTCTATAGTTATTGGAGATTCTCCTGCAAATAAGATCTCTTCGATATGGTTCTCAGACATAATTTCTTTTTTCATTAAGTCTCCTATATTTCCAAGTGTATTTCTAAGACTCTCCCAGCGATTTCTTAAGATCTTGTATTCAATTTCTCCGGCAGCTTTTGAAGGGAAAATGCCTTGTCCTGCGTAATTGTTTTTCCATTCTGCAGTAGATATTGGTCTTAAAGTACCAGATTGACTCTCGTTTAGGCATGCTACGAAATCGTTTAGATTAGACTTCATTATATTTTTACGTTGAAATTCTTTTAGTTCTACTTTGTCTAAATCTTCTAATGGATTAAACCATTCACCAGGTTTTATTTTAAGTTGCTCAAGCCAAACTAATTGAGGTGATTTTAACCATGATCGGATCTTCTCATTTGTTATATCTGCAGAGGTCTCTTTGTGGAGATAATTCCATTTGAGAGGTAATGCAAGACCTAAAGGTTTTGAACTATGCTGTTTATCAAGCCATTTTCGTGCTTCTAAATTTCTACGATCGCAACTGGGTGGATAAAGATTTCCATTCGTTAGAAAATTGTTTCGATCAAGAGGGTTGGTTGGTGGTTCTCTAATGACTTTTTTCAATTGTGCTGAATCTAGCTCATCTGCTAATTGTCCTAACCAAATCTGGATAGGACTAGCGGGTGGGATGAATTCTCCTGATAGTTCATTTTTATTATTCCAAGTAATCATTAAATGTTTTCTAGCAGACATTATTGCTTCCAGTACTGAATAACGGTCTTGCTTGCAGATAGATGGGTCACCTAAATAACATTTTTGTTCGAGTAAATTAAAACTAGGCCTGTATTCACTCCGAGGGAATACTTCTGAATCAATTCCCATTAGTATTATTATTTTATGAGGTATTGCTCTCATCGGCTCAAGAGCGCTGATTGTTACCTTTCCGCTTCGATGACCGATACGTCCTGTTTCTTTAGAAAAAGCTTCATTTAGTATTTCATAAACAACATCTACATTGATATCAGAAGTGTAATTATGAGCAGCCTCTTTCCAACTTTCAAGTGCATCTAATAATGACTGCTTTTCCCATACCCATGTGCCACAATCACCAAAGAGTTGATTTATAGAAAATTTTATAAGTTCTATCCATTCTCTACATTTATGTTTATTACGTAGCTTTGTTAATATAGAACATATTTCTGAAAGTAAAGGCCACCATCTTAGTACTTGTTCAGTCTTTATTTTATCGTTGAAGGGTGCTATACCACCAGGTGCAAGTCCTGGAGTACTAGTCAGTGATAGACCTAATAGCCATCTGTCTAGGCACCAACTTAGGGTATGAGTTTCATTGCCATTTTTATCTGTGGCATCGATTCCCCATGTGAATCCAGTTTCTTGCAGTAGTTCAATTATGTTTAAACATTCTTCTTGGGTTAGTCTCTTTTGTTCTTGAAGTGCTGGATTTGTTAAAAGTGATTTTAGTGATGATAATGTAAATCTATTACTTGCTAAATCTAGTAACTCTAATGTTAGTTTAATTATTCCAGGGTTTTCTTGTTGGCTGCGGTCAGTAATTTTCCATGGTAATTCTACATTGGTAGCATCCTTATCACTAAAGATAGATGCTATTAGAGGCGAGAATTCCTTGACTTGTGGTGTCATTATTAGTATATCTCGCGGATTAAGTGTTTTATCAATTGACAGCCACTGGATGATTTGATCGCGTATTAATTCAACTTGCCTCTTTTTGTTTGGGCATGGCAGAAAAGTTAATGATGTGTCATCTTCACCTAGTCTAAGTTGTTCGTTATTAGAGGTGACTAATTGTTCTTGAAGTTGTTCTAAAAGTGTAGGCTCACGTCCTGATTCCTTTGCAATATTTATAGGACTAGCAAATAAATTATGTTCATTGCATTCACCTAATTGACTTTCTCCACTTCCTTCTAGTAATTGCTGAAACTCAGCTCCCATCCTACCTAAATGTGCCTCTAGTTTATGAGACTTATAAAGCCAACTTCCTTCAATTGGATCTTTCCAGTTAATACCTAACTCTTCTCGTCTACTTGTGCAATGTTGCCATAAATCAGGACACGGAGTTAGAAGAAAAATGTTTACATTCGTTATCCCAGAGATTGCTTGGATTAATTCAATCTGAAGAGGAGCAAGACTAGTTATTCCAAAAAAGAAAAGCTCTGATGGAATTTTTTGTTTGGGTTCAATTCCCTCTTTCAGTAATGCAATAGCTTCTTTGACTTGCATTCCAAAAGGATTAACTTCAATCTTTTTGCTTAATAACCTTATTAATTTAATCTGCCATTCTGAGTCTCTAGGTATATATTGATTTTCAACTAATGATTCATCTCTAGCTTCTAACCAATTAATAATGGTTTCTATTCTATACATAACATAATCATCAAATGTCTTTGAAATACTTCGAGCAAGTTGCCATTCGCTTTTAGTAAGAACTCCTTCTTCGTATGGGTATTGACTTAGCCAGTTTCCTAATGCCTTTGCTTCCTCTTCTTTGATTAGATTGGGAAGTAAATCTAGTATCTGCCATATTAATTGCTTGGCATCCCATGGGTCAGAATATGAGACATTATTTCCCAGGATTTTCTTTAGAATTTGTTTAAGGTAAGATCCTGGAAATGGGAAACTAACTAGAGCATTTACTCCATTGACAACAGCTATTTGTTCGCTTAGCCAGCGACTAGTAGGCCATGTATTCACTACAACATCTATTTTCTCAAATGCTTCTGGTGGCTTGACGCGAAGTTGTTCTGCAAGAACTTTCGCGAGCCATTCTGATCGATTGCTCCTATATACGTTTAGCAACTTTGAACTGCTCCATTTTTCTTGTATACCTTGCTGGTAAGTTTTTCTTTCAATCGGAGAATAGCTTCGGATCCTAAAGTGAGAGCTATGAAATATTTAAGAATTAATCTTCTTGTGGTTCATAGAATGGCTCGTTTCTTGGATTTTGAATTAAATACTTCATTTCTCTTACTGCTTCCTTTAACCCAACAGCTATGGAGCGAGAAATAATTGTATGTCCGATATTAAGTTCTTCCATGCCCTTAATTGTCGCAATATGTTCAACATTTTGATATGTCAATCCATGACCTGCATTTAAACGAAGACCAAGAGATTTTGCTAAAAAAGATGCCTCTTGGATTTTCGCAAACTCTAATGATTGATTTACTAACGTAGCTTCAGCATAACTACCTGTATGAAGTTCTACCCATTTTGCTCCAACTGATTTGCTTGCTTCTATTTGCTCGGAAATAGGGTCAATAAATAGGCTTACAGGGATACCAGCTCCCTGAATTCTTTCAATTGATATCTTGAGATTATTTCGATTTCCTTCTATATCCAGCCCACCTTCTGTAGTGATCTCCTCTCGTCTTTCTGGTACGAGAGTAACCATGTCTGGTTTTATTTTTATTGCCATTTCGATCATCTCTCTAGTTGGAGCCATCTCGAGATTTAGTCGAGTCCTAATTGTCTCTCTGAGTAAAAACACGTCACGGTCTTGTATATGCCGCCTGTCTTCTCTTAGATGGACCGTAATGCCATCAGCTCCTCCAAGTTCTGCCAGTAATGCCATTGTCACTGGGTTTGGTTCAACAGCCTTACGGGCTTGTCTCACATTGGCGATGTGATCAATATTTACACCTAGACTTGCCATGAATAAGAAGAGGTTGAATAAATTTTATTTTCTAAAAGGTCAATCTCGAAAAGAATTGAAATTTAGACCGCAAGGTTAACTGCCCAATCAATCAATTTAAAATCTATTCTCACCTATAGGTTTATGTGGTTGGTCCTTAGATAATCGGTGCCCTCGGCCCTAGCAACCCGCGAAACAAATTTGTGTCTTGGTGTGGATCCATTTTGGAGCCCACTAGCCATGGTGACCACACAAGACATGGTCTTGAGTAATTATTTTCGTGAGAGGATTGTTATTGGAAGTGAAAATCTACCTAAGAATGGTCCTGTTGTTTTGGCTCCTACGCATCGTTCAAGATGGGATGGCTTGATGTTGACGATGGCTGCAGGAAGAAGGGTTACTGGTCGAGATTGTCGATTTATGGTTACTAGAACAGAGATGGAAGGATTACAGGGATGGTTCCTTCAAAGACTTGGTTGTTTTCCTGTTGATCAATTAAGTCCATCAATGACAACTTTGCGCTTTGCAATAGATTTGATGCTTGACGGACAGCAATTGGTTGTATTCCCTGAAGGGAGAATTAATAGATCTCAAAAACCTATTCGACTTAAGCAAGGTTTGGTCCGATTAGCTCAACTTGCTGACAGAAAGGGTGTTGATGTTCTAATAGTTCCAGTGGGAGTTGGTTATAGCGAAATTTCACCAAAGCCATTTGGGCGTGCTGCAATTTGTTTTTCTGAACCAATGAGAATCTCTGAATTAGGTAGAGCTGCTGCTTCTGATTTTAATGAAAAACTATCAATGAGTATGCATGCAGCTGAACAGGCTGCTCTTCTGTCTGTAGGTAGGAAAAACAAATAGAATTAAAGTTTGGTTCATATCTAATCGAATTTTATGAGGTTTCGTTTCTCGTTGGCAGCCTTTGCAGTAGTTACTTGCTTGGTATTGTCACCTCTGCCTTTTGTGGCAGGTGAAAACTCTAATGAATACAGAGTATTAGCAAAGAAGGGTAGGGGTGGATATAACGTGTCGGCGGTCCAAGAATTTCTTGATAAGGGAGATGCTGCGATATCAAGAGGGAATTTAGTTGCAGCAAGAAAGCATTACGACAAAGCTCGTGATGTTGCTAAACAACTGTTGTCTTTTTACAGAGACCTTGGAGGTGCTTTTAGAGGGCTTGATGCTCGTATTCCAAGAGAAATGGACACAAAAGGTCGGGAAGCTCTTGTTTTGCTTGCAAAGGTTAATCTTAGATTGGCAGCGGTTTTTAGAAGGCAAAATCAGCCCGAGATTGCAGTGCCACTTTTGGTAGAAGTTTTACGCCTTATGACTCCTGCTAAAGAAGAAGGACAAAAGGCTTATCAGAGCTTGGTTGAGTTGGGATTTGTTGAAACTCCTTATGCAGGAAGTCGATAATGTTCTTTAATTGTTTGGACAGCGAATAATTTCTCTTTATTCGCATGAACTATTTTTTTACATATGGCCCTACCTGAGGATCTAATTATTGCTATTCAGCGTGTACTACCTGATGCGAAAGTTACTGTAGAGGACTTGAAAGGTTCTGGAGATCACTTTGAAGTCAATGTGATTTCAAGTAAATTTGATGGTCTTTCTTTAGTTCGTCAACATCAATTGGTATACAGTGCTCTCAAGAACCACTTGGCTACTGAAGCTATTCACGCATTGGCATTAAACACTTCAATCCCTAAATAGACTATTCATCACTTTTAGAAAATGGACCCAACTACACGTGACCGTATTGAGCTTTTAATTAACTCTTATGACATTATGGTTTTTATGAAAGGTACTAAATTGATGCCTCAATGTGGTTTTTCAAATAATGTTGTCCAGATCCTTAACTCATTAGGTCTGAATTTCGAGACATTTGATGTGCTTTCAGATATGGATATAAGACAAGGAATTAAGGAATATTCAGAATGGCCAACTATCCCTCAGGTGTATGTAAAAGGAGAATTTATAGGTGGATCAGACATACTTATTGAAATGTATAACTCAGGAGAATTACGAGAAAAGATTGAAATCGCTTTGGCATCATGATGCTTGCTTAGCTACCCATTTCTTTTTGATAGAAAAGGGAGTTGATGTCACCATCAGGCCCTACAAAACTTGACGGGTCAAGTATCCATCTTTCGATAAGTTCTTCCAGTTTATTTTGATCTCGTTGACCTAATTCACCTGATTTCCTTAAAGCGTGCAGATAGCCATCTGCGTATAGTCTTAGCTCTGAAACAGTATGGTGACGACTTGTGAGTTCCTGGCAGGCATCACAAATTGATTGGAAATGGCTTATTGCTTGTGGGTTTTCAAGTGATGTCATGGTTCTCCAAGGAAGGCAGCCTTTCTCTCATAATCTGCCAAAGATTCTTTTAGCTTAAGGGAGTTCTGCTATGGCATGTGAAATCTCTTTCAACAGAATTGCTTACTAGGGTGCCGGAATTGGAATCTGCTTCAGGGTCACTTTCTTCTATGCAAGCTACTTCTCCTAGTCCATCTAAGGTGCTTGTAGTAGAGCCTCATCCAACTCTTCGCACAGTGTTGGTTCAACGTTTGCGACAGGATGGTCATTTGGCTGCTGCTGTAGCCACTGCCTTGGAAGCCGTTGATCTATGTAGAGATCAAACTCCAGATCTCTTGATTAGCGCAGAATTGCTAGAGAAAACCTCTGCTATTCGTCTTTCACAACAATTAGGTTGTTCAGTCATTGTTTTGACAGCTCAAACTGGAGTTGAGCCTTTGGTCGCACTCTTAAATGAAGGTGCTGATGATGTTCTCAGAAAGCCCTTTGGTCTTGAGGAGTTAGCTGCTCGCTGTAGAACTCTTTTGAAAAGAGGGCGCATAGGATTGCAAGAACGAGTGGCTGTAGGACCTCTTGAAGTTCATTTGCTCCTTCGCCAAGTAACACTCAGGGAGAAGCCTGTTGAATTAAGTCCACGAGAATTCGCACTTCTTTGTGCACTCCTTATGCCTCCAGGGATGGTTAGGAGCCGTCAGGAGCTTTTGAGGATGGCTTGGCCACCATTTAGCGGAGGTCCGCGTTCAGTTGATACTCAAGTCTTGACTTTGAGAAGGAAACTTGAGCAGGCTGGTTTAGGAGAAGGTGGAGGGATAACTACTGTTCGTCAGCAGGGTTATCGATTTAGTTTGGATAATTTGCAATCTTAAAAATATTATTTTGTAATTTACCTTTATTTAGGAAGCGACCAGCTATTCATCCCTAATTCAGAGCCTATTTTGTGAGCACATGCAAAGCCACTGAAGGCAACAGCATTAAGCCCTTGCCCAGGGAAACATGAATCTCCTACGCAATAGAGATTTTTTATTGCCGTTGTATTAAATGGCATTCTTAATAATCCTGGGAGTTTCCTAGCAGGTATCGGGCCATAACTTCCTTGAAAACGCCCTAGAAAGCGTCGATGGCTTCGAGGTGTTCCAACTTCTTTAAGACTTATTGCGTTACTTATTCCTGGAATTACTCTTTCAATCTTTTTAATAAGAAGATCTGAATCCTTTTTCTTTTTGTTGGCATATTCAGATGGAGAAAGGTTCTCCCAATTTGACATTGAAGAAGGAGTGAATGTGTGGACAATATGATTGCCTTTTGGGGCTAGTGAAGGATCTAGAAGGGTAGGTATAGATATAAATATCACAGATTGTTCTTTATCCATATCTTCCCACCTATCTAGAATTAGGTGATGGCAATCAAAAGTCTTAGGAATTACTTCATCCTTTACTCCTAAATGAAGTGAAAGAAATGAAGGTGAAGGAATATAATGTTTTCTCCATTCTTTCTCGGATTTGGGAACATTAGGTTTCTCTACAAGAGATTTCTTTGAATTGTCACCACCAAAAGTATCCCATCTTGTGGCATTAGAAATGATTTTCTGAGCATAGATTCGTTCTCCACTAGAAAGCTCTACTCCGACAGCTTTATTCTTTTCTATTAAAATCTTACTTACGTTTGATTTATATCTTATTTCTCCTCCATGTTTTCTTAATCCGTTCACAAGTTTCTCAGCTATAACACCAACTCCACCTTTTGGATAGTTTATTCCTCCAGCATGTCTATCAGAAAAGACCATGCCAGCATTTATCATCGGAGTCAAAGGTGCTGGCATTACAGACCAACAGAAACATTCGATATCAATAAATTTCAAAAGTAGAGGATCTTGGATATATTTCCTTGCCACTTCCCCAGCATTAGTTGGTAGCCACCGCGCTAAACCAAGACATGCCAATGGTGATTTGAAAAATACCTTAGCTAAATAAATGGGGTCTTCAATTGAAAGCAAAGGCATTGAATCTAGACAATTAAATACATTCCAACAGGTATCATAAAATTTTCTTATTCCTTTTTCTTCATGAGGAAATATTTCAGTTAGATTGTTTATAAATAAATCATAATCTCTTGCTACACTAATATTTAAGTTGTTTGGTAAATGGTATGATAACTGAACTGGATCTGGTATCGTTTCGCATTTCTCTTTAACATCATTTAAAGCACGTGTTAATAAGTTTGTATAACCTTTTTCTCCAAAGCCAAAAATCATAGAAGCTCCTACGTCGAATGTATAACCTTTCCTTGAAAAGGAGCCTCCACTGCCACCAGGTATAAGGTAACGCTCTAGAACAAGCACTCGTGCTCCTTTGGCGGCAAGTTGAGTTGAAGTTATAAGGCCGCCAAGGCCAGAACCTATAACGATCGCATCCCAAAGTTCGGGTGTTGAGTTTTTATCTCTTGGAGAATCCATAAAGAAATGTCAGGAAGGAAATAATCGAGATTCTGTTTCCAGTTGGTGATTTGAAATTGTTTTAATAGAAAGCAATATATCTAAGTCAGTGCTTCTTTTGTCTCTGAAATAGCATTTAGTGCTCTATCTCTGTATGCCCCGTAACGAGAACGTTTATTACGAATCTTTTTCTTGAGTTCAGGCAAGATTCCGAAATTGGCAGGCATAGGTTGGAAATCTGTTTTTGCATTTCTAGATTTGTCGCCATCAGTAATGAAATTAGTTAGTGCTCCTATCATTGTTGTTTGAGGGAGTGATATTGGTTTTTTGCCCATAGCAATAAGTGCTGCATTTCTGCCTGCAAGCCATCCTCCTGCAGCTGCTGCAGCGTATCCTTCTGTTCCTGTTATCTGACCTGCGGCAAGAAGATTAGAACGTTCTATAAATTGAAGGGTTGGTTTTAAAAGTTTTGGTGATTCAAGAAATGTATTTCGATGCATTACCCCAAATCGAACAAATTCTGCATTCTCAAGTCCTGGAATCATTTTGAAAATACGTTTTTGTTCGCTCCATTTCAGATTTGTTTGAAAGCCAACCATGTTCCAAAGCCTGCCTGACTTGTCTTCTTGTCTTAGTTGAACTATTGCGTGTGCTCTTTTGTTTCGTCTAATTACTAAATCATTCAGATCACCCCAACGAGGATCCCATATGCCAATTGGTTTCATTGGACCAAATCTCATTGTTTCTTCTCCTCTTCTTGCTAGCTCTTCAATTGGCAAGCAACCTTCAAAGAATTTTGCAGATTCTTTCTCAAATGCTTTTAGATCACATTGGTTTGCTTCTAGTAATTCATTTCGGAAAGTCTGGTATTGATCTTTGTCTAAAGGGCAATTTATGTAGTCTGCATCCCCTTTGTCATATCTACTAGCTCGGAAAGCTTTTGATAAGTCTATGCTTTCACCTTCAATAATTGGACTAGCAGCATCAAAAAAATGGCATTCGTCAAGCCCCGTAAATTTTCTAAGATTCTGCGCTAAGTCTTCACTGGTAAGAGGACCAGTCGCAACTATTGCGACTTCGTCTTTGTTAGGTAAAGCTTTGAATTCTTCTCTTCTAATCTTTATTAATGGATTTGAAGAAAGTTTTTGAGTTAGTTCTTTGCTGAATTGTCCTCTATCAACAGCCAGTGCTCCCCCAGCAGGCACAGCATGTTTATCTGCGGTATTAATTATTAATGAATTTAAAGACCTAAGTTCCTGTTGTAATAGCCCAGCAGCTCTATCACTGCTTTTTGAGCCAAAGCTATTGCTACAAACAAGCTCTGCAAAATCAGTGCTGTGGTGAGCAGGGGACTTTTTTGCAGGGCGCATTTCATAGAGTGTTACACGTACACCAAGACTTGCGGCTTGCCAGGCTGCTTCTGTACCAGCCAAACCTGCGCCAATTACAACTACTGATGGTTCTGAACTCAAGAGAAAGTCAGGTTTTCTTTCTAGAGCCTAATAATTAATTTGGTTTCCAACCCAACAAAGGTCTTTTGCAGGCGGATTTAGCTTCATTTTTGAATTAGTTAGGCAGATTAGTTGAAGGGGTTTTTGCCATCAAAGAACTTGTTAGCTTGCTGTCTAGCAGGCTTTTGAATGTTGAAGGTCGCCCATGCAAGAGCTGCAACAACAGGTAGAAGAACAAAAAGGATCATGATTGATCAGGGAGCGTTGCTGAGAGAGTTTAGATAATAATGCCTTGAAAGCGCTAATGACTTAAGCAGTTGACCTAATTCCCTTAATAGATATATGCAGCTATTGGGCCAGCCTGCTGACTGTCTAACTGTGATCAAAGTCACGCATGCTTTAAATGAAGATCATCAACGTGATAATTTTCTTCAGGGTGTTTAATAGGCATCTTCAAATTAAGGGTCGCTAGCTCAGCGGTAGAGCATCCGGCTTTTAACCGGCTGGTCCTGAGTTCGAATCTCAGGCGACCCATATTCATTTGATTCAATAATTAAATGATTTTTGGACTAACAAAGAAACAATTGATTGGTTGGGGAATTTTTGCAACGACTTTGAAAATAGTTGTTGGGTATTGGCTGATTAGTCATTTAGGTTTTCACCTCACCGGAACTTAGAACTCTTATCACTATTCAATAATTGTTTAAATATAGATTCCAAATTTTAAGATACTTAATAGTAGTAATGTTCTTACTTTTTGAAAGAGGATTTAATTATTCCCTTGACTAACCTTGCTAGTGGACGCTTATTGCTATAACATTGATGGTTGATTATGGCTATTGAATTAAGACTCAAAGTTTTAATTTATGATATTTTGAAGATCTATTTGTAGTATTTTGTTTTTAATTAGACATTAACAAATGATGATCTAAGTTAAAGAAAGATAAGTTTCTTAAGGTAAATTCATATATTCGTTAAATGTACGATTTGCCCAATGATTTATAGAGATAGATCGGTTGATTGAATCGTCTCTATTAGATATCGTTCTCTCTCGGAGTTCCTTGGGCTTGTGACCTAATACATTTGAGAAACCTTTAACAGAAGGTCTTTGGGGCCAAAATTTGCTCATGCAAGAATGATTCACTTCTTAAATTAAGCAAGTAATTCCGTTTAAAGCCATCCCAATAGAGTGGAAATGTCTCTAATTAAACACATATTTTCTTATCTTTATACTTTTTTTAGATGATTACACGCATAAGCAGAGAGGCGCCCATTAGTACAGATAAGACCTCAAATGATGTTTTTACTAACTTACTTCCTTTGACTAGTGAGAAATGTGCACCCAGATATCCTCCTATTATTGAGCCTGTGATTAATGCTGGCAGCCACATCCACTTTATATCTCCGTTAATCCCAAATACTATTGCACCTGTTCCATTCCAAAAAAGTCCAACTAAAATAAGTGTGTGTGCTACGGCCTTCGCATAAGACAAGCCGAACCAACTGACCAGCCAAAGAGTTACAAACAAACCAGTGCCTGAGCTTAAAGAACCATTAAGTAAGCCAATAATAAATATAACTATTCCTCCTATTGTTTGCCTTTTGATATTCTGCCTTACTTTTAACTCATGAGTCCCTAGATTAGGTCTCCCTATGGAATATAATCCAATTAAAAGTGTTAATAGTCCTAATAATGTTGTTGTTATATTCTCGGGAATTGACAATACAATTTTAGCACCTATCCAAACTCCAGGCAGTCCAGTAATTAGTAATATAAATACTAAATTTGGGTCGATTTCTTTTTCCTTGGAGTGTCGAAGTGCTGCTCCTAGACCAAGAGCAACACTTGCGATTTTATGTGTACCAAGTGCAATTGGTAATGGGAGTCCTAAGAGAATTAATGCTGGCAGTTGAACTAAACCAGCTCCTCCTCCTGCAATTGCTGATAGAAGATTTGCAAATAATGAAATAGTTAATAGATATAATTGAATTGTCATTTCTTGATCATATAATTTAAGAATTTATTTTTATGTAAACTATTTAATTTGGTTGCTAATATTAATAGATTATCTTTTTACATCATGAGCACAACCATCTCCCTTATAGTCTTCACTATCGTAATATCCATTCCTAGTACCGAAATAAACAGTTACAAGTACAAAAGGAACAGAAGCCCATAGTAAGAAATTTGATAGAATCATGCGCAGGCTTCTGATCTTGATTGTTTGTCCAAATAATGTACACGCTTTCCAAGAGAAAAACTAGTTTTATTTTTATTTCCTTTTAAAAAGATTTGTTATCTCTTTTATAAGCCCTTACAAGTGATGAGTTACTTAGAGGAATCTTCTTAAAATCAATCTCTGGAAAAGAGATTATTCTCTTTACTCTAATCTTGTTCTGAATGACATAATTTAGAAATTACTTTATAATTATTTTACTTTGAGATATCTATTTTGGAGTTTTAGCACTCATAACAATCACTTCAGAACATCTAAAAAATGGAAAGGAATAATCCAAAGCAAGCAATTACCAAGACCAAATCTCCTCGGCTATGGAAATGGACTGAGCCATTATCTTCCTTAACTGTTATCCCTCCTTCAAAGACTCAAAGGCTGTCTCAACAAGCGAAGTTAGCAAATATTGATGCAGAGAGAGCTATGGCTAGAGCTTATCAGTCAGAATTAGTTAGAGTTCGAGATATTTGTGAGGCTCTCTTTAAATCAGGAAGAGCGCTTAGGTTTAGCTTGGCAAGTTCATTAAGGCAGATTTACTTGAGAGTTGAGGCAGGTCGCCGAGATTTTGAACCAGGTTACAGAAACAGGTAATCTTTCAGTATTTGTTTTGATTACTTTTCTGATCAAAGAATGGTTTTATTGGGAATGCTAAACATTTCAGATTTATTTCTTTGAATTTACTTGGTTTTAAGCCAATCTAGTTTTCTTTTATCCTCGGACTCTTGTCTATTGGTGTTCATTTGCGCTAAAAAGAACTGATAAACACTTAAAAGATGACTATGACACCAAGAGAGATGATTCGGGCTCATGCATATCCTGTCCTTGCAACTATTAGCACCGTGAGTTTGGTAATGATCTCTGCTTCTCTAGTCCCAGTATCCAAATGGACACGTAGTCAAAATGACTGTATTGAGAGAACTTTCAGAATCGATGGGAAAAACAATGCGGGCATCCCCACTAAAGTCTGGAGCTGCAATGGTGGAGGAGATTAGGACCACAACTAATGACTACATTAAGTATTGCTGACTTTTAGTTTTAAATTTCAGAATTTAAATTTTTAGATGTAAAAATTACGTTAAAGTAAATGTAGGTAGGAATCCAGGATGAATAACAAACAATCTTTAGTTAAAGAGAAGGTTGATTTACTTGTTAAGTCACTTGATGGAGCTGAAACAACAAATCAGGCCTTAGCTGATTGCGACTCTGCTGAGAGAATGATAGATCTACTATTAGACCAAGCTCGAAAGAATGAGCTTAATTTAACCAAAGATGACTTATTAAAGACACCACCTATTCGTGATTGGATTTGGTATAAAAATGGTGGAGCATTAGTTACTGTTGGTGATGGAATTCCTCGTTATCAGCAAGACAAGAACTCAGGCAATCTTCTCTATATAGGAGGTGGACTTGTAATAGCTCTTCTTTTTATATTTGGTATGATTGCAGGATTCTAACTAAAAGATAGTTTCTCAGAGTGAGTTATTTTTTGTATTTATAATAGATCTTTAAGTCTTATTCCAAGCGGTAATTCACAAATAAAAGAAACTTAATTCTTACTATAAATTATCTATTTCTCTAGTAGACCTTACTCAAATTATAAACTGATATTGCTCAGTACTTTTTATCTTCATGTTGAAGTTTTAACTAATAGCTAGATTTAACCTCTTGACTTTCTATTATAACCTTTTTATTGGATTCTTCAGTAGTTACTTGCCAAATGTTATAAAGTTGTTAATTATTCAACTCATAGCATTTTATCTTTCCATTTGAACTATAATAAAAAAATATAGATACTTTGGTTCATAGGAAATGTCCTTTGCAACTTCTGTTGTTGTTTGGTTAATGATCATTTTTCTTTTTGCGTTGCTAGCTTCTATTTTTTTGATATACCGCAATCGTATTACATCAATACGAGAACAAAATAACTCATATACAAATAATAGTATTGATAAAAGAGGATTTTAGTAAATCCCCTAAGGAGCAAGTTTCTCTATTCAGTCAGTCAACCTTTCCTAAGCTAAAGCCATACTTTAATCACTCTAGACCAGTAATTATTATTATAATGATAGCTTTTTCCTACCTATATAAAATCATAGAATCCATTAAAATACAAAGTCAGATACTTATTGCAATATACATATGCTTTATAACTTGATCATAAAAATATTTTACAAAAGCTAGTATAAAGTTATTGAAATCTAATTTTAAATTAGCTAATTCCTGGAATTATTTACTTGTTACTGTTTTTTACTTGTTTTGAATAGCTTTTCTTTCGTCACCTGCTTCTTTACAACTTGTGATTCTTTTAAGGCTATGGCAAAGCAGCAAATGCGTTGCTATCTGTTCGTTTGCTTGCTACTCAAAATCAAGACTACTCAATAAGTCATGTGAAATCGCAGAGATTATTAGCAATCCTTTCCTCTCCCTAATAAAGTAAGCGAATAATTTGCAAGGAAAACGCTTTGGTTAATGACAAGGCCCTGCTCAAGGAAGTAACTAAAGAGCTTTGGCAATCAGTTAAAAAACTCCGCCCTGATCTAGAAAAAGAACCTAGGATGCAACTCGTCCTCAAAGCTTTGATCACTATTGGCGATCTCCCCAACCCTATTGAGGCCGCAATGGTGGTAGGGGTTTGCTTAGAAATGGAAGATGAGCAAACTACTAGTAAGCAAGTAGAAAGTAAGACTGCTTCGCAATCCAGTGAAAGTAGTGATGGTAAAAGAATAGTTAGGAGACGTTCAACGGCATCGAGTTAAGGCATTTAGTATTCCCAAAATAACTTTTCTATAGAGCATATAGCCTAATCTAACTTATGTTAATACAACTTGTAAGTCACTCACTGCCTTTTATCTCTTTTATTTTGCTACTTATTATAGTTATCTATGGCAGGCGGTTATTATTAGAAAAAAGTGATAATAATAATATTTCTTGACATATCGATTAGTGATTCGTCAACTTAGGATTGTCTTTTTGCTTACAACTTTATAGTCTACATATACCTACTATTCATTGATAATTGTCAAAAATCCTTTGCTGTGTCGCAATGCCTAGTAGATCTTCTTTAGTCATTTGGTTGAAATAATTCTGGATACATATTCGAGAGTTCAGTCCTTTATATATCCAAGAAGTATCTTTTTGTAAAAGGCTTTTGGAAAGTTCAATCACAATTTCTTCTTTAGTCATGCTGCTGCCTCCTCTGTGTAGTCAAGTTCATTTATGGCATTCAATTTGTGATTGAGCTTTCCCCATCCATCCATAAGCATCTGCCCGCACAATTCAAGTGCGTCATCTAAAGGCAACTTGTGTCTGCTTTCTAATTCCAAGGGGGTTCCATTTTGTTGGATACTCCATTTGTCTACAAAAACCAAAGAGTTCTTTATTCGGGATTCTTGGTCGCTATGGAAGTGATAGCAATATTTTTCAGTTTGGCTGACCAACCATCCACTCAGCTTTTGACTAGATTCGGTTTTCACGGCTTGAATGCAAGTACGCATGTACTAGCTACTTATCGTCTGTCTGTCAATAACGATTGAGTCTTAACAAAGTTCTTGCTGTTCAGTTAAGAAATAGATAAGAATGGCACATCTTCGTTTTTGTAAGTAAGGGAAGTTTTTATGAATCAAATTAATTGCCCTGAATGTGGAAAGGTTTTTAAGATAGATGAGAGTGGTTATGCAAATATTGTCAAGCAAATAAAAGATGATGAATTTGAGAGTGAATTGAGTAAAAGACTGGATTTGGCTGAGCGAGATAAGATTAAATCAATTGAGATTGCTAAAAGAACTTTAAAAATGGAGATGCTTGAGTCTATTGCATTAAAAGATAAAAAATTGCAGAACTTGCAAGCAAAACTAGAAGTAGCTGATGTTGAAAAGAATTTAGCAATAAATAAGGCAAAAGTTCTAGTCGAAAAAGAGCGTGACACACTCGCTTTTAACTTTGACAAGTTTAAAGCAAATACAGAAGCTGCTAAAAAACTTGCAATTAATGAAGCAGTTAGACAGTCCCAGAAAGAGCGAGACGAGATAAGAGCTAGCTTAGATAAGGCATTGTTAATGCAGCAGCTTTCTGAGAAAACTTTGAAAGAGAAATATGAATTTCAACTTAAAGACCGTGACCATGCTATAGAAAGACTTAGAGATATGAAATTAAGACTTTCTACTAAGATGATTGGTGAATCTCTTGAAAAGCATTGTGAGAATGAGTTCAATAAGATGCGGGCAACAGCTTTTCCTAAAGCTTATTTTGAGAAAGATAATGATGTTTCTAATGGAAGTAAGGGTGACTATATTTTCAAGGAAAATGATTCGTCTGGGACAGAGATAGTTTCAATAATGTTTGAGATGAAAAACGAAAATGATGCTACAGCTACCAAGAAGAAGAATGAAGACTTCTTCAAAGAACTTGATAAGGACCGTTTACAAAAAGGTTGTGAATATGCCATCTTAATCTCCCTATTGGAGCTAGACAATGATTTATATAATTCAGGAATTGTAGATGTATCACATCGTTTCCCTAAAATGTTCGTTGTCAGGCCCCAATGTTTCTTATCAATAATAACACTCTTGAGAAATGCAGCAATGAAATCTCTTGAATACAAATCTGAATTAGAATTAGTGAAATCACAGAATATAGATATTACTGATTTTGAAAAGAACCTTGAGTTATTTAAGACTGCATTTGATAAGAATTATTCTTTAGCCTCAAGAAGATTTGAATTGGCGATACAAGAGATTGACAAGTCGATAGATCATTTGCAGAAAACAAAAGAAGCTTTAATTGGCGCAGATCGTAATCTTAGACTGGCTAATGATAAGGCTCAGGATGTTTCCGTTAAAAAGTTAACTAGATATAACCCTACAATGGCTGCGAAGTTCAAGGATTTGAAGGAAGATAAAGCTGCCTAGATTAAACTTTTATATTCTTATTATTAGATCAAGCTATTAGAACATAATAGTTTACGAAATATTAGGTTTCTTAGATACTGTATCTTTTTCCAGGGCTAGCATAAAGCATAGGCCCAATTGACATAGCCATCGATTTCTCCAAGCTGTCTTTGTAATCTTTTGCTATTTACTTTAATGATAATGCCATTAGTCGGATAGCTTTTGAAGAGTTTTCCTTCAGACCATAGATCTTTATATAGGTCCACCTCGTTAACATTTAATCTTGTATATTCATTTTCTGGAATTTCAAAAAGTAATTTCTTTAACTCTGTTAGTTCAGATAGATGGTTTAGAGTACTATTAATTATTTGAAAACAGCAAAGTTTTAATTGCGGTAGGTGTATTGTTTTATTTTTTAGGTAGTTTGATATAAAGTTTTTACAGGTTTCGGGATTCAAATTATTGGAATAAAGTTGACCTCTGATCATAATATCTTTTTTTATAGGAATTGATAAAGGAATTATATTTGTAGATTTTAAAATCTCAATACTAATAGAATATGATCGGTGAAATGCTTTTCTAAGAGAACCTTCTTGATAGACTAAAACTATTGATTCACCGATTATCTTTGGTTCAACTATTAATCTTGTATTGCCGAGTAAGTTTTCTTCAATCCATTTCTTATAGTAATCATTTGTATCAAATATTTCATTCTTTACTCTAATTCTAAACTCCTTTTTCGCATTCTCAATACTAAGAGTGTGTAGGTTGTTTACTAGATGAATGTATTTATTATTCATCACCTTCTCCTTTGTTAATCATTTACTTTAAGGATGAATATTATTCGGATATCTTTTTTCCTTTTTCTTACAATTTTTGATGAGTAAAATTTACTGATTTTATAGTTATGTCAATTATATCTTGCCAAATCTAATTTAAGGAATTCTATAGTGGTTTTCCTGTAATAAAAGTATGAAATGTCGGATGTAACCAATACATGCCGACAAATAACATTAATCCAAAATTTATCGCTAGAAGAGTGAAGCTAGATATTACAAATTGCAAATTATGATCTTTATTTTTCGGAGATTCATCAGAAGTCTGATTAATCAGTTGTTTTTTCATAAATACGAAATACTAAAAGTTGGTTAAATTCTTTAGCAATCAACTAATTTACTAAGTTCCTGTTAAAAGCTTGTAAAAACTTCTTAAAATCAGTTTGTTTAATAGTTATCCAGACTATTTCTTCTAGAATGCTTGCTCTAGAAGAAATAGTGGCTAGATATAAACATTGTGATTGTATAGACAGGTTTCAATTGGTTAGTAATTGGCTCTTTTGTAGAAGCCTTTTACAAATTGCTTTAACGGCTTAAAGGGGTTTAGTTCCATATTTTAGAAAATCCCTGGAATAATCTGTCCAGTAAATGCATATGTGCTAAGAGCAGCAAATATGCCAATCATGGCCCAACGACCATTGAGAAGTTCAGCTTTTTCGTTCATGATTTTAGGATAAGTTTGCTTTTAGAATTAGATGTGAGTGAGCTTAATGCAATTTTAGGTAATGCCGGGAGAGATAATATCTGCTGTTAAGTATGCACCAAATGCAAAAACGAAACCTACCATTGCAGCTCTACCAATTAGTACATCAAATGGAACATTTAAAGAACTATTTGATGTCTTAGTTGCCTTTCTTTGGAATGTTTTCTTCATTAAAAGATCCCTGGAACTATTTGCCCTGTTGTCGCATAGGCACCTAGAGCGGCTATGAATCCGATCATGGCCCAACGTCCATTTGCCTTCTCGGCTTCAACTGCATGAGAGGTGTAGTTCTCTACTACCTGAGGTGCAGCTTCTGTGGCGAACATGTTCTGACGTCCACCTGTTTCTGTAGTTATGAATGAAGATGATTGTGTCATGATTAAAAGAACTTAGATAACGCCGGGAATAATTTGGCCAGTGGTTAAGTAAGCACCTATTGCAGCGAAAAATCCCAACATTGCTGCCCAGCCATTGACGCGTTCGGCTAGAACCTTCTGAGGCTCGACTGTTGGTGTCTTAGATTCCTGTTTCATTTAATTAGGCTTTTTGGATTCAAAGGGAAAAGGCCACGTGTCTTGGCCTGTAAAGAACTGTAACACATAATATTACGAAGTGTGTAGGTCCTTGTTTGGATCAGAGGGTAGATACTTATCAAGTATTCCCCAGAATACTTGATAACACAGACATTCTGTATGTTGATTTGAGTTGATATAAATTTTTATACTTGTACTATATGTATATTAGCCAGTGCTATAGCGCGTATATAGTTATTCATCGATATGAAGACTTCCTGTTATTGTTGATATAAAAGAATATGATGTGTTTATTGATTGTATTGTTTATATCTTTAATATAGCCCGGATTGCTTTCTTGTATGTTAGTTCGCGTTTGGTTTCTTGGCACTAAACCAGTATGTCAATGTATAGGAAGTTCTAAATATGCTTTGAGGTATAACCTCTTGTTAACTTCATCTATATTGACTTCTTTACAGATTAAGACCCGGGCTTTTATTTGCTATGTAGGATTCTGTTGAACTCTTGTGTCAGTCTAGAGTCTGCAAGTTGTATTTAGATCTAGGGATTACACTTCTAGGATAATCACCAGTATTGTTGATGACTTTGCCTTAGGTAAGAAGTATGCTTTTAATCAATCAGAGGCTCTTATGCATTTCTTTTTAGCAGTATATTTTTGTGTTGCTTTTATTCTATTAGCTTCAAATGGTACAGCTATGTCAGAATCTATCAATATAGACGATCTATTAATTCCTGAGGTTAAAACTTCAACTTCAAATATTGGTAAATTGAATAATACTTTATTTGATAAGGATAATCAGGAAATAGATATAGATGAAATCCTTGGACCTCCAGATAATTTCCCATTCCTTCCTGATAACCATAGAGATGCAGGTACGGGAAAGTTCAATAGCTACTGAAATTTATTTTATATTTGTTTAGGCTTGCTATATTGCAATAAACTTTCTAACTAGACTCTTGAAATTCCTTTATCTACCTTTTTGACTCTCTGCCTAAAAACGAAAACAAGCATCTCCAACAACCCTTAGCTTTTCGATTGGATCAAGCTTTTCTGCTTTTAATAATGTTCTAGGAGTAATAGCAGATGTCAGTTTTAACTTTCTTTGTATATCTTCAAGAATTGATTTTGTATCGTTAGGTTCTTTGTTCAAGTTGAATATTATGTCCTTTGCGCATTCCCAACCTTTGCTAGTTGCTATTCCTGGCCATGCAAGCCATAATCCGCAAAATATGCCAACTGAAATAAACAATGATGCCTTAATCATAAACGTTTTAGAATTCAAGGTAATTATACGTAAATATGAGTGATTATCTATCTGATTTAAAATCCAGATTTTTATATTGTTAATCTCGTTGATGTGACTTCTTCTTGGTTTTTACAGGTTCAATTTTGTACGTTCTATTATTTAGATTGATTTATATTGCTCTTTATTGATTATAGTAACTTATTACATCGTATATTAAATATATAACAAATGCAATTCCTAAGTAAATACCAAGTCTGGGATATCTTGCTAATATATTTAGGTTGTCTGATGTCGTTTCTTTTTTAGTGGTCTTTGGGGCTAGTCCAGCTTCTTTCCTTCTTTTGGCTTCTCCCATTCGACTATTGCATCTTTTTCTATTATGAACCTTTAATTTGATTTGCCGTTAAATTCCTTAATTATTTCTAATTTCTATGATATGGAGTGTTTTGTAATATAGTATGAGCTCTATATATTTGCTCTATAAGTAATAAACGAGCTATTTCATGAGGAAATGTTAGTACAGATAAGCTTACTTTAAGATCGGCTGAGTTTCTGATTTCCGAGCAGAGTCCTTCCGATCCACCGATTATGAAAACTATTCGTTTGGAATTCAATTTTTGCAAATGATCTGCAAATTGATGTGAGGTTAGTGTTTCCCCTTCTTCGCTAAGGGCGATAGTGACTTCATCTTTTTTGATCGCATTTTTAATTGCTTTCCCTTCACTTGTAGGAGAGCTGGAACGTAATTCGTAAATTTCTAATCCTGGTAATCTTTTGAGATACATCTTTATACCATTTAGGATCCAAGTCTTACGTACTTTTCCTACAGCTAGTATCCTAATTCTTGAAGTATTTAACATTCGTGGATTGTAGAGGTCTAGATATCTTCCTCAAGAAGTAAATTTTCAAATGCAATATATAGACTATAATTTTCATCCTTAACACTTGTATTTGATATATTACTATTTTTAAAACTATTGGAACCAGACTCTGTAGCTATTGGACCTTTGTTTTGGTTAATGCTTTCCCTAGTGATTTTCTTTTTTTCTACTTCTCTTAATCGATCAATCAAATGTTTTGGTATCTTCCCGTCTTTACTCGCTTTTACTAGCTCTTTAAAGAGAATACTGGGATCTTGTTCTGTTTCTATTGGGTGCCTTTTACTTTCAATTTTATTCTTTAAATTACATTCCTTTTGTGGAGTTGTTATTGGTTGAGGTAGTTCTCTTCCTAATTGCTTCAGTCTTTCAAGACTACGTGAATCAAAATTCATCGGATCAATAGATTGTATTTTTTAGAAGAGTATGGAGAAGAACCTTTCTGAGGACCTAACTCGACTTCGTCTCTAAGTGCTTGACGCAACTGTTCGAAAGGAAGATCAGCGAAACTATCATCATCTGCTAGTGCAGCGGGCAGCTCACTCTCTTTGAGTCCTGGCATTTCTTCTGGATTGACTACTGCAGCCCAGCTTGGGTGGCAATATAGAAGAATAATTATGGCAGAAGCTGTGACCAGTAGGCGCGCTAACATTTGTTCTCGAAATTAATTCCTAAACATTAGTCCCACTTCAGAGACAAATAGGCTAGTTAAGAATATTTGATGCATATTTATGTAGTGAAAATTGGGATTGCACTTGTTTAAGCAAATATTATTCAGTCAGTTTGGTTTGAATGAGCCATTCACTTAGAAGACGTCTTTAAGTGAATATATTAGCCAATGAATAAAATTAAATGGGTTTACTAATTCTTTAATAGCTTTAATCCTTTTAGGTTTTTTTTGTTTCTGAGATGAAGATAGGATATTGTAACTCTTCTGTAGATCAGCTTGTTCAGTAAATTTTTTATCTAATAGATTTTCTGATTTTGACGAGATGATTTCACTATCAAAGAACCAGCTTTGTGACTTGTCTCTTAGCTCGACTACAACTCCAATACCATTTCCATCAGTCATTTTGTATTCTAATACAGTTCCTATAGGATCATCTTTGAGTAAGTTGACTAGATCATCCGGGATCCGATCTTTGACCAAATCAAGATCTATATTGACTTTTGAGCCGATTTTTAAAAGAGAGAGACTCTGGTACATGAACTAGAGAGTTTTGAAGTGAAGTTTTTTGTTAAGTAACAGATGCTGCACTTTAATAAGTAATGGCCCAAAAGTTTGGATTGGAATTTGTGTTTTTCTTTGTGGGAAGAAAATTGAGACAAAGAGGAAGATGACACATGGTTTTCTCAGGACACACAGCACGTAAACGTTTTGGACAGCATTGGCTTAAGGATTCATCAGTCTTAGAAGAGATTTTGAGAGCAGCTGATCTCAAATCTGAAGATTTTGTTCTTGAAGTTGGTCCAGGAAGAGGGGCTTTGACAAATTTGTTGCTTGCTTCGCGAGTTTCCTTTGTGCAAGCTGTAGAAATAGATAGAGACTTGGTTGAAGGCTTGAAGAAGCGTTTCTCTAATCATCCTAGATTTTCTGTAAGGGAGGGTAATGCACTTTCAGTTTCATTAAAAACTCCTGAAGGTCATTCCCCTAATAAAGTTGTAGCAAATATTCCTTACAACATTACAGGGCCTCTCCTTGAACGCTTATTAGGGAGACTTGAGAGTGTCAATGAAACCTCTTATGAGCGTTTAGTACTTCTTTTGCAGAAGGAGGTTGCAGATCGAATACTTGCTATTCCAGGTGATAGCCAATTTAGTTCTCTGAGTGTTCGAACTCAGCTGATGGCTAAATGTAAGAGCGTTTGCCTTGTTCCTCCTACCTGTTTTAGACCACCTCCTAAGGTTTACTCAAAGGTAATTGTTCTTGAGCCTTTTAAGGGTGACGAGCGAATACCCGCCCAATTGGCAAGATGCGTAGATCAACTTTTAAGATCTGCATTTGTTTCTAGACGCAAAATGCTTAGGAATACTCTTGGGAGATTATTTAACATTGATTATTTGGACTCTTTATCAAAAGATATAGGCATTAGTCTTAATCAACGACCTCAGGAATTGTCCCCTTCACAATGGGTAGATCTGGCAGGAGGGCTAATCCAACTCAATCAAAAATCTTAAAAGAAATGAAAAAAAGTAGAACTCAAGAAAATATAGATCATTCTCTAACGGTAATTGCTCCTGCAAAGATTAACCTTCATTTGGAGATTCTTGGTTTAAGAACTGACGGATTCCATGAATTGGCTATGGTTATGCAAAGCATTGATCTTTGTGATCAAATTAAACTAGTTGCAAGGAATGACAACATAATTTCGTTGAAATCTGACAACTCTAATCTTAGCAATGATGACGATAACTTGATCGTTAAGGCAGCAAAACTTTTACGTTCTGAATCTGGTAATCTTAATCTTGGAGTTGATATGTTTCTGAAAAAGTGTATTCCCATTGGTGCTGGACTTGCAGGTGGTTCTACCGATGCTGCAGCTACCTTTCTAGGACTTAATAGTCTTTGGAATTTAAAATTCTCATTATCTGAACTAGAGAGGTTTGCTGCCAAAATTGGTTCTGATATTCCATTTTGTTTGAAAGGTGGAACACAGCTTTGTTTTGGGAGAGGCGAGCTATTAGAACCTTTAAATTACGAGTATGAGCCTTTGGCAGTTGTTTTGGTCAAAGATCCAAATGTGTCTGTTTCAACTCCATGGGCTTATCAACGCTTTCGAGAGAAGAATAGTTTTAGTTATTTAAACTCTGAAGTTGAATTTAATTTGCGGAGAGAATGTCTTAGGAAAGAACCACGTTTAAGGCCCTTGTCCTCAAAGAATCCTCCTTCACTTCGTAATGATCTTCAATCTGTTGTTTTTGAAGACAATCAGTCGGTAAGAAAATCGTTGAAGCTGCTAAATGAATTCAAAGGAGCCTTGAAAGTCGCAATGAGTGGTTCAGGACCTAGTTGTTTCGCATTGTATTCAGATTTGCAAGCAGCAAAACAGGATGTTTTAGCAAATAAACAAAGACTTGCTCAGACAAATTTAGATGTCTGGTGTTGTTCTTTTCTAAATCACGGAGTGCAATTAAACTCATGAGCGATATAAACCCAAAAACTTCTAAGAATCAAGAATCAGAAGATTCTGTTCCATCACCAGAAGAAATAGCAACTAATCAAGGACCTCCTAGAAAAGGTCCAGCTAGCTTCTTTTCAGGATCTCTCACAAGTATTTTGTTCGCTTGGATATCCCTCATCCTTAGTAGAAAAGTTGTTGAATATTTCATGATTCACCCACAGCATTACAGTTCGCCCATCGCTCAAAGTGCTGCTTCTGGTTTTAAAACTCTTGTTATAGGAACGTGTTTCTTGAGTACTTTCACCTTTGCTTTCATTGGACTAGGGCTATTAGTTGTATTTGTTCGAAGTTTGTTTAGTGCAAATTATCCTTTGAGTGACTAGCCTTTAGCTATGTTCTTCTGAAGAACCTAAGGGCTATTTACATGACAGTGCATGATCTTGGCATTCTGGTCTTATTGCTAAGTCCAGGAATGCTTTTATCCGTTTTGTTGCTTACTACATTTGCAGCAGGGGGCTGATTTGGTCACTTTCTGAGATAGTTTGTCCTAGGTTGGGATTATTAAAAGACTGTGGAAGGGACACTTTTATTCAACGCACTTCGTGAAGCCATCGATGAAGAGATGGCAAAAGATCCTCATGTTTGCGTCATCGGAGAGGATGTTGGCCAGTATGGCGGTTCTTATAAGGTCACTAAAGATCTGTATGAAAAGTATGGAGAGTTAAGAGTCCTTGATACTCCTATAGCAGAAAATAGTTTTACTGGAATGGCCGTAGGAGCTGCAATGACAGGTTTGCGGCCAATTGTGGAGGGTATGAATATGGGATTCTTGCTTTTAGCCTTTAACCAGATTTCAAACAATATGGGAATGCTTAGATATACAAGTGGTGGAAATTTTAAGATCCCTGCAGTAGTAAGAGGACCAGGAGGTGTTGGTAGACAGCTTGGAGCAGAGCATAGTCAAAGATTAGAGGCTTATTTTCATGCAGTTCCTGGGATAAAAATTGTTGCTTGTAGTACGCCTACAAATGCGAAAGGTCTAATGAAAGCTGCAATTAGAGATGATAATCCAGTTTTATTCTTTGAGCATGTTTTACTTTATAATTTGAGTGAGAAGTTACCTGAAGATGATTATATATGTGCTTTAGACCAGGCAGATCTTGTCAAAGAGGGTAAAGATATAACAATACTCACTTATTCAAGGATGCGTCATCACTGCCTGAAAGCTGTTCAACAATTACAAGAACAAGATATAGATGCAGAGCTAATCGATTTAATTAGCCTGAAGCCTTTTGATATGGAAACAATAGCAAGATCTATCAGGAAAACTCACAGGGTTATTATTGTTGAAGAATGCATGAAAACCGGAGGAATTGGTGCAGAATTAATTGCATTAATTACTGAGCAATGTTTCGATGATTTGGATTCGCGCCCAGTTCGTTTGTCTAGCCAAGATATTCCAACTCCTTACAATGGAAAACTTGAGAATCTGACTATTATCCAACCTCATCAAATTGTTGAGATGGCAAATCAAATTGTTAATGAGGGGAAATAGTTGATGCCAAGACAACAAGGGTGGTTTGCATTAATACTTGCATTAGTAATAGCTGCTGGCACGGTAGTATTTAACTTTCCTCTTCTCTTAGGGCTTGATCTAAGAGGAGGGAGTCAGCTTACACTTGAAGTTCAACCAACTGAAGAGATAGAAGAAGTAAAAATAGAACAAACTGAAGCAGTTAAGTATGTCTTAGATAGAAGAATAAATGGCCTGGGTGTTTCAGAATCAATCCTTCAGACTATAGACAATAATAAACTTGTTTTGGAATTGCCTGGTGAACAGGATCCCACAAGAGCTGCACGTGTACTTGGGGAAACTGCACTTTTAGAATTTCGATCTCAAAAGATAGGATCAGATGTAAAATTTAAGGAACTTAAGGAAGAAAGAGCAAAAGCAAGAACTCTGCTTAACTATTATCAATTACTTTATAGAGGAAAATCATCTCCCAATTCATTTACTCTCAATAATGATCAAATAAAGCAATTAGAATCTAACTTTGGTATATCAAATGGTCCAGAAGAATTGTTACCTCAAGTTGAGGAGGTCTTGACAAATATTAATAAGAAAATTGTTGATTTATTTGAACCTGCTTATCTCACGGGTAAGGATCTAATATCAGCAGGGCGTCAGCAAGAGCAGAACAGTGCAAGTTGGGAAGTAACGCTTGCATTCAATAAAGAAGGTTCAGAGAAGTTTGCAAAATTAACGCAATCTATAGCTGGTTCTAATAGGTTGCTAGGAATTGTTTTAGATGGACGTTCTATAAGCGAAGCAAGTGTTGGAGATCAATTTAAAGTAGCTGGAATAACAGGAGGTGCAGCAACCATAAGTGGAAATTTCTCTGCTGAAGCGGCAAGGGATTTGGAGGTTCAACTGAGAGGAGGCTCATTGCCGCTGCCAGTAAAAATCTTAGAAGTTAGAACTGTCGGGCCGAGTTTAGGCGCTGAAAATATTCGGGAAAGTATTTTGGCATCTATTTCAGGACTTATTTGTGTTGCATTGTTTATGCTAATTATTTATCGATTGCCAGGTTTTGTAGCTGTAGTAGCTTTGAGTTTATATGCACTTTTTAATATCTCATTTTATGCACTCATACCTGTCACTTTGACTCTTCCTGGTATAGCTGGCTTTATTTTAAGTATAGGTATGGCGGTTGATGCAAATGTGCTCATTTTTGAGCGCATTAAAGATGAATTACGAAGTGGTAATACATTGATACGGTCTATCGATACGGGATTTTCTCAGGCATTCTCATCAATACTTGATGGACATTTAACTACACTTATAAGCTGCATTGCATTGTTTTCTTTTGGAACTGGATTTGTTAAAGGCTTTGCTGCAACACTTGGAATAGGTGTAGTTATGAGCCTTTTTACCGCATTAACTTGTACACGTACTTTATTGAGATTCTTGATGAGTTATCAGGCTCTAAGAAGACGTACTAATTTCTTGCCAGTCAATCAATTGCCTTCTTTATAGACTCTATATGAATAATTATTCATCTATCAGTAATCAAAAATATCGACCTAACTTTAAGTTAAGCCGAAATAGAAGAAGAGTTTTAGGATTATCTCTAACCCTTGTTCTTGTTAGTATATTAGGGTTGGCTCTAAGTTCACTTAATCCTTCTATACATAAACCATTGAAGCTAGGACTTGATTTTACTGGAGGTACTCAAATTAGGTTGGAAAGAAAATGTGATAATAAATGTGGTCAGATTAATTCATCAACAATTTCAATGTCTTTGACGACATTATCTAAAAGTAAATCTCTTTCTTTCCCGAATTTCGACAATGTAAAAGTTCAACTACTAGATAATTCAAAATCAATATCTGTAAGGCTTCCATTCTTGTCTGCACAACAAGGACAAATGGTTATAGATAATTTGAGTACACTTTTAGGACCTCTTAAAGAAGGTAGTCAGGAGGTAAATACAATTGGTCCAAGTTTGGGAGGACAATTACTAAAAAGTAGCTTGCTATCTCTTTTGGTAGCCTTTACAGGTATATCTGTATACATAAGTTTTAGATATGATAGGAAGTTTGCTTTTATCGCATTAGTTGCACTTGCTCATGACGTTATCATCGTCTGTGGTATTTTTGCTTGGTTAGGGTTACTTGTTTCCGTAGAAGTTAATAGTTTGTTTGCAGTAGCGTTGTTAACCATAGCTGGTTATTCCGTTAATGATACAGTTGTAGTATTCGATCGTATTAGGAAGAGGAGTAATGAGAATCTTTCTGAGAATATTATTGATCAAGTAGATAATGCTGTCGCTTCCACACTTACACGAACAATATATACAAGTGGTTCAACACTTCTTCCACTTGTTGCCTTGATTATTTTTGGAGGAGCAACTCTTTATTGGTTCGCAGTTGCACTTGCAATAGGTGTTTTAGTAGGAAGTTGGTCTAGTATTGTACTTGCTCCGTCATTAATATGTCTTTGGGATAAAAGTCAACCCGATACATTGACTGATCCACAAGATATAACTTAGGTGAGAAAGCCCTCAAATAATACAACTATATACTTTGATGTTTGGATACCCGTTTTGTTAGTAATACTTTCTTTATGGGATCTTAGAGTTGAGATTAGATTGTTGACCGAAAACTTTACCCTGACAGCACTATTTTTTACAGTTCGTGATCACCCGTTATCTATATTTATCCTTTGCTCTAGTCATTCTATCTTTCAAAGATATGGTATAAGTAAATATTTAATTTCCATGCGATTCAAAATCTTCGATTCACATTAGCGCCAGGTTATCCATTATCTTCTTGACAAAGGTCTTCTTAGAAATAACTGTTGATATAAATGAAAACAATAAGCATCAAGCATTCATCTTGCTAGGCGCTTGTTTTTCCATTGATTAAGTACGTCTATTACGAGAACCTCTCTAATTATTACTTGGAGAATAACTGTTAATGGAAGTGCCAAAATAAGTCCAATCGGACCAAAAAGAATCGTAAATGAGAATTGAGCAATTAGTGTTAGTCCAGGGAGTAATTTTACTTGATGATGCATTATTGATGGCGTTATGAGATAACTTTCTAGATTCTGAATTACTATATAAAGTAAAATTACTGCAATTCCTTTCCATGGGTCATCAATGATTGCCACGGAAAAGGGAAAGATCGTGCTAATAGCTGGCCCTACATTTGGTATGACATTAAGTAGACCCGCAAGAATTGCATTGGCGATAACAAGCTTTACTCCAAGAATAGAAAGTCCTATGCCAGCTATAAACGCAACAAATAATGAGCTAATTAGCACTCCAAGCATCCAATCGCTAAGTGCTTCTCCACATTTTAGTAGGATAATTCTAGCTCTTTTTCTGTAAAATGAAGGTATTAAAATAATAGCTATCTCTCTATAGGCAACTGGTTGTGAAGCTATCATTATTCCTATAGCTGATACAAACAAAATCTTTGCCAATCCAATACCTAAATCACCTGCTAGACCTAGTATTTTCTTGATACCATCTCCAACTCCATTGGCTAAACTAACTCCATCAGGTAATGGGATGAATCCATTCAGGAATACTTCTTGATCCCAAAGTGGTTTTGAATTTTCTGAATATATTATGTTAGAAAAGTAATCAATCAGTCCTATGCAGATAATCCATAGTTTCCTTGCAGCAGTAGGTAATTGAACTATTAGTTGTTGGAATTCTTGAGTAAAAGGAGGTACTAGTGTTATGAATAATATACTAAAGATTGCTATTAGAAATATTAAACATATTCCTAATATTATAGGACGCGGAATGGATAGCTTAGAACGTACTTTCCCTACTAAAGTACACAAAGCCATCGCAAGAATAATGGCGGCAAATATTTGAATTACTAGGTCTTTTAGACTCCATAATATGTAAAGAGCGGATAGTATCCCTATTAGGGCGAACCAATTATGAAATTTCAAAAGCTTTACCCCACTGGTTTTTAGCTTTGTGCACTGTCTGAATAACCAAGTCCATGGGATTTTGCATAGCGTTCCGCAAAGCGCATAAAACGTTGGAAATCGGTTTCATTCTTCCAAATATATTTTGCTTCTAGAGCATTTGGACTTCCATTTACAAAGCGAGCACTAACTTCTCTGGTGACAAGCTCTCCCTCCTCATCAATCATTATCATCCCGACGATCTCACCCATTGCTTCAGGATCTAAGGCTTGAGGCTGTTCAAAGAGAAAAATAGCTTGACCCATTCTTCCATCTCTACTTCTTGTAAGTCTTATTTCTGGCACAGTTGGTTCGTCAGTGCCTCTGAAAAATTGGATAGTCGCCTGATGGGTTGAATTGTTCATTGTTTATGCGACAAGGTTTTGATCTTAGGCTCCTTTTGTGCTTTTTGTGATTAGTGAATTTCCTTAACGAGCCCTGATTTTATCAATTTGATTGTTGACTCCTCAATATTTAGACCTGAGATGTCAATACTTCTAAGCTTTACTGCAGTTTTAAGCTCATATTCATAACAGCGATCGTAATAATCAAGAATCGCCTTACAAGCATCTGCCCAGTTTGCTTTTGAAATTGCATCAATAGCCACCTTGGTCCTCTGAGGTCCAAGCCTGCGACTTATTCGCATGGTTGCTTCTTTTAATTTTTCAGATCCTTTATCTCCGTAAACCTTTACAAGTTGAGAAACTCTTTCTTCTATAGAGCGAGTTATTTCTAGGACAGGAGCATTTTGCATCTGATCAAAAAATGCCTTTGGTATTCTGCATTTTCCTAAATTTGCACTTTCTGCCTCGAGCCATATTTCATTATTGTTTTTGTTTGTACAATTTCTCAACGCCTCTGCAAGTAGGTTTTCGTAATGTTCGTTAGTAGGTTGGTTTGGTAACCCAAGGGAGCCAAAGCTGCTGCCTCGATGATTTGCAATCCCTTCCAAATTTATTGTTGAATAACCTTTTTTTTCTAAAGCTAATAGGAGATCAGTTTTTCCTGTCCCAGTTTTACCTCCAATTAATCTGAGTGGGAGTTTCTCGACAAACTTATCTCTAACCCATTTGCGATAGGATTTGTAACCACCTTTTAGAATTATTGGGTTCAAATCGTAAAGTTCAGCAAGCCAGGCAATACTTAGAGATCTCATTCCCCCTCTCCAGCAATAGATCCTGAGAAATTTGTTCGGACTTTCTTGTTGATCTGCTTCAATTTCCAAACTTGAATTTTCTAATGATCTTTTTAGAGACTCAAGCTTTGGATAGATATAATTAAGCCCTAAGAGAATAGCCTTCTTTCTTCCAACTCTTTTATATATTGTGCCAATATCTGATCTCTCTTCATTAGAAAATAGTGGAATGTTTTTAGCTCCTGGCCAATGTCCTTGTTGGAATTCCACTGGGCTTCGTATATCCAGAAGAGGACCTTTTAGGTCTTGGAAGATTTCGACTGATGTTTGTTGCAGAATTCCCATGCCTGACATAGTGGGTATAGGCCGGTATTTTTAGACCGGTAAATTTTCCATGTCTTCTGATACACCTCATTCAAGCAACGAGTCAGTCAAAGAGCTACTGGAGAAATTTTCTGGTTGCTCAGATAGACAGCGTAAATCTCTTGTAAAACCTATTGAGGGTATAGCTAAAGAGATTTCTGATATCGGATCTGCAGTTCTTGATCCATTTGATTCAAATGGAGATGACTGGGCTGCTGGTTGGATCTTGCAAGTTGTAAAAAGGCATTGTCCAGATTCTTTGGAGAAATTTATTCCAGATGATTCAGAAGGATGGTTTTCTACTTGTTCAACCATAGGAATTGACTTCCATAAGCTTCAAGGATATTTGTTGGCGGAACGATTTGAAGAGGCTGATCGATTTACTAGTTCAGTATTACGGCAATTAGCTGGCTCTTCTGCTGAATCAAGAGGTTACGTATATTTTAGTGAGGTCTCCGAAATGCCGGGTGAAGATTTAGTCACTATTGACAGACTATGGAACGCATATTCCCAAGGTAAGTTTGGATTCTCTGTTCAAGCTCGTCTCCTAAAAAACTTGGGAGGAGCTTATGAACGTCTATGGCCAAGAGTTGGATGGAAGAACAATGGTGTCTGGACAAGATATCCCAAGGCTTTTACTTGGTCCTTGTCGGCTCCAGAGGGGCATATGCCTTTAATTAATCAATTGAGAGGAGTTCGGCTAATGGATGCTCTATTGAATCATCCATCTATAAAAGAACGCTATTAGTGAATATTCTGTTGTGATAACTAAAAGTTCTAGCTTAAAACTATTGATTTATGGAGACTATCTTTAGAGATGATCTATATAAGTAAGCTGAGGTTAGGTAAGACTTTGTTAAAGCAATTTAGTGGGACAAAATATTCAGAGTTTAAATGGTCAGAATATAATTTTCCTTCTTCTTTACAACTTTCTGAATATCTTGAGACTTTGTTAACTCCTCTCCAAGAACATAAAGCCTTTAAGAAGTTAGAACTAGGCCTTCATGAAGCATTAATAAATGCTGTTAAACATGGAAATTTGGAAGACTCAAGAAAATATCTAAGGGTTAGGAGAATCGTTACGCCTAATTGGTTTGTTTGGCAGATTCAAGATGATGGTCAGGGAATTCCTCCAGAAAAAAGAATTTTAAGTCTGCCCAAAAAGATAGACGCTCAATCAGGCAGAGGTCTTTTTATTATTTGTCAGTGTTTTGATGATATTCGTTGGAGTAATAAAGGAAATAGACTACAAGTTGCTTGTAGAAGATGATTATTTAGCCAAGTGAGTAGGGCATTTTGGTGGGCAGATTTCTCTTTTTAGCCATAGGATTGCTTGTTGGGTAATGTTCTGGACTTCAGATCTTTCAGCTCCATGGAGTAATTGAATAATTGCACCAGCTAGTTGTTCAGCTGCTCTTCGATCTGGGTCGCCTTTCAACTTATGCCAATCTTTTTCTGTGATCCTAAGCTCATAAAGCAATTCTCTAGAGAGTTCTTTTGCCTTAGCTGACCATTTTGATTGAGATTGTTTCATTAAGATGGCCCTTAAGAAGTAAGTTGTAAAATGAATTTTGTTAACATGCTACTAATTATTGTAACTAAAGTAAAATGGTTGTTAACAGAAAAATTAAGTTCTCTTTGTGGAGTTTTCTTAGGATAATAGTTCCTGTGTTGTTTATCCTTATTAAATCAAGAAACTAATCAGATTTATAAAGAGTTATTTAGTTGCTCTTATGTTTTGTTTTCTATAGGCTTTATAGCTGACCATACTCTTGTCATGAAGTGAGAGTTAGCCTCTATGGATATAAAGCCACTATTTGACAACTTTTCTTCTATATTATCGGAAACATAGTCGTTGTAATATGGCTCGTGAAAGGCTTTGGGAAAGTTCTCTAAGACAGTTTCAAACTTTGGTGAATCTTCTTTTTGAATCGAATCTGCAAGAACAAAAATACCCCCTGGTTCTAATACTCTCATGCACTCATTAATAACTTTTTGACGTGACCCTTTGGGTAATTCATGAAGTAAATATACACATGTAACACCTTGCATGCTATTGCTTTTGAAAGGTAGGTTCTCTGCATTGCCTCTTATTAGTTGAGCTATATCACTACCTCTCTTGTTTAAGTATCTACTTGCTTGGCGAAGATAAGCTGCTGATAAGTCTATTCCTATCAATTCTACATCAGACATTGAGCTACGTATTTGTTTTAATGTTCTACCTGTTCCAGTTGCTACATCAAGTATCCTTAAGGTTGATTGATTACGATCTTGGAAATTCTTTAGACCTTTTTTTAAAGGAGATATTATTCTTCGTCTCATGGAATCGGCAGTTCCATTGAATAGAATTTCTACTTGTAAGTCATATAAACCAGCTGAGAAATCACTAAAATAACCATCAGTTTGATGATGAAAGTTCTGCAAGTAGTAATCAGGATACTTTTGACGATTTATCTTGTTTGGAATATCCCTTGTATTTCTTTTTCTTCTTCGATCCCAAGTAAATGGAAGATCCAACCAGATAAGTGGATATCTTCTGGCCCATTCAATCCAAGGGGCTTCAAAAAGTTGTGAAATTGGATAAATTCCTTGCTCTGCTTCTTGCCAATCGACTTTCTCTAGTTCCTCCATTGATTTTTTTAAATCATGAAGTAATTCTCCTTGTAATGGGCTGACTTCTGGAGTTCCCCCTGGGGCAAGAAACTCCATAAGTTTTGTGCTAATCCCTTTATGAGCTAGTCCGGCAAGGTTTTTACTGCCTTGAAGTGTCTTATAGGCAAGTTTTGTGATGCTGGGCGCTGCCATGAACCATGGTAATGTTTCCAACCATTTCAGCACCTTGGATGGTGTTTTGGTTAATTTAAATCTAATTATTTGCAATATGCATTGGCTATTTCTTGAAGCAAGAGTCTGATTTCTATCCAGTTGTGATTTGGCTCAACACTTTTTAGCTCCTTCATATTTTCTTTTATAAGATAGGAAGAAGAATTGGCTATTTCGCAAACTTGTTCTAAGTTTTCAGATTGGAAAATTTTCTCAATTTCTTTTATATTAGAATTTATTTTTGAGAGAGGATACATAGAATCTCTATGATTAGCTTCGTTTGCAGATCCTGTAAAATTCATCATACTCATTGTAAATAGAATAAGTAAATATATCCTTGATTGTCTCTTGGAAAACATTTATTAGGATTGAATTTAATTTAATAGTAATTCTAAATAACAAAGTTATATTAATCTTATGAATATCTGTTTTGTTTTAAGCTCAATTATTGTATATTTTTGAATATCTCGTTTATTAACTTCTTGTTATCCTTACTTTAAGCATCATAATACATTGTAAATTCATGTGGATGAGGCCTTTGCCTTAACTGCTGTACTTCATCATACTTTATTTCTATCCAGTTGTTAATAAAGTCATCTGTAAACACTCCTCCTTCTTTTAGGTATTCTTTATCTGCATTCAGAGCTTCAAGAGCTCCATTTAATGATGCTGGAACTGTATCGATTTTAGATAATTGATCTGCAGGTAATTCAAACAAATCAACGTCTACTCCATCACCTGGATCGATTTGATTTCTAATTCCATCAATTCCAGCCATCATCATTGCGCTAAAAGCAATATAAGGATTCGCCATGGCATCACCGGAGCGGAACTCTAGCCTTTTGGCTTTAGGGCTTGGACCCGTTAATGGAATTCGTACAGCGGCTGATCTGTTGCCCTGAGAGTAAACAAGATTTACAGGTGCTTCAAACCCAGGCACAAGTCTTTTGTAGCTATTAGTAGTTGGATTTGTGAATGCAAGGAACGAAGGAGCATGCTTAAGTATTCCACCTATATACCATTGTGCTGTTTGAGAAAGATTTGCATATGTACCTTCTCCAAAGAAAAGAGGCTTACCTGATTTCCATAAGCTTTGATGTACATGCATGCCAGTTCCATTGTCATTGAAAACAGGCTTTGGCATAAAGGTTGCAGTCATGCCATATTTTTTAGCAATATTTCTCACCACATATTTGTAAGTCATTACATTGTCAGCTGCGTTTATAAGTTCTGCAAATTTCATCCCAAGTTCATGTTGTCCAGCTCCTGCAACCTCATGATGATGTTTCTCAATTGGAATTCCAAGTTGACCCATTAACAGCAGCATCTCTGATCTGATGTCTTGAGCTGTGTCATTGGGTGAGACAGGGAAATATCCTTCTTTCAATTGAATTTTGTAAGCAAGATTTCCTCCTTCTTCAACACGTCCTGAATTCCAAGGGGCTTCAATGGTGTCAACGCTATAGAAACATCCTCCTTCATTAGAGCTATAACGAACATCATCAAAAAGAAAGAATTCCGGCTCAGGGCCAAAATAAGCTGTATCAGCCAGACCTGTGCTTTCTAAGTATTGGAGGGCTTTTTGAGCAAGAGATCTTGGGCAACGTGAATATGGATCTCCACTGCGAGGTTCTTGAATAGAGCATATAAGGCTAAGAGTCTTATGGCGGTAAAAAGGATCTATCCAAGCTGTACCTGAATCGGGAACCATAGACATATCAGATTCGTTGATGGCTTTCCATCCACGGATTGAAGATCCATCAAATGCAAGCCCAGATGTAAAAGCTTCTTCATCAACCATGTCTGAAGTGACTGTTAAATGTTGCCACTTCCCATGAAGATCAGTGAATTTAAGGTCTATGAGCTCAATACCCTCGTCCTTGATTTGGCGGAGGACGTCCTGGGGAGATTTGCCCATGGTTTTTCTTATTGGTCAGGAATAATCAATCAAAGTAGTAAGCGCTTGAAAGTAGTTTTGTATCAATGAGTACTTTTTCGAGAGATTCTAGATTCTTGGTTGATTTGCCCTGATCCTGGTTGCCTTTTAAGTACTTTTGTTAAGTCTGAGAATCCTGATGTCTTGAAAAGTCAGGCTCTACCTATTGCAAACCTTAAAAAAAGAACCTCATTTCATTCCTTGCAAGATTAGGCTCTTCCATAAATCACTTAGCCTACGGCCTTGGCGAATCTGAAAAACAATCAAATTGTTGATGACAGTCATCTTTTTAAATGTTCTGTCCTTTCAACGCCAGAAAGACTTTTATTAGGGCCAGGTCCATCTAATGCAGATCCTGATGTCCTTAAAGCACTTGCTCGTCCACCAGTAGGTCATCTAGATCCTTTTTATATAGATCTAATGGGAGAAGTCCAACAATTATTGCGGTATGCCTGGCAGACAAATAACCGATTAACACTTCCAATGAGTGGAACAGGAAGTGCTGCTATGGAGGCAACAATTGCAAATTCAGTTGAGGCTGGGGATACATTTTTAGTTGCAATTAAGGGTTATTTTGGTCATCGATTGGCTGATATGGCAGAAAGATACCAAGCTAATGTTGTGTCAATCGAGAAGCCTTGGGGTGAGGCTTTCTCTTTAGAAGAAATTGAAGCGGCTTTAATTAAAAACAAGCCAGCCATTTTTGCGATGGTCCATGCAGAAACTTCAACAGGTGTATGCCAACCAATGGAAGGAATAGGTGAACTATGTCATAAACATAATTGTTTGTTGCTTTTAGATACAGTTACCTCTTTAGGTGGAGTGCCACTTTTTATTGACAAATGGAATGTAGATTTAGCATATAGTTGTAGTCAAAAAGGTCTTAGTTGTCCACCAGGGCTTGGTCCATTCACAATGAGTTCCCTTGCAGAAGAAAAAATCTCGAAAAGGAAAGGCAAAGTTCCAAATTGGTATTTAGATGTTTCCTTGCTTAATAAGTATTGGGGTAGTGATCGTGTTTATCATCACACCGCTCCTGTAAATATGAATTTTGGAATAAGAGAATCCTTGCGTCTACTTTCTCAGGAAGGTTTGGGGGCCGCATGGGATCGTCATAGGTTAAATGCAGAAAGGTTGTGGAGTGGATTGGAAAGGCTAGGTTTGGAACTTCATGTAGAACCTGATTTAAGACTCCCTACCCTTACAACAGTTCGAATTCCAGAAGGAGTTGATGGAAAGGCATTCACCTTGCACCTTTTAGAAAAATATGGAATTGAGATTGGAGGCGGTTTGGGTAGTTTGGCTGGAAAAGTTTGGAGAATAGGTTTAATGGGTTACAACTCAAAATCAGAAAATGTAGATCGAATACTTAACTTGCTTGAATCTGAACTCCCTTCTTTTCGGCAGAACGTTGCCTTTGCTGCTTGAACCAGCTTTGAAGTTGGTCTTTGGTTTTATTTTCCATAATTCCTCCCTTGATAATCATTTTGTGATGTGAACTTTGGTGCTTAGATAAATCAATAGTTCCTCCTAGACCTCCTCTTTTGGGATCATGTGCGCCAAATATCACTTGCCCCATCCGAACTTGAGTTAAAGCTCCTGCACACATTGTGCATGGTTCAAGTGTTACCAATAATGTGCAGTTATTAAATCTCCAGTCCCCTTTAATCCTTGAAGCTTGACGGATTGCTATTAACTCAGCATGTCCTAGAGGTTCCTTTTTGGATTGTCTTGTATTGCTCCCATAACCAATACATCTTCCATTATTGTCCAGAATTAAAGCACTTACAGGGACTTCTCCAATGGATCCTGCAAGTTCAGCTCGCCTGATTAACCTTGACATCCAAAATTCACGCTGGGGTTTATCTAGGCTTATAGGTCTTTCCACGGGACTAGCTAAAAGAAAGTTTTTCCGAATATGCCATCAAGGAGGAGAATAGAAGATTCATTTGTGTAATGTTTTGGCTGGCTCTTCAGAAAGTACGCCGCCTCCTTCCTTAGCACTGTTTGCGTCTCCGGATCATTTAGATCCTGAGTTGCAGTCATTCTTGGAGGAGTCTAGTTTTCGCCTATGTAAATGGTTTGCCCAGGCTGGAAAGAGTGGGCCTCTGCCTAATGTAAATAATTTTCCTAATGTAGCTCCTTCTCTAAAAGGGCTCTCAGGTCAAGAGTTGTTATCAGATATTCAGTTGATTATGGATGGCTCTTATCAACCTTCTCATCCTGGAGCACTTGCTCATCTTGATCCTCCTCCTTTGACTGCTTCAATTGTTGCTGATTTGATTTGTGCAGGTTTAAATAACAATCTTTTAGCTGAGGAACTCTCCCCAAGTTTGTCAAGGTTAGAGAGAGATTTGTGCCAATGGTTTTGCCAGAAAATTGGTTTTCCTTCCATTTCTGGAGGAGTTGCAGCAAGTGGTGGAACTTTAAGTAACTTAATGGCCTTAGTAGTTGCAAGGCATCATGCGAATTTACAAGCTGATCCAAAAGCGGTTGTTATTGCAAGTGAAGAATCTCATGTCTGCTTATCTAAGGCTGTAAGAGTAATGGGACTTTCTGATGATTCTTTGCAGAGAATAAATACTAGAGAAAATGGTCATATTTGTCTTGAAGAATTACAGAAAAAGTTATCTATTCTTAAGTCTGAAGGAAGAAAATGTTTTGCAATTGTGGCAACAGCAGGGACAACAGTAAGAGGTGCTATTGATCCATTAGAAGAGCTTGCAGAAATAGCTAGAAGTCAATCAATTTGGTTTCATGTAGATGGAGCAATTGGTGGAATATTTGCATGTGCTAAATCTACATCCCCTCTTTTAAAAGGAATAAATCTAGCTGATTCAATTACATTGAACCCTCAGAAACTATTAGGTATTACCAAGACATCATCATTACTTTTAGTAGCTAATAAAAATCATCTTCTTTCAACTTTCTCTACAGGACTACCATATATTGAGCCTGCTTTAGAAAATCCTCACGGTGGTGAGATGGGTTTGCAAGGCACAAGATCTGGTGAAGTCTTGAAACTTTGGCTTGGGCTTAGACAATTAGGTGAAGAAGGAATATCTCATTTATTGAAGACCTCGATTGAAAGACGCATCTATATTCAGCGAAAACTAGATTCTTTAAAAATCTCCGTTCTAGGTGGACCACTTCACATTATTTCTTGTACTCCTAGATCAGCAGATGATTTAAATTCAGAGCATTGGTCTGTCATTACTCGAAAGAAGCTTTTGAAGCATAATTTTATGCTTTCCCGACCTAAACAGAATGGACGTTTTTATTTGAAAATTGTTATGGGTAACCCCCACACACTCAAGAGTCATCTAGATCAATTAGCACATCTTTTAAATGATTCCGTAGTAGGATGAAATCATGAAGGATTCTTCTTCAAGGGGACGTTGGGTTGCTTTGGTAACAGGAGTATTCTCAATATTAATTGGTGTTATATATTTAGTTCTTATAACTTTATTGGATTCTAGAGGTCAAATGCTTCCTCCTCCTCCTGAAGCGTTGGCCGTGTTGGTAACTGTAGCTGTTCATTCTTTAGAGGGTCTACAATTCTTTTAAAGGCAGTCTGTAAGAATTTTTGAAGATAAGATTCTCTTCTATTTAAGTCATAGTGATGTTGAACAACTTCTTGTACACCTCCATCACCCCAGTCTTGGTCCTGCTGGAAGTAAGTAATGAAACTAGCACCAGAAATTCTTGTTAACCAAGCCACTGCAACTCCTTGTATAGCTTTTCCAAGAATTAGTGTTGGTAAATTTAGATTCAAAGCTGTACTGATTAGCCCAAATCCTCCTTTTATTAGCCCTAAACCTGTAAGAGTTCTTCCTACAGATAAAGCTAATTCCTTCGCTCTCGATCTTGTTAGTTGCACTCCGTAGATTTTTGCTATCTCTACTACCATCTGAGCATTTATTGCTGCAGTTCCTAGTAAGTCAATAACTGGAAGAGGATTTGCTGCCACTACTCCACTACTGATCCAGCTAAATCGATCAACACATTTGCGAGCTTCTTTTAAACGCTGTGTGTTCAATAATTGTTTTCCTTTTTTGCCAAGATTTCTACACTGCAAAAGTATATTGTCGGCAATTAATTCTTCTCCATCATCATGAAGAACTTTTGCTAGTCTTTGAAGTAGGTTGTTGACATTTGCTGGTGGTTGCCATGGTCTTTTACCAGGTCTAGGAATTGACTGTGGGGACGCTGATGTTGATATAATGTTTTCAGGAGTTATAAAAGTTTGGCAATGACCTCTTAGTAATGAGATAAGTTTTTTTTCTTCGTATTCACCTCTAAGATCACATTTGTTTAGGACAAGTAATATTCTTTTCCCTAGATTTGAGAGTATTTTTATTATTTGAAGTTCGGATGCACGTAAGTCTGAGTCAACTACGAAAATCATGAGATCTGCTTTGCTTGCTTTCCTTTTGGCTTCTTTTTCACGCGCTATCCCGTCAAGACCTGATTCGAATATTCCAGGAGTATCTATAAGTTTAAGGCCTCTTTGAAGTCTTTTTAATCTGAGGCGATAGCTTTGACTTTCTTTTGTTGACCCCATTGCTGCACCTACTTCTCCGACTATTTCATTTAGAAGTGCTCTGATTAGAGAGGTTTTACCGCTTGAGCCAGTGCCAAAAACAACAACTATCAAATCTCCTCTGGCAAGTTCTCTTGATACTTTTGCTTTCTCAAACTCTAGAGCTTGCCTTGTTACTTCATCTTGAAGCTTTTCAAGAATAAGATCTATGCTTTCAAGACTTTGTTGTGCAGCTTGCCTTCGATTCATTGGCAATGAGGTTTGTATTCCTTTCCTTTTAGTACTTTTATTTTTTTTATGTATAAATTTTTTGAACCATGGATAGCCTGTTTGGATTATTAGAGTGACTACAATAACTGCTCCTAAAAGAAGTAGAGGACTAACAAGCCAGTAAGGTAGAAAAAATTCAAGAGTGTATCTTAATTCATTTAACAGTCTAAGAAATAACCCAATTAAACTTCCCAGCATGAGGAGAAGTAAAAATGCAGAACCTATATAGATCAGAATTCGATGACGATGCATTTTATAATTTTATTTCTTATTTGAGAAAGATCAAGTCTATTATTGCCTTGAATTCATTAAAATAGCTCATTTTTCTCGGAGCGTCTTTTTATGTTATCCAATAGAAAGAATATTAAAGCCAGATTGATCGCAATATCAGCAAAGTTAAAAATAGGAAATCTAAATGGTATCAATTCCAGAAAATCGGTTACATAACCAAGACGCCAACGATCTATACCATTGCCTAAACTTCCTCCTAGTAGAAAAGCTATTCCTAAGCCTTTCCATATCGGTAATGATAAGCTTTTATATGCCCATATTATTAGAGCAATAGATACAATCAAGCTAAGAAGTCCTAAGAAAATAGTAGACTGATTTAGTATGCTAAATGCTGCTCCAGTATTCTTAGTAAGTCTAAATTGAATTATAAAAGGAATAAAACCTTTGATTTGGTTGCTACTTAGTTGTGTCGAGGCCCAGTATTTGCTGCTCTGGTCAATAAAAATGACCATTAGACTAATTATTCCTAGAGTTGTTCTTTTGATTAATTGATTTTTCATTCTACTAATAACAGTCGTCTCATGAATAGGGCTAAGATTGCAATTGCAGGGCAAAGGGAGATTTGAGATATTAATGGAGTTAGAGAATAGTTAAATAATAGATCTGCAAGGCCTATTGACCACAAATTTAAAATAGACCCAATCGATAGACTTATTATGCCAAAAATATGTATCATTAATAGGCCAGATAAAGCAGCCAATGTTAGTAAAAGTAAATTATTCATACCACGTTGTTTGGAGATCTGTCCACTTAACCATGATGCGGGAATGAATCCAGTTAAATAACTAAATCCGGGTTGGCTGATGTATTCATATCCGCCTCCTCCATGAAAAACTGGTAAGTAAAAAATTCCAACTGTTAAATATGCTACCGCTGCTATCACTCCAGATCTTGGTCCGGATACTAAAGAGCAGAGTAAAAGAGCTGGAATCTGCCAGCTGCTTGAAATTATTAATACTTTTGGTGGTATTTCCATCGTCGGAATTAGCAAACCTGATGGAAGCATTCCACCTACCAGGATCATTAGAAGACCAGCAAGCGATCCGCTCAAAATGGCCAATGCCCTCACAGTAGGATTACAACTATCCCTATCCTGAATGAGGAATAACCAATTGCATAGCCTTTATGGAGTTTTCTATTGGTGATCGAGTCTTTTTAAGAGTTTCATTGCCTTATTTAAAGACAGCTGATCCAATGCCAATGCTTAGGCCTCCAGATTTAGTCTCCTCAGATGAGCCAGGCCAAATTGTTGGGATAAGGCATGGCAATATTGCAGAGGTTTCCTTTCGAAGAGGAATTTTTCTTATTCCATTAGAAAATCTCTCAAAGAATTCTATTTAATGTTTATTGGTTTTTTCAAAATCTTTCCAAACAATCGCAAGTTCGTTTAGTGTATTTTCTGGTCCGCATAGGCTTAATAGTGGAGTGAGAAGATATTTGGTGGCTACATCTTTTAGATCACTGCTAGTTAATAATTCTATTTTCGTAACTATTTGTTTGTCATGATCTTCTTTGAGACCTTGAGATTTAAGTTGAGCAAGACGTTCAGCCCGTTGGTTTGATGTTTGTGAGCTATGAGCTATTTGACCTCTAAATTTCGCTTTTGCGAGTGACAAATCGTCATCAGATATTTGCTTGTTATGTAAATTCAACCAAATATTTTGAAGCAATTTAAGTGTAGTTATCGCCTTGTCTACAGTCGTTGATGCATGAATTAAGAAAGGAGCTTTCATTTGTCTTATTGGGTGATGAATTCCTACGTCATAAGCAACTCCATAATCTTCTCTAAGAACTCTGAAAAGTACAGAAGACATTCCAGCTCCAAGATGGCAACCTAGTAGTCTTAGCGCTAAATCGTCTTTATGTGAATATTCAATTGTTGGAGAACCAAGTAGAATTATAATTTGATTTGTATTCTCAATCTCAAGACTAATACTTGATTGAATCATTGAGTTAATTGATATTTTTCTTTTCTCTTTGATTTGATTATTATTCATCTTACAATATGGTTCTAGGTTTAGAATTCTTTCTTTAATATCATCATCAAACGATCCTGAAATGGAAATTATTATATTCTTACTTAACATCTTTTCTCCCAAAGCTATAAGATCTTTTCTTTTAATTGATTTTAATTCTTCTGCGATACCAATTGGATCATGACCATAGGGGCCATTGCAATAAGCAAGACTCCTCCATGAATCAAACGCTATATAGAAAGGATTTTCCTTTTGTCGTAGAATTGCTTGAAGATTTAATTCTCTCTCAAGTTCGATTTGTTTTTTTTCTAGATGTGGATTGCTTACCATCCAACCTAGAACTGGTAAAAGTTCAAAAGCATCTTTATCTGAGCATTTTAGACTTAGTAAAAGTCCATCTTCATTTGTGTCACATCTTAAGCCAGCTCCACAGCCTTCTACTAAATCAGCAAGAATTATACTTTTATATGGACCACACCCTCTAGTTAATAAGGAACCGAGTAGCTGGTGAATTCCTCGCTTCCCTATGGGATCACTTCCACTTCCGTCCTGAATCCACAGTTTTACGGCTAGAACTCCTGGAACTTTTAAAGGATCTAGAATGATATCTAACATATGTTATTGATTTTGTGGTGTTGCAATCAATGTGAAGCTTTTCTCTGGTTGCATTAGGTTAAAAATTTCAGTTTGGAGAAGAGTATCTGTCCACAAATCTATTAATTCAATTGGTTTAAGTAATGGCTGACTTCTGTCCCATAATGTTTGTGACCCTGTTAATGAAGCAACTTGTGATGAAGATTCTAGGCTGAAATAAAGACTGTTTCTAACTAGTTGCTTTGCTCTATTTAGTTGTTTTTTAGTAGGTTGATTCTCCAATGATTGCCTAAGGATGTTTGCTATTTCTTTTTCTACTCTATTGATGTTTTCTTCTGAGCAACATGCTTCAAGTAATATTAAGCCTCCTTTTTCTAAGTTAGTCACTTCCATGTCAATCGACTCGACAATTTGCAGCTCTTCCCTTAGATGATTTACTAAAATGCTGCTTCTTCCTTCTGCAAGTAAGGATGTTCCTATATCTGCTCCCATGTTTTTCAATTGATCACTTGCTGGTGGCAATGGCCAAGCCATTAATATTCGAGAAGATTCAAGACGTGGAACTTTTATATGTTTATGCCCTTGTTTAAATAACGGCATTTCTATCTTTTTAATTCCTTCAGTTTTGAAGTTTGGTATTGAATTTAAATATGAATTCTCAAGTAGAGATTTGATTCTGTTAGTTATTGGACCAGCAATTGATATACATGTATTAACACCTTGATATCTTCTCTGATGAAATGACCTTAGTTCATCGGGTGTCATTGTCTTAAGACTATCTTCATATCCAAGAATTGGTCTTCCATACGAATGATTGGACCAGCAGTTCTCAAGAATTCTTTGGAAGATTTGATCATCAGGCTGATCTTTGTATTGGGCAATTTCTTCAAGAACAACTTCTCTCTCTGTAGAAAATTCTTCTACTCTTAAAGCAGGCCTTAGAACAAGTTCAATTAAAAGTTCGAGTGCAGGTTCTATTAATTCTGGTGGTGTTAGTACATGAAAGTGCACATCATCGAATCCTGTAGCGGCATTGCTGCTGCCTCCTAAGGCCTCAATTCTTCTATCAAATTCACCAGCCTCTAAGGAGATACTTCCTTTGAAAACAAGATGTTCTAAAAAATGAGCGGCTCCTTCTAGTCCTTCTTCTTCATAGGAACTACCTGCTTTACACCAAAGATCTAAGCAAATTAGTGGCGCATGGGGAATATCAGTTGTTACGCATTTTGTGTTGTTTTCAAGAGCCCAATCTTGAGTCAGAGGCGCTTGTTCTTGTTGTTTCAGAGGTAAATAGCAAAGTTCTATTTCATTGCATGATGATTGTTCAGTCAATATCATCTATGAAATCCAGATGATTTTAGTAGATCTTTATGCCAAATTTGCTCATAGGAATGAACTTGGGAATTTCTTTGATAATCAACTGATATCGAGATTTGAAGTTTCCACCTGACTCAAGACAGCTCAGAGACTAATCCGTATAAGTTCCCTCACCCTCTAGATCATGTGATTGGAGTACATCAAGATCATTTGTACTAAGGCTTATGGGGGCAAGACCTATGCTGTCTCCATAAAAAGATGTTGAAACCTCAAGCATTCCAATAAAAAGAATTTTCAGCACTAGATGCTCTCCTGAATAATGATTTAGATCAAAGGAACCTCATCTACGCGTATTTTGCGATGAGAAGGATTACTCAATTAGTGCTTAATGATTCTAAAATAATTCTTAAGCTAAAAGTTTTGTATCGATGTGAACCTGGTTTTCCGTTGATATAGTGCATAATAAATTTGTAGCAATCGCTACCAAAACGTTCACCTCGTCACATTGATGAGGCGCAGTTCGACCCAAGCCAAGGAACGGGGACTTGGGCCTGTATCGGACTCATGAATCATGACCACACTTCTTTATCGCGGACATGACTATGTTCAGCACAAGGAAGCTGTTGCAAAGCAGCCTGTAAAGCTGACATATCGTCATAGCACTTATACAAAGCGTGTTGAGCAGTCAGCACCTAGTCACACCTCTCTTACTTACAGAGGTAGAAAATATCAGAAATAAGCTTCTGGCTTCATTTTTGATTTAAGCGAATTCCAAAAGCCCCTAAGACAGGGGCTTTTTTGTGTGAACAACTTAGGGTTTTATTAGCGTTATCTTTTCAATATGTTTGTCTTTTCGAATGATGTCTTTATTGCTATTAATTCATATAGCTAAATCTTATAGAAATGACTTTTTATTAGGTTTTTTCTGCTCTTGACCTTTTCCTTCTGTCTTGGTAGGAATCTCGAGAATCCTTATGGGAGACTCTTTATCGCTACTTTTCCGGTAGTCACTCTTTTCAGATTTCCAAAATCTTACCCGTGTCACCATTCTCTTCACATAGTGATAATGACTTCCATCCTTTTCTGGAGTCTCTGGCAGAGTTGATTAGGACTAAGCGTTCAGATTTAAAGGACATTAGAACAATTAAATTAGACTCTGATTTGGAAGCATTTTGCAAATCTGTTGATGGAGATACTTTGTGTATAAGCAATGAATTTCATAGTTGCACTGCTTTCAGAAAGATACATTTGGAGATAGTTAGCACGTCTAGTGGACTTCAGATCTTTCATTGTGTATTTTTCCCAGATCCATGTTTTGATCTTCCGATTTTTGGAACTGATCTTGTTATCGCGCAGACTGGCATTACTGCTGCAATAGTTGACTTATCACCAGTTACATCAACTCTTCCTCGTTATTTCAATGACTTATTATCCTCAATAATAATACCTTCTTTTTCTTGTCAAAGGAAATTACCAAGTTGGGGATCTATTTTTTCACCATATGTCCAATTTATAAGACCAGAAAATCCTAATGAAGAAAAACTTTTCTTAGAATTAGTTGATACTTACTTGCAAATTCTGATTTCTTCTTTGGATTCAATTACTCCTGACTCGCTTGATTCACCCCTTACTATTGAAAGAAATCAAGGACAAACCTTCTATTGCCTTCAACAAAAGCGCAACGACAAGACACGAGGAGTTCTCGAAAAGGCTTTCGACGCAGACTGGGCGGATCGATACATAAATCATGTGTTATTCGATTTGCCCAAGTGCAATTAACTTCAAAATTACTCTTCTTCTTGATATTGCACGGCTTAGGTGGTTTGGTCGGTTTCGGATTGTCTGGTTGTTCACTACAACCTTCTCCACCTCCTCAAATAGAGGATATAAATAAAAATGTTAGGCCTTTAGAAGCTGTATCGGCCTTGGGAAGGCTAGCCCCTGCAGGGGATGTTCGTCGTCTTGCCCCCCCAGTAAGTGGCTTTGGTGGAACTCCAAGAATTTCAAAGCTTCTTGTTCGAGAGGGTGATGTTGTAAAACTTGGACAAGTAATTGCAATCTTCGACAGTCAACCCCAGATCTTGGCTGATCTTAAAGGTATTCAAGCCCGAATTAATACTTTAAAAGTTGAGATTAAAATGCAGAAAAAAGAAGTCTCTCGCTATAGACAGGCTGCAGTAGAAGGTGCAGCAGCATTTGTTTTGTTGGAAGAAAAAGAAGATGAATTAGTAAAAATAAAAGGGCAACTAAATGAGGCATTAGCAGAAAAGATTGGTCTTAATGCAGATTTTGCAGATAGTGAATTAAAGTCTCCAATTGATGGAATTATTCTAAGAGTACATTCTCGTGTTGGAGAACGACCTGGAAATGAAGGTGTTGTCGAAGTAGGTGCTAACAAATCTATGGAAGCTTTGATTGAAGTTTATGAATCTGATGTAAATCGAGTTAAGTTGGGTCAAGAGGTCTCTTTGGTTAGTGAGAATGGGGGTTTTGATGGAACTCTTTTTGGTAAGGTTTATCGAATAAGCCCCCAGGTTCGACAAAGAAATGTTTTGTCTACAGATCCTACAGGCGATGTAGATGCACGAATTGTAGAAGTCCTCGTAATTCTTCAGCCTGAATCTGCAAAGTTAGTAACCCAACTAACTGGACTAAAGGTAATAGCCCGATTTATTCCTATGTTATGAGGCATTTATTACAAGGAAGAAGAATTCCTCTTGCTTGGTTGTTGTTAACTAGACAACCAATACGTTTGCTAGTTGCACTCGCAGGAATATCTTTTGCAGGCATATTAATGTTTATGCAGTTAGGTTTTAGAGAAGGTCTTTTTGATGCAAGTGTGACAGTACATCGCATGTTTGATACAGATTTAGTATTGATAAGTCCTCGCTCAATGAGTTCTATTAGTATGAGTGGTTTTCCTAGAAGAAGATTGGTTCAGACAATGGCACATCCAGCAGTTTCTGGAACCACTCCTGTGAATTGGAATTTTCTTTTATGGCGTAATCCTCAGACACTTGTAACGAGATCTATTCTTGCTCTTGGCTTTGAACCAACTGATTCAATTCTGAATGATCCACAACTTTCTTATAAGACTGAATCTCTTACTAAACCAGGAAGAGTTTTATTTGATAAACTTTCTAGAAAAGAGTTTGGTCCAATATCTGAATGGTATGAGCAAGGTAAAATTGTAGAAACAGAGGTTGCTGGTAAAAGAGTAAGAGTTTCTGGTCTTGTAAGTTTAGGACCTTCTTTTGGGGCAGACGGTAATTTACTTACAAGCAGAGAAACATTCCTTAAGTTGTTACCTTCTACTCCAACTGGAAGTATAGAGATAGGATTAATTAGATTAAAGTCAGGTTATAACAAACAGTCTGTTGCTGATGCAATAAGTTCAAGTTTGCCTAAGGATGTAAGAGTCTTAACAAGAGAAGAATTTATTGACTTTGAGAAGAATTATTGGAGAACTAGCACTTCCATCGGTTTTATATTCACACTTGGTGCAGTAATGGGATTTGTAGTTGGATGTGTAATTGTATATCAAATACTCTATAGCGATGTAAGTGATCACTTGCCCGAATATGCAACTTTAATGGCTATGGGATACCGACTTAAGACGTTGCTGGGGGTTGTAGCACGAGAAGGAGTTTTGCTTGCGGTTATGGGTTATTTGCCAGCTTATATGGCAGCCCAGGGATTGTATGCTTTGGTTAGGAGTTCAACTAGATTACCTGTAGCAATGGATCTTGATAGGTCTTTATTAGTTTTTTCTTTGATTTTGCTTATGTGTATGGGATCTGCTTTGCTCGCAATGCGCAGATTAGTTGATGCAGATCCTGCTGAAATATTTTGATGAATTTACTTGCCAATTCATCTGTTCCGACCTTTATAAGTGCAGAAAAGCCAGCTGTTGAGATAGTTGGTTTGAGTCATTGGTTTGGCAAGGGGATAATGAGAAGAGAGGTTTTGCAGTCCATATCATTAGAAATTAATTCTGGTGAAGTTGTTTTGCTTACAGGTCCCTCTGGTTGTGGCAAAACAACATTGCTCACACTTATAGGTGCGTTAAGGAAAGTAGAAGCTGGTGATTTACGTGTTTTTGGTTGTGATCTGCGTGGATCCAGTCGAAAAACTAGGCAATTATTACGTAAAAATATAGGAATGATTTTTCAAGGGCATAATCTACTTCGATGTTTAACAGCTGAACAGAATGTTCAAATGGGAGCAGATCTCATCGATGGGTTGAGCTATAGGGTTAGGAGAGACCAAGCAAGGGAATGGTTGAGACTTGTTGGCCTTTCTGATCAAATGGATAAACTTCCACATGATCTTTCTGGGGGTCAGAAGCAGAGGGTTGCAATAGCAAGAGCACTTGCGGCTAGACCGAAAATTTTGTTGGCTGATGAACCTACTGCTGCTTTAGATAGTGTTACGGGCCGAGAGATAGTAGATTTATTAAGGCGTCTGGCTAAAGATCAGTCTTGTTCAGTCTTAATGGTTACTCATGATCCTCGGATTTTAGATATTGCTGATAGGGTCTTAAAAATGGAAGATGGCAAAATGGTACAGCCTCTTGAGTAAATTAGTAAGATCAATCTTTATTGGAAGCTCTAAACATGGCAAAAAGACGAAATCTCAAAAAAGAAAAGCAAGAGAGAAATCGTGCATATGCACGCAAGTTCAAAAAGCGTAAGCTTCGTAATGATGGACGTGGAGAAGGTGCCGGCAATGGAGTTACTGGTACTGCTAACAATGGTGGAGCTGCCGATTAGAGCTTTTTTTGTTTTATAAAAGTTCTACCATTAACTTCTTCTGATTGAGGAGCTTTCACATTTCACTATGTCCTGTTAGTTTTTCCTTAGTCTGATGTTTGAGGATGTTCATAAGTGTCATCATCCCTACCTATAACCGTTTGGGTATTCTTAAGAAATGTTTGCTTGCTCTTGAAAAGCAATCTTTAGGTTCGTCAATCGAAGGTTATGAGGTTGTTGTAGTTGATGATGGTTCTACTGATGGCACTCCAGATTGGCTGAGGAGTAATCCTAATGAAGTCCCTCATGTGCGTCTATTTGAGCAGAGTCATGCTGGTCCTGCCCAAGCTCGGAATATAGGAGTCGAGAATTCTCATGGAGATTTAATTGTTTTTATTGATAGTGACCTTGTCGTTACTAGGAATTTCTTGAATTGTCATGCTAGGCAATTAATTCGGTATTGGACAAAATATGGCAATCGTCTTTGTTTTACATATGGCTCAGTAATAAATACTTCGAATTTTGATTCTCCAACCCTAGAGCCACATAAGTTGCAAGATATTTCTTGGGCGTATTTTGCAACTGGAAATGTAGCTATTGATAAAGATGTTCTTGTGAAGTCAGGATTATTCGATACAAGTTTTACTTTGTATGGTTGGGAGGATTTGGAGTTAGGTGAAAGACTTCGTTCTATGGATGTTAAACTTATCAAATGTCCTCAAGCAGTTGGATATCACTGGCATCCTTCATTTACTTTAAGTCAGATTCCTGATTTAATAAGAATAGAGAAGGAACGTGCTTGTATGGGAGTGCTCTTTTTTAAAAAACACCCTACATTTAGAGTGCGCTTGATAATTCAGTATACATTATTCCATAAGTTACTTTGGGAATTTCTAACTATTTTTGGATTGTTAAATGCTCATAGTCTTAGACCTTTGCTGTCCTTTCTAATTAATAATGGCTATCCAGGACTTGCCATGGAGATACTGAGATTGCCTTTGAACCGTATTGGAGTTAATGAGGTTTATAAGCAAGCAGCAATAGATGGGATTATCTGAACAGGTTCTTTGTTAAATTGTATGGGTACTTTTTATAACGCACACCTGTTCGTTTCGGGTGATGACAAAACTAAATGAGTTTCTACTCAGTTTTGGACATCCCTAACAGGTGGAGGCGAACCCGAAACCTAAAAACATGGCTGTAGTTTCTCTTTCCGAGATGATGGAAGCTGGTGCACACTTTGGGCACCAGACAAGACGTTGGAATCCAAAGATGTCTAGATACATCTATTGCGCTCGCAATGGAGTCCACATAATTGATTTAGTAAAAACAGCTGTTTGTATGAACAGTGCATATAAATGGACACGTTCAGCTGCCAGAAGTGGGAAACGATTTTTATTTGTTGGCACTAAGAAGCAAGCTTCTGAGGTTGTTGCTCTAGAAGCAACTAGATGTGGAGCCTCTTATGTAAATCAAAGATGGTTGGGAGGAATGCTTACAAATTGGACCACTATGAAGGCGCGAATCGATAGGTTAAAAGATCTTGAGCGAATGGAATCAAGTGGAGCTATAGCTATGCGCCCTAAAAAAGAAGCGGCTGTTTTAAGAAGAGAGCTTGAAAGGCTTCAAAAGTATTTAGGTGGTCTAAAGGGCATGAGACGTCTTCCTGATGTGGTAGTTCTTGTTGATCAAAGACGAGAAACAAACGCAGTACTGGAAGCAAGGAAACTTGATATTCCTCTTATCTCAATGCTAGATACGAATTGTGATCCAGATCTTTGCGAAGTCCCTATACCTTGCAACGATGATGCTGTTCGTTCTGTTCAGTTGGTATTGGGCAGACTTGCCGATGCAATTAATGAAGGTCGGCATGGTTCAAATGAGTGACCATTCAGGATCCAATTACATTGGCTGTTAAAGAATTGCTTTAAATTCAAAGCCTATTGTTCTTTTCTTAAGCACCTGTATTACTTATTGATTTTAAGTTTCAGGTGTAACTCAAATAATCCTTTCACCCTACTAATTCAATGGCGGACGTATCAGCCAAGCTTGTTAAAGAACTGCGTGACAAAACTGGCGCAGGAATGATGGATTGCAAAAAGGCCCTCGCAGAAAGTGATGGTGATGCAGAAAAGGCCGTTGAATGGCTTCGTCAGAAAGGTATTTCAAGTGCTGAGAAGAAATCTGGACGTGTAGCAGCAGAAGGGGCTATTGGTAGTTATATCCATACTGGGGCAAGGGTAGGAGTACTTCTTGAATTGAATTGTGAAACTGATTTTGTTGCGCGTGGCGAACTTTTCCAGGGACTTTTGAGAGATGTAGCAATGCAAATAGCAGCTTGCCCTAATGTTGAATATGTAAAGATAGACGATATACCTGTAAGCATTGTTGAGAAAGAAAAAGGCATCGAAATGGGTAGAGATGATTTGGAAGGAAAACCAGATCAGATGAAAGTAAAAATTGTTGAAGGAAGAATCAATAAAAGATTAAAGGAATTGGCCTTAATGGATCAACCATTTATTCGTGATGGATCCATAACTGTAGAAGAATTAGTTAAACAAGTTGGAGGAAAGATTGGGGAGAATGTTCAAGTTCGTCGATTCACGCGTTATACCCTCGGTGAAGGAATAGAAATAGACAAAACTGATTTTGCTACAGAAGTAGCTTCAATGTCAGCAGCATAAAATTTAAATAAAGATAAATTGAAAAGGCTAGATCCTCACCAGCAACTTAAATACCTCAGGTTGAAGTGTAATTCACTCTCACCATTAATATATAGGGACTATGCTTTATATCTTCAAGTAGTTAGAAATATACTTAAAAGTACTATAAGAAAGGTTGTATTTACTATTATCACAGAAAAAGGTATTGATGTTTTCTCCAACTTCTCCATAGATGAACGAGAAGTTTTAAAGATTAAAATCGAAAAGCTTATATCTAGATGTTGTTCATTGCTAACAGTTGAACATCTAATCGATCTGTCAAGGAAGATTGATGAAGAAAAGAAATTGCTCCAAGAACAAGCTAAAGATGAGTTGATTAATATGTTTAAGAGAGATCGAAATTCTCATACTTATGAAGAAGGATCAATTGAATTAAATATTAGACCGCCTCTCAATAATATTTCTAGATTAGACGGTTGGACTGAATACACAGAGGAAAGTATTGATGGCTCTGTAACTCTAAATCCTAAGGAGGTTTATCCTGATGAATCAAACTTAGAGCTCATTAGTTTAGAGAAGAATGAAGAAGACGATAAGGAGTACTTAAATGATGAATTTAAAGGTAAAGAAGAACTAACTTCTAATGGAATAGATTTCTTTAAAGATTTGTTCTTATTGGCTGGACGTTCTTTTATTCCTAATAAATCTAGGATTCGAAAGACAACTAATCAAGCCATCGATAATGAAGATTCTCTTTATAAGGAAGAATCTTCAGATTTCAATCTTCTTCCAGATAATCCAATTGAACTTTCAAGTTGGATAGTATCCTTCGATACTGCTTTAACACGAAGATTAAGAAATCTTTCTCATGCTATAAATATGGAGTTAATGAGTTATGGAATAGTAAATGTATTAATACCAGTTAATCTTCTTGAAGCAGTTCTTTCGGGTAATATTCAGACTAATAATTCAACATCAAATCTTATCACCCTAAATATTCCCATACATGGTTCTAATGACGACGAATCTATTGAAATATCATGTGTTTTACTTCGTACCTCAGATTTAGAATTCGAAAATCCACATTTAAGAAAAGTTCGATCATTAATTAAAAGCCACCGACAGAATCTGTTTACAATGGTTAAGCAACAAAAGCATTGGCAGACTAGAGCTATTACGGCAGAATTGCATCAAAGTTGGTGGACTGCTAATCAGAAGTCTTTATCCAAAAATGTCTCAGGAGCTGACGACTGAACAATTTAATAAATTAGAGTCATGGATTAGGCCTATCCAACAGGCACTATCTATAGAGGTTGATAAAGACTTCTCTAATATTCAAGGCAGGCAAGATTTTTTTAATGGATATATCAGTAAGCAGATAGTAAAATGTGAAATTATAAATGAAGGTTCACATTTTCATAATGATTTGGAAAAGCTAGCAGATGATTTTTTGTTATATCCCAGCCTTTCTAAGAATAGAAGACAAAGACTAATAGCTAAGACTAGACAGTATCTACATTCAATTAATAACTATTATCATCTTCCTATTCGCAAGAACAGCCCTAAATTAGTTTTTAAAGATATTCCTGAAAAAAGCTATAGCAATTTGTCTAATACTTCTTGTGATCATGATTTGCTTACATCTATTTCTAACCTAAAAGGTGTTGGCCCAAAAATATCGGATAAATTATCAAATTTAGGAATTCTAACTATTCAAGATGCTTTAATGTATTATCCAAGAGACTATATTGATTATTCCTCTCTTGTTAATATTGACCAGTTAAAGGATGGACAAACAGCTACCATCCTTGCAACTTTGCGCAAATGCAATTCTTTTGTAAGCCCTAGAAACCCCAATCTTGCAATTATCGAATTGTATTTGCAAGATGAAACAGGAAGACTCAAAGTCAGTAGATTTATTGCTGGTAAAAGGTTTAGTAATTATTCCTATTTAAAGAGTCAGACCCGCCTTTATTCACCAGGGTCTTACGTTGCTGTCAGTGGCCTTGTTAAATCTGGAGCTTATGGCAAATCATTTCAAGACCCGCAAATCGAAGTATTAGAGAGTAAAAAGTCACCTTTAAACTCGAAGAGTATAGGTCAAATCGTTCCAATATATACACTAACTGAAGGTATTACAGCAGAAAAATTTCGAAGTACTATAACTGAAATTTTACCACTTGTGAAATTCTTAAAAGATCCTTTACCTAAAGAACTTATTGAAAGGATTTCTCTTCTTAGTAAGCAGAAGGCATTGATTTCAATTCATCGTCCTAAAGATAAACTTTCCTTAAAAAAAGCAAGGAGGAGATTGGTCTTTGATGAATTCTTTTTATTACAATTAACATTGTTGCGTAGACGTATTTCGCATAGAAGTAATTTATCTCTACCTCTTAAATGTTCTAGGGTAAAAAATAGTCTTGTTTCAAGATTACTTGATCTTTTGCCTTTCTCATTAACTAAAGCTCAATTAAAGGTTATTTCAGAAATAGAAGATGATATTTCTAAACCTGAACCAATGGCTCGTTTGTTGCAAGGTGATGTTGGCAGTGGTAAGACTGTTGTGGCTCTTGTGGCTCTTTTAAATGCAGTTGAATCTGGTTGTCAGGGAGCATTTATGGCTCCCACAGAAGTTTTAGCAGAGCAACACTATCGGACATTATGCAAGTGGCTACCTCAACTTCACGTTAATGTTGAGTTGTTGACAGGATCAACATCTTCAATAAAGAGGAAAAATTTATTTAGTGATCTAGTAAATGGTTCGATTAACATTCTTGTAGGAACTCACGCTTTAATTGAAGATCCTGTTTCCTTTTCTAGGTTGGGTTTAGTAGTTGTAGATGAACAGCATCGTTTTGGAGTTAATCAACGTAATCGTCTTCTTAACAAAGGGTTACAGCCACATTTATTGACAATGACAGCCACTCCAATTCCTAGGACACTTGCACTCTCTTTGCATGGTGACCTTGATGTTAGCCAGATTGATGAAATGCCACCTAATAGAAAAACTATATTAACTAGCTTATTGTCATCATCAAGTAGAAATAAAGCATATGAACTAATTAGAACCGAAGTCCTAAAAGGACAACGAGCCTATGTTGTGTTACCCCTTGTAGAGGAATCAGAAAAACTTGATTTTCGTTCGGCGGTAGAGGTTTATAAGTCTTTGTCAACTGAAGTTTTCCCCGATTTCAATGTTGGATTACTGCATGGTCGGATGACTAGCCAGGAGAAGCAGGATGCCATAAAAGAATTTGCAAATGGATCATGCAAAGTTCTCGTGTCTACAACTGTTATTGAAGTGGGTGTAGATGTACCAGACGCAACCGTCATGGTAATAGAACATGCTGAAAGGTTTGGATTGGCTCAATTGCATCAATTGCGTGGCCGGGTAGGTAGAGGAACTAAAACTTCATATTGTCTATTGATTAACGAAAGTTCTAATCAACTTGCAAGACAGAGACTGGAAATCCTCACTCGCTCTAATGATGGCTTTGAAATTTCTGAATTGGATCTACGTCTAAGGGGACCTGGTCAAGTTCTTGGAACAAAGCAGTCTGGCCTTCCTGATTTCGCTTTGGCTAGTCTTGTTGAAGATTCAGAAGTATTAGAAATTGCAAGGAATGAAGCAAAAAAACTATTAGAAATAGATCCAGACCTCCAAAAACATCAGCTTTTAAAGGAACTTGTTTTACAGTATTGGGAGGCTTTTTGTGGTAAAGCACATTTGAACTAGATTTTCCACAGAGACTAGACTCATTTGAGACTCATTTTTTTATTGGGTACTCATCTTTGTTCTAGCCTTTTTGGGGCATTTTTAAATACAGTTAGTGAATTTAAGTTCGATTATGCAAAAAATTCAAGTTTTCCCAGCAGTTTTAGAAGAAATATGCATGTTAACCTTTTTGTGGCTCTTCTGGTTATTTCAACGAATCTTTTGCTTTCGTACTGTTCTTTGACCAAATATTGCTTCGTTTTTAGACTTTTTATCGAGAATCTCTTTGTGGAAAACTTAGGTTTTGTTGTGGAAAGTGAATGAATTTATGCCTAAACCATGGAATGTTATACCTATCGTTGACTCTGGAGAACCTCTTGTTAGTCTTCCTAGTTCGGTTTATTGTCTAGAGCCTCATCCTTACTTTTCTTTAGGTGCTCCTTATACAAATTCTAATGACCCTTGGAAATTACGTTTAGCCGTCATAGATCGTTTGCTTAATGCTCAAGAAAATTTATATAGGGCTGAGAGTGGTCTTAAACTCGCAGTCTTTGATGCTTGGCGCTCAGTAGAAGTTCAATCATTCATGGTTCAACATGTTGTACAGAAGCAATGTCAAGCAAAAGGATTAGATATCTCTGATCAAGGTCATAGTAAAGAAATCGATAAAATCAAACAAGAAGTAAATCGTTTTTGGGCTTTACCTAGTACAGATAAAAACCAACCTCCGCCTCATAGCACTGGATCAGCTGTTGATTTGACACTGGCTGATTTAGAAGGTTCGGTATTAGATATGGGAAGTCCAATTGATGAAATAGGTTCTATCTCAAATCCGGATTATTTTGAATCAATTGCACATGAAAAAGATAACTCTGATGCTTTTATATGGAATAAAAGAAGGAAGTTGCTCTCAAATGTAATGAAAGAAGCTGGTTTTGTTCAACATCCAAATGAATGGTGGCACTTTAGTTATGGAGATCAGATGTGGGCTTGGTTAAGTAAATCTGATAAGGCCATTTATGGATTAGCTAGACCAATGGAAAGTAACTCTTCTACTTTCTGATCTCCAATCTTTTTAATGTAATCACCAAAATCTAAATTCTTCCCACCATCTTTCCAGCTAATTAATAAAGGTTCTAGTGTTTTTTCTAATTGATCAATTGGCATTCTTTGGATAAATGGCTTAGCTAATCTTTGAAGATTAGCTGTACCACCAAGCCAAAGTTGATATTGATTTACTCCACTACCTACTAGTGATAGTTCAGCCATATATGGTCTGGCACATCCATTGGGGCATCCAGTAACTCGAATCAGTATTGGCTTTGAAATTTCTAGTTGCTTTAACTGAGTCTCTATTCGATTTAAGATTGTTGGTAGTGCTCTTTCTGCTTCTGTAATAGCAAGTCCACATAAGGGTAGTGCGGGGCATGCCATGGCGTGCCTTAGCAAAGGCTTAGGTGATTCAGGTCTAGTAATTCCTAATTCTCTTATTGCTTCTTTTATTGTTGATTTTTGATGTTTACCTATATTGCATAAGAGAATATCTTGGTTAGGTGTTAGTCTAATTTCAATTTGATACTTTTGAATAATATCTCTTAGTTTCTTTTTGAATTCACCATGCAATCTACCACATAGTAAAGGAATTCCTACAAACCACATGTTTGGAGATTGTTTATGCCAGCCTAGGTAGTCCTCAAATACCATCCTAGGCTCTTTCTTTATGTTTTCTATTGTTCCTTGATAGTATTTGGTTTGCAGTTCCTTCTTAAACCAATCAATACCTTTATCATGAAGTAAGTACTTCATACGGGCATGTCTTCTTGTTTTTCTGTCGCCATAGTCTCTTTGTAATGCAAGAATTGACTGGACTAGATCAAAAATAGAATCTGATTTTATATATCCAAGAGGCTCTGCTTTCCTAGCAAATGTTTCATCATTATTATGATTTCTTCCCATTCCTCCGCCAATATAGACATTGCAACCTTCTAGTTTTCCTTTGATGTTTGTAAAAGCAACTAATCCAATGTCATGAGTTAATAGATCAACTGAGTTATCTCCAGGAACTGTTACAGCACATTTAAACTTTCTTGGCAAATATGAAGACCCATATAATGGTTCGTTAATGTCACCGCTGAATAGACCCTTATTTATTTGTTTTTCCCTTGCTTTATTTACTTTTTGATTAGGATTTATCTTATATTTTAAATCTCCATCAACCCAAAGCTCTAAATAAGAATCCTGAGCAGCTGATGGGGTTAAAAGATCAGCAATGTCATTTGCTAGTTTTCTTGCGGCAGGATACCCTCCTTCTTGAAAAGGGGCTGCTGGAGCCATCACGTTTCGATTTATATCTCCGCAGGCTGCAAGTGTTGAACCCATAGCTTTAATAATTGTTCCAATCACTTCTCTCAGTTTTTCTTTGCGAATCCCGTGCATTTGAAATGCTTGTCTTGTTGTGGCTCGAAGAGTTCCATTGCCAAAATGGTCAGAAAGGTCATCTAGGGCAACAAATAATGGTGCTGGTATATAGCCTCCGGGACTTCTAAGCCTCAGCATCATTTGCCAGTCTTTTTCTTGTCCTTTTTTCCTATTTTCCCTATCGTCTTGTTGATAGCTACCGTGAAATTTCAGGAGCTGAACTGCGTCATTAGTGAAGTGATCACTGGGATTTTCTAGTTCTGTTGCAAGAGGTTCACGAAGGTGCTTGCTATCTGTCTTGAACTGTTCGAATTTTGTTTTTTCGGCTCCATTAGCAATACAGGGAGAGAGCTCTCTCCCTGTCATCGCCTTGGTTTCATTCTCTCCTTCGGTCACGGCTAAAAGATTCACATATATACCGTAGCGAAGCGGAGCAAGTTTATTGTCACGTAAGTGAATAAAATGTGAAGGATCATTCCTTAAGTTTTAGTGTCTACTTTTCTTCTTGAGATTGGTACTGAAGAACTCCCTGCAGATTTTTCCAGGCTTGTACTACCTCAGTTGAAGTCCTTGGTTTTGGACGATTTAAGAAAAGCTCGCCTTAAGCATGGTGAAATCTCATGTCATGGTACCCCTCGCAGAATTGTTGTTTTGGTTAATGAAATCTCAGATTTTTCTGATGATCTTGAAGAAGAACGTAAAGGTCCTCCACTTGAGAAGGCTTTTAAAAATAATCAGCCCACTAATGCTGCAATAGGCTTTGCTAATAGGTTCAATTTATCAGTTGAGCAACTTGAGATTAGAGATACACCAAAAGGTGAATTTGTTTATGCAAAATTTGTTGAAAAAGGCTTATTAGCTTCTGAATTGTTAGCTGATCTGATACCTCAGTGGATAGGTAACCTCCAGGGAAAACGTTTTATGAGATGGGGGACAGGGGAAAGACGTTTTTCTCGCCCTGTTAGGTGGTTGATTGCTCTTTTGGATGAGAAGTTAATTCCGATTGATTTAAAAGGAGGTGATCCTGAAATAAAAGCAGAATTATTTAGTAGAGGACACCGTCTTTATAATAATAAAATAAAGATTAGACTAGCCAGTGAATATCTTGAGACTTTGGCTAAAAATGGAGTTGTAGTTAATCGATCAGAAAGAAAGGACGTTATTAAGAAATTGATTGAAAAAGAGTCAGCCAAATCTAATGCATTTGCGGATATTCCCGAAAATCTTTTAGAAGAATTGACTGATTTAGTTGAATCACCCTCAATTCTTCAAGGAGATATAGACAAGTCTTTTTTAGAATTACCTGCAGAGGTCTTAAGTACGGCAATGAAAGTTCATCAACGTTATGTACCTCTTTATAAAAAGGATTCGATTGATGATCCTTTGTTGATGAATTGTAAGCAGAATCTAAATCCTAAATTCCTATGTGTTTGTAATTGTTTGCCTTCGGCATTAGTTAATGTCAAGAGAGGAAATGAAAGAGTATTAAGAGCAAGACTTGCTGATGCAGATTTCTTTCTAAAGACGGATCTGAAAATGACTAGTTTGGACAGATGTCAAAAACTTAAATCCGTTTTATTTGCAGAAGGACTTGGTACATTATTTAACCGTGTTGAACGAATTCAATGGGTTGTTGAACACCTCTTGCCTTATTTGGATTTCTCTATTTCTAAACAAACTCAAGCTAAGAAAGCAGCCTTACTATGTAAACATGATCTTGTAAGTGAGATAGTTGGTGAATTCCCTGAGCTTCAAGGAATTATAGGGGCTAAGTATTTATATACAGAAGGTGAGTCTAGAGAGGTCTCATTGGCTGTTTTAGAACAATATCTTCCTAAAAGCTCTGATGGAGAAGTGCCTAAAACAGATATTGGATCTTTGCTTGCTATATCTGAAAGGATTGAGTTGCTACTTAGTATTTTTGCAAAAGGAGAAAGGCCTAGTGGGTCTTCAGATCCTTACGCGTTAAGAAGAGCTAGTAATGGAATCTTACAAATTCTATGGAATTGCAGTTGGCGGATTGATTTAAATTCTTTTATAAACACTGCGATTGGATATTGGAATGCTTTGTTTCCGGATCTAATTGTAGATTCGGATTTATTGTTAACAGACTTAAAGGAGTTTCTTCGGCAGAGGTTCATAAGTCTTCTAGAAGATCTTGATAAAAATCCAGATATAGTTCAATCTTTAGCAGGTCAAACCATTCCTATAGAAAATGTTCTATCAGATCCATTAGATGTTAAGGAGAGGTATGAACTTCTGGTAAAAATGAGGCATGATGGTATCTTGCAGTCGGTAATGGCAGTTGTTACTAGAGCTGCAAGACTTGCTGAGAATGCAAATATAGATAAGTCTATATTCTCTCCCATTGGAATTATTGATACTAATCTATTTGAGAGCGAATGTGAATTTGCAATGCTTAAGGTTTTAAACTCTTTAGAACCTATTGTAAAGAAGAAAACAAGTTATAGATATCATGAACTTGCGACTGAATTGGTTGCAAGTGCTGGAACTTTGGAAAACTTCTTTGATGGAGATAACAGTGTTATGGTTATGGTGAATGACCCTAAAATTCGTAATAATAGATTAAATTTGCTGGCAATTCTTAGAAACCAAGCATATATTCTTGCTGATTTTACTAGGATTAATAATTAAAATCTACAAATAGATATATTTATTGCTTTCCTTTTATTCCCCCTTTAATTGAACCAGTGGTTAGCATTTGATTAACTTCTTGGTCTTCTCGGACGGCACTAGGAACAGGCTCGTATGTGTTAGGTGCAAGTGCTCTTCCTCTAAGGATTGAACCTAGAGTAAGTAGTGTTAATTTTAATTGTTGCCAAGGTTTCATTGCTACAACCTTTTTATAAAGGTAGCTATCAAATGTTAATCTTTGTACGTCCATATCATCACACATCTCTACAAATGCTTCTCTTGCAGAATCATTTGAATAAAAGATGTTTTGTAATATCTCTAAGACTTTGTAGGTGGTTCCATATTCTTTATCCCACTTTTTGAGATATTTTTTAAGATCATTTTCAGTTGGGATTGTTTTACCGTTCTCACTTGATTCAACTATTTGCTCTGCACACATGCGTCCACTTTTTGCAGCGAAATAGATCCCTTCTCCCGAACTTTTAGTTACATAACCAGCTGCATCTCCAACTAAAGCCATTCTTCCAACAACTCTCCTAGGCCGAGGATGCTCAGGAATTGGATGAGCTTCTACTTTGATTACTTCTCCATTGACTAATCTTTTCTTTGCTCTTTCTCTAACACCTATTTGAAGACTTTTTATTAGAGATTGGTTCTTTTGCATCGTTCCTGTTCCTACAGCTACGTGATCATATTTTGGAAATACCCAACCATAAAAATCTGGTGAAACATCAGTTCCTACATACATTTCGGCTAGATCTTCATAGTAAGACATCTCTTTTGCAGGAAGTTTTATTCTTTCTTGAAATGCTATTGCAACGTTGTAATCACCTGCATCCATGGCTTTGGCAACTCGACTATTTGCTCCGTCAGCTCCAATGATTAAATCAACTTCTAAGGTTTTGCTCTCGCCAGTTGCTTCTCCGTTGCTGTAATCCGTGTAGGTAAGCGAATAAGGTCCTTGTCTATTGGTACCTGTATCTATTTTGGTAACCAGACCATTTATAAGAGATGCTCCTAACTCTGCAGCTCTGTCTCTCATGAATGCATCCATTACCTCTCTGCGACACATTCCAATGAACTCCTTTTTCTCTTCAGCTTCATAAACTTTGTCGAGGCTTATATCAACCTCTCGGTTTGAAGGGGAGATCATTCTCATATTTCGTACCTTTCGGTCAATGATCGATTCGGGCAGGTCGAACTCATCAACCATGCATAGAGGTATTGCTCCTCCACAAGGCTTTGCATTGTCTAGCTTGCGTTCAAAGATCCATGTTTGGATACCTGCTTTCGCAAGGATTTCTGCGGCACAAGAACCACTAGGTCCACCTCCGATTACGGCAACACGCAGCATCTTTCAGATGATTATTTGAATTATTAATTGAAAACTAACACCATAAGTAATTTCTCGTTGGATCAATGGCCTTACGCCGTTACGATCGAAACAACATTATTCTAATTTTCGTGGCTCGGGCCTTTTCTCCACGAGGTAAAGAAACCAATGATATTCCAGTTGCTAGGCGTTCTGCCCAAAGACGATGGTCTGCTTATTTAAGTTCAAAAAATTCGATAGCTTTATTCATAGGGTTTATATTTTTATGCTTAACATTACTTTTGAGAACTGATTTTTTATTTCTTTACCCAATTCCTTTAGTAGAAGAACTAAAAACCACATCAGATGGAAGACTATTGGGACACTTCCCATACGGAGAGGCTATGAAAGATGACTTAGTGATGGTTTATGCAGATATGTGGATACATAAAGACACATTTGCTGCTTATAAATTGATGAGAGATGCTGCATTAGATGATGGTATTGAGTTGGTTCTGTTAAGTGGATATCGTTCTCATAAATTACAAAAGCAAATATTTTTTAATATCAAGTCAACAAGAAACCAAACGGCAATTCAAAGGGCTAAGGTCTCAGCTCCCCCAGGTTATTCCGAGCACAGTACTGGTTATGCAATAGACCTAGGTGATGCGACTCAAAGGGAAACTGATTTCAATGAGGGTTTTGGAGAAACCGATGCTTTTGCTTGGTTAGAGAGAAATGCTGCTAAATATCATTTCATTCTTTCCTTCCCTCCAGAGAATTCTCAAGGTGTCTCATATGAACCATGGCATTGGAGGTTTGAGGGCACAGCAGAGGCTCTCAGAGAGTTCGAGCCAGCTCGAAGATTCTCACAACTTCAGTGAATCTCTATAAAATCACCGATTGACAAGCTTGAATTGAAGATTGCCTTACCAACAAGAAACCTGCTTATATACTTTTAACATCATTTTAGTGATTGCATTCAAATCGATTTCACACTAAATCAGCCTGTCAAAACTTATCATTAGAACAATCCTTACTCTTCTAAGAACTCTCAATACCAATGAGTCCAAATATTAATTCGATCCGTAATATTGCAATCATTGCTCATGTTGACCATGGGAAGACAACATTGGTTGATGCACTCCTTTCTCAATCCGGAATCTTTAGAGAAAATGAGGCTGTGCCTACCTGTGTAATGGACTCTAATGATTTGGAACGTGAAAGGGGAATAACTATTCTCTCAAAAAATACAGCAGTAAATTATAATGACACACGAATAAATATTGTTGATACACCTGGCCACGCAGACTTTGGTGGAGAAGTTGAACGTGTCCTTGGAATGGTTGATGGATGCCTTCTAATTGTTGATGCAAATGAAGGTCCTATGCCTCAAACAAGATTTGTTTTAAAGAAAGCGTTAGAACAAGGCCTACGACCTATAGTTTTTGTTAACAAGATAGATAGGGCTAGAGTAGTTCCAGAAACAGCAGTCGATAAAGTTCTAGATCTCTTCCTGGAGCTTGGAGCAGATGATGATCAATGTGATTTCCCTTATCTTTTTGGAAGTGGTCTAGGAGGATTTGCTAAATCAGATATGGCTACAGAGAGTGAGAACATGAAACCTCTTTTTGATGCCATAGTCAGACACGTTCCACCACCAGTAGGAGATAAAGATAAACCTCTTCAGCTTCAAGTTACAACATTAGATTATTCTGACTTTTTAGGCCGTATAATTATTGGTAGAGTTCATAATGGAACTATTACAAATGGTCAGAATGCCACTCTGATAAAGGAGGATGGAACTATTAAAAGAGGTAGAATCAGCAAACTTTTGGGATTTCAGGGTTTAAAAAGAATAGAAATAGATAAAGCATATGCAGGAGATTTGGTTGCCTTAGCTGGTTTTGATCATGTCAATATTGGGGAGACAATTGCATGTCCAGATGAACCTAAAGCTTTGCCCTTAATTAAGGTAGATGAACCAACATTGCAAATGACATTTGTTGTTAATGATTCTCCTTTCTGTGGAAAGGAAGGTAAGTTTGTTACAAGTCGCCAGCTAAGAGATCGATTAAATAAGGAGTTATTGACTAATGTTGCTCTTAGAGTAGAAGAAACTGACTCACCTGATCGTTTTGCAGTTAGTGGGCGAGGTGAATTGCATTTGGGAATTTTAATTGAAACTATGCGTCGAGAAGGATATGAATTTCAGGTATCTCAGCCACAAGTTATTTTTCGTACAATAAATGAAACAGCATGTGAGCCAGTAGAAACTCTTGTGATGGATGTACCAGAAGAATCAGTAGGAGCTTGTATAGAAAAATTGGGTATAAGAAAGGCAGAAATGCAAAATATGGAGACAGGTAAGGATGGAAGAACTCAATTAGAATTTATTGTCCCATCTAGAGGATTAATAGGATTTAGAGGTGAATTTGTACGAGCTACACGTGGCGAAGGGATATTGAGCCATTCCTTTTTTGAATATAGGCCAAAGATGGGAGAATTTGACCCAAGACGAAATGGAGTACTTATCTCATTTGAGGAAGGAACAGCAACTTTCTATGCATTAAAGAATGCTGAGGATCGAGGTCAATTTTTTATTTCTCCCGGTACAAAAGTTTATAAGGGAATGATTATTGGAGAGAACAACCGTCAACAAGATTTGGAAATCAACATTTGCAAGACTAAGCAACTTACTAATATGAGGTCATCTGGTGCAGAAGAATTAGATACACTCCAATCACCTATTGAGATAACACTTGAACGAGCACTTGAATACATTGGACCTGATGAGATGCTTGAAGTAACACCTGAATCAATTCGTCTTAGGAAGCTTCCAGTCAAGAAAACATCTAAACGATAATGAGTACTCATACCGATACATTGAAGAATCTAGTTGAAGATCAAAGATTTATAAAAGCTATTAGATATTTTAATAATAAGGAATGGTATTTATCACATGATCTACTAGAAGAATTATGGCACGAAACAATTGAACCTGAAAGAACTACCCTGCAAGGCTTGCTTCAAATAGCAGTAGCACAACTTCACTTAGATAGAGGTAATAGAAATGGAGCAATGATCCTTTATGGTGAAGGTCTTGGCCGTCTGAGAAGAAGAAGTGTGCCTAATCTTGGTTTGGATTTGACAAGACTATGTGAATGCGTAGAACTTCGTCTCAGGCTTCTTCATTCACAGGGGGATCTTTCTCAAACAACTTCTCCTGAACTTATTGCAAGAAAGTTTTCAATATGAGTCTTTTGCTTAAAGATGTGGCGCTGAATGTTGGAGGTCGCCCTTTAATAAAAGATGTTTCTTTGAAGATTGACTCAGGAGAAGTTGTTGGATTGCTAGGCCCAAATGGAGCTGGTAAAACCACAACATTTAATATGATAATAGGGTTTATAAAACCTGATATTGGTGATGTCCTGCTTGAGGGTAAATCAGTCACAAATTATCCTATGGCATCCAGAGCTAGGCTTGGAATTGGTTATTTGCCACAAGAGCCAAGTGTTTTTAGACAACTAACTGTTCGACAAAACCTTGATCTTGCTCTGGCACAGAATGATTTTCATGAATTTAATTGCCGTTCTCGTCGAGAAGAATTGATTGAAGATTTTAATTTGAACTCTTTTATTGATCGTAAAGGTTTTCAGCTCTCTGGAGGAGAAAGACGACGTTGTGAAATAGCAAGGGCATTATGTATAGGTCTTAAGGGTCCAAAATATCTACTTCTTGACGAACCTTTTGCAGGTGTTGATCCACTTGCAGTTGCAGACTTACAATTCCTGATTGAAAAACTAAGAAAGAAAGGTATGGGCATTTTAGTTACAGATCACAATGTACGAGAGACTCTGGCAATAACTGATAGGTCTTATATCTTAAATACAGGAGAGATACTTGCTTCGGGAACTTCCAGCATGGTTGCAAATAATTCTCTAGTACGTTCTTATTATTTGGGAGACTCATTTAAACTATGAACAATATTTTCAACGATATATTAAACTTAGTAACTTCTTATCTGAAGAAATCCTCTCGTCTAATCTTAAAAAAATGGAACTCAATACCTCTTCTAGATAGATGGTTGCTTAATGAATTAATTTCGCCTTTATTTTTTGCAATTGCTGCTTTTACAGTAGTTTCGCTTTCTGTAGGAGTTATGTTTGATTTGGTGAGAAAAATTGTTGAATTTGGTCTACCTTTTGCAACTGCAATACATGTACTAATACTTCGACTGCCAGGATTTTTGGTTATTTCTTTTCCAATGGCAATGTTAATGGCTTCATTACTAGCATATAGCAAATTGTCAGCTAATAGTGAATTAAAAGCTCTTAGAAGCCTAGGAGTAAATGCAAAAAGAATGATTGTACCAGCATTAGTTCTTTCTTTTATTATGACATCGTTAACATTTATATTTAATGACTTAATTGTACCACATTCGAACAGAAGGGCTGAGATTGTCCTCAAAAGTTCTCTTGGTAAAGCTATCTCTACAGAAAAAGGTAAAGATATTATTTATTCACGTTTTGGGAGGATTGAATCTACAGAAACGGAAGAGAGTAGCAAAGGATTGACCCAACTATTTTACGCAAAGGAATTTAAGAAAAGTGCAATGAAGGATGTAACTGTTCTTGACTTTTCAAAGTTTGGTTATACACAAATGTTGGTATCAAAGGCAGCGATATGGAACAATAAAGAATCTAAATGGGAATTTTTAAAAGGAAAAATACTCACTCTTTCTCCAAATGGAAGTACTACAACAGCTCAATTTGAAAGATATTTTTACCCTTTATCTGCAGCACCAGAGAGACTTGCTAGTCTTCCAAAGGATGCAAATGATATGAATGTTTTAGAGGCTTTAAGGGCACAGAAACTTTATTCTGATGCTGGGAATATTAAAGAGTCGAGGAGGATGAAAGTTCGTATTCAGGAAAAGTTTACCTTGCCAATGGCTTGTATAGTTTTTGGCTTAATTGGAAGTAGTATTGGAGCTATGCCATCTTCTACAAAGAATGGAAGTCAAGGATTTGGTCTTAGTGTTATTTTAATACTTATATATTATGTCTTGAGTTTTAGTTTTAGCTCTTTGGGCGTGAAAGGTTCATTGAGTCCATTCTTTGCAGCCTGGTTGCCTGTTTTTATATCACTTTTCGGAGGAGGTTTTTTACTTAAACAAGCCAGTCGTTGAACTTAATGTTTCTATACTATCCTTTTGATATATCCTTCTTTTATAAGAATTTGTTGATTTCTATGTGAACTATGGGTGATCCAGTTTTAGTTTTAGGTTTTATTGCCTTCTGCCTTTTATTGATTGCTTTGCCCCTAAGTTTATGGTCTTTAGGTGGTAACTCTCTCTCTCCTGTCGTTACTGTTTTCATAGCTTCATCCAATTTTTCTCTAACTGCTCAGTTGGTTTTCAGATGGTGGCAATCCTCTCATTTTCCAATTAGCAACCTTTATGAATCGCTCTGTTTCTTGGCATGGTCTTGTACCCTTTTTCAGCTTTTTGCCCAGAGATCTTGGCCTTCTCCTTTGGTTTCTGCAATTACAACTCCTATAGCTCTTTTATCTATTGCATTTGCTAGCTTTGCTTTGCCAGAAGCTCTTCAAGGAGCATCTCCTTTAGTCCCAGCATTGAGATCTAGCTGGTTAGTGATGCATGTAAGTGTCATTATGTGTAGTTACGCAGCTCTTTTGATTGGTTCTGTTCTTTCTATTGGGGTTTTATTTATTGACAGAGAAAAATCTATTAATATAAGAAGTAGTTCTATTGGTGCAGGAAGCTTTAGGACTGATTCGGCTTTATTAGAAACAAAATCAGATTCAGAAAATATTCTGAATCTGATTCCAGTTGAGCTTAGTAATTCTGAGAAATTAGATAATCTAAGTTATAGGATGATTTCATTTGGTTTTTTATTGTTGACCATAGGTTTGATAAGTGGTGCTGTATGGGCAAATGAGGCATGGGGCTCATGGTGGAGTTGGGATCCTAAGGAGACATGGGCTTTGATTTGTTGGCTAATATATGCTGCTTACTTGCACACAAGATTAACTAGAGGCTGGCAGGGAAGAAAGCCAGCAATTATGGCTTCTATTGGGTTAGTTCTAATATTTATTTGCTATATAGGAGTAAACCTCTTAGGTGTAGGTTTGCATAGTTATGGTTGGTTTTTTGATGCCTAATATATTTTATTTGTCTTTTCTTGTCTAGATTTTGATTTAATTAGGTTTACTATTTCGAATTCCTTTGATTGCTTCAGCATAATTTGGCTGATTAAATACTCCAGAACCACTTACGATTGCATTGGCACCTGCTTCAATTACTTTCCAAGCATTGCTAGCTTTTATTCCTCCATCTACTTCTATCCAGGGATCTAAACCTTTTTCATCACAAGTTCGACGTAGATCTCTAATTTTGTCTACTTGATTTTCTATAAAGCTTTGTCCGCCAAAGCCTGGGTTAACACTCATAATAAGAACAAGATCACATAGTTCAAGACAATATTTAAGTGTGTCTAGTGGAGTGCTTGGGTTTAGCACGGCGCCGGCTTTTTTACCTAAATCTTTAATTTGGGCCAGGTTTCTATGTAAGTGGGGACAAGCTTCAACCTGAACATAAATATGGTCAGCACCTGCTTTTGCAAAGTCAGCTACATAATTCTCAGGTTCAACAATCATTAAATGAACATCTAATGGTTTTTTTGTTACTGGGCGAAGAGCTTCCACAATTAGAGGTCCAATAGTGATGTTTGGGACGAATCGGCCATCCATTACATCCACATGGATCCAATCAGCACCGGCTTTATCAACAGCTGTGACTTCTTCTCCCAGACGCGAAAAATCTGCTGAGAGTATTGAAGGGGCGACTACAAGAGGCTTGTTGCTCATCGATCGAGATAACTTGTACTACCTGATTCTATTAATACACCTGTCGAGAAAACCTAATGTTCCTTGCACTGATAAAGTTACCGCGCTTAAGAGCTGAAATTCATTCTTTAATCAAGTCCGTTTTTCTAGGCGTATTTGGTTTTTGTCCTTCAATGGACTAAGGGTTTTCTCAACTTTTGAGCAGCTAAACAATTCCCTTTGCCTCTTAACAGTGGATCGCACCTTAGTTCAAGAAATTCTCGAGGTTGTTGAGCAAGCAGCTATTGCCTCTGCTCATTTGACTGGCCTAGGAAAGAAGGATGAGGCTGATGCAGCAGCTGTGGAGGCTATGCGTAAGAGGATGGGGGAGATTGAGATGCAGGGACGCATAGTCATAGGAGAAGGAGAGCGAGATGAAGCTCCAATGCTTTATATCGGCGAAGAAGTTGGGAGTGGGAAAGGTCCTGGAGTTGATTTTGCTGTAGACCCTTGTGAAGGAACTAACCTTTGCGCCAATAGTCAGAGAGGATCAATGGCTGTTTTGGCGGCCTCTGACAGAGGAGGATTGTTTAATGCTCCAGACTTCTATATGAAAAAACTAGCTGCACCACCTTCTGCAAAAGGAAAGGTTGATATAAGGAAATCCGCAACTGAAAATATTAAAATTCTATCTTCTTCATTAAATATTGCTATTAATGAGCTAACAATTGTGGTGATGGATAGAGCGCGACATAAAGATCTAATTGCTGAAATTCGTTCTACTGGAGCAAGAGTTCAACCAATATCAGATGGTGATGTTCAAGCAGCAATTGCTTGTGGGTTTGCAGGTACAGGAACCCACTGTTTAATGGGAATTGGAGCTGCTCCTGAAGGAGTTATTTCAGCTGCGGCTATGCGAGCTTTGGGAGGCCATTTTCAGGGACAACTTGTATATGACCCGGCTATTGCTCAGACAAGTGAATGGGCTGATTACACAAAAGAGGGAAATATTGCCAGGTTAAATGAAATGGGCATTACAGATATTGACAAGATCTATGAGGCAGAAGAGCTTGCCTCAGGTGAAAATGTTGTATTTGCTGGAAGTGGTATTACTGATGGACTTTTATTTAATGGAGTCAAATTTGAAAAAGATTGCACTCGAACTAGCAGTCTTGTGATTAGTACACTTGATAAAAGTGCCAGATTTACTAATACTATTCATATTAAAGATGGTGCTAAGAGCATCTCTTTAAATTGATTTGAATATTGAATAGAACAAGGACTCTTCTATGCATATTGCCGTTGTCGGGCTAAGTCATCGAACGGCACCTGTCGAAATACGAGAGAAATTGAGTATTTCTGATCAGAGCATGCCCGAATGTTTGAGGATGTGTAAGAACTCTGAGGAGATACATGAAGTATCAATTCTTAGTACTTGCAATAGATTAGAAATTTATTGTTTAGTCAAGACACCAGATGGAGGTATCGAGGCAATTAATAAATTTTTGAGTCTGCATTCAGGTCTTCCTCAAGATGATTTATCTCCACATCTTTTTACTTTTAACCAAGAAGATGCTGTTTCTCATCTTATGAGGGTTTCAGCTGGCCTTGATAGCTTGGTATTAGGTGAGGGTCAGATTCTTTCTCAAGTAAAGAAAATGCTCCGATTAGGACAAGAAAATCAGTCTTTAGGTCCAATTTTAAATAGATTGCTTTCTCAGTCTGTTAGTACAGGTAAAAGAGTTCGTAGTGAAACTAATCTAGGTACTGGAGCTGTCTCAATTAGTTCTGCTGCTGTTGAATTAGCTCAACTTAAGCTTGGTCAATCTTTGGGAAAAGATGAACTTGTCTCATTGGAAACCGAATCAGTAGTAGTTGTTGGAGCTGGCCGAATGAGTCGGTTGCTTTTGCAACATCTTCAGGCTAAAGGCTGTTCAAAAGTAACTCTTTTAAATCGCTCTAGCTCTAGAGCAGAGTCTTTAGCAGCAGATTTCCCTGATCTACTAGTTGAATGTCATTTATTGGGAGATTTAGATCAATGTCTTTGTAATTCTTCTCTTGTTTTCACAAGCACAGCTTCTGATGAGCCCATTATTGATGCATCTCGCTTAAAGAAATTAATTAGATCTAATAGTCTCAGATTGATCGACATTGGAGTTCCTAGAAATATTGCAGCAGATGTAAAAGGTTTAGATGGAATTGATTCTCATGATGTTGATGATCTTCAGGAAGTGGTTGCAAGAAATCAGGAAGCTCGACAGCAAATAGCTCTTGAGGCAGAAGACTTACTAAAAGAAGAAGGCCGACTCTTCCTGGAGTGGTGGGATAGCTTAGAAGCTGTACCTACGATTAATTCCCTTAGGGCATCTCTTGAGGCGATAAGGAGTGAAGAACTTCAGAAAGCGTTAAGTCGAATGGGTCCTGACTTTTCTGCTAGGGAGAGAAAGGTTGTTGAAGCGCTAAGTAAAGGAATTATCAATAAAATCCTTCATGCTCCTGTAACTCATCTGAGGGCGGCTCAGTCACGACAAGACCGACAAGATGCTCTTCACGTCGTTGAAAGAATATTTGAATTGGAACTTCAGTCAAAGAATGATTCATCTCAAATTAAAAAATGAAATTTATTTTGGCTTTCTCTATTTTTTCTCAATATCTAGTTTTATCACCCTTTGTTAGCCAACCTTCCAGTAGGTTTGCTTTGCAATCTCATTCTTCGAGGGTGGAATGAAGCGAGTCCTTGCAATCATTTTAGGCGGAGGTGCTGGAACGCGCCTTTATCCTCTTACAAAAATGCGAGCTAAGCCGGCTGTTCCCTTGGCAGGTAAGTATCGCTTGATCGATATCCCTATCAGTAATTGCATTAACTCAAGCATTAATAAGATGTATGTGTTGACACAATTCAACAGTGCGTCACTTAATAGACATTTAACGCAGAGTTATAACCTCAGCGCTCCATTTGGACAAGGTTTTGTTGAGGTTCTGGCAGCTCAGCAAACACCTGATAGCCCATCTTGGTTTGAAGGGACGGCAGATGCAGTTCGAAAATACCAATGGTTATTTCAAGAGTGGGATGTAGATGAATACCTAATCCTTTCGGGAGATCAACTTTACCGAATGGATTACAGCCTTTTTGTAAATCATCATCGTGAGACAGGGGCTGATTTGACAGTCGCAGCCTTACCAGTAGATGCAAAGCAAGCAGAAGGCTTCGGACTAATGCGCACAGACTCACAGGGAAATATTAAAGAGTTTAGGGAGAAACCAAAGGGAGCCTCTCTTAAAGAAATGGAAGTGGATACATCAAAGCTTGGATTGTCAGAGGCTGATGCAGCAGAACGTCCTTATTTGGCTTCTATGGGTATTTATGTTTTTAGCAGGGATACTTTATTTGATCTTCTTAATAAGAATCCAAATCACAAAGACTTTGGTAAGGAAGTTATACCTGAGGCTTTAAAAAGAGGCGATAAATTGAGAACTTATGTTTTTAATGATTATTGGGAAGATATTGGAACAATTGGTGCTTTCTTTGAATCAAATTTAGCGTTGACAAAACAACCAAAACCTCCATTTAGCTTCTATGATGAACAATTCCCAATTTATACTCGACCAAGATATTTGCCACCTACAAAATTGGTAGATGCTCAGATTACTGATTCAATTATTGGTGAAGGTTCGATCTTGAAGTCTTGTAGTATTCACCACTGTGTTCTTGGAGTCAGAAGTAGGGTTGAAAGTGATGTTGTCCTAGAAGACTCATTAGTAATGGGTTCTGATTTCTTCGAATCATCAGAAGAACGAATGGCTTTGAGAAATGGTGGTGGAATTCCCTTGGGCGTAGGTCAAGGTACAACTGTTAAGAGAGCGATCCTTGATAAAAATACTCGTATTGGAAATAATGTCACCATCGTCAATAAAGACCATGTTGAAGAAGCTGATCGTCCAGATGAAGGTTTCTATATCCGAAATGGAATTGTTGTAGTTGTGAAGAATGCGACGATCACAGATGGTACTTTGATTTGAGACAAGTCTTGCAATTACTGTGTTTTCGACTTAATACGTTTAGTTAGCTAAAAGACTTATATGTTCGTTTGCTTTAGATAAGGATGGGTCATTCCTGACATATCTATTGAGATGCCAGCGTTATCTCTTTCATTTGGTCACACTGGCTCAAGTTTAAGAAATTAGTGATCATGACCAAGGCTCATTTCGGACTAATAGGTCTTGGTGTTATGGGTGAAAACCTTGTTCTTAATGCTGAACGTAATGGTTTCTCAAGTGTTGTCTATAACCGTACTTTCTCAAAGACAGAAGAATTCCTTAAGGGTCGCGGTGCTAATAAGCAAATCAAGTCGGCTAAAGACCTTGAAGACTTTGTTTCTCAATTAGAGAGACCTAGGCGCATCTTGATGATGGTTAAAGCAGGTAATGCTATAGATGCTGTTATTGAGCAGATATCGCCTTTTTTAGAAGAAGGAGATTTGCTAATTGAT